>NC_014315.1:1105000-1405000 GCF_000143085.1 Nitrosococcus watsonii C-113 | reverse complement strand
AAGTACATATTTAAGATAAAGATTAAACCATTTTATAGCATCAATTTTACGTGATGAAAAAAACCCTTTTTCTAGATAAGGATCAACCTGCGTTATCGTCGATAAAACAATGGCCTCATACAACATTTTTCCTCTAAAAGGATTGTCTCGTATGAGTACAATTGTTTCTATAAGAAGGTTATTGAATTTCCCTTTGATAGCAAGAAAGGAGGGTTCGCATAAGATATGAAAATTTTTATTTATATTAAGAAAATCCTTCCCATTACTGGAATTCATTACATCATGAACTTGAAGCCCTCTAACGATCTCGGCTTCTTGCAAATGTCTAACGGAATTAGTGATTCTCAGCGACAGGGAAAATTTAAGCATATAAGAGCTATTTTCACAGTAAATAGTTCTTAGTGAACTTGTCGCCTTCCATTTTAAATATCCTTTCTTTTCAATGGGAATTAAATTCTTATCTTTTATTAAATCTTTAATCTCCTTATGGTTAGTTAGTGATTTAAACTGCCAAGGATGAAAAGGGAACGGTATATATCCGTCCTTGATAACTGTTTTATGATCTTCTTTAAAAAGATCTACATACCAATGTAGATCATTAAAATACGCTGAATTCTTTTGAAGAAGATGTTCTTTATTCAAGAACGCCCATTTCAAATGAAAACTTCCTCTAAATTCTGGCGCATATAAGCGGTGATCTTCCTGGCTAAACTGCTCTTTACTTTTTGGGCATGGATGAAAGTTATGCCCAAGCAATAACGCCTGCTCTGCTTCAATAAAGGACAAGAATTTTTTCTTGAAAAGTTTTCTATAGTCTTGTTCCCTATAATGGAGTATTTGAGCAATATTATCATTGCTCTCCAGAATTCTTTGATAAAGTCCTGGTATTTCATCATGCTTATTTATCCATCTGAGGAACTCTTGCACAAAATATTTAAAACTCAGGGGGGTTCTTTTGTTTCCTAGAATCTCATAAAAGTCATTTAAATAAGCATGATTTCCTACCCTTGAATACTTCTCAAGGGCTATATTCAAGGTTTTATCACCATTTCTAAATATAATCTTGCTATTTTTTATTTCAAAATCATCACACTCCCTCAAAAAAGAATTGATAAGGGCTGTAACGGAGTGTTTTTCCGCAAGTGTATTTAATTCGGACTTTTTGTTATTCATCCATTCCTAAGCGATTTAACCTGTCTCCTTACGCTTCATTCTCACCAGACTACTGTTAAAGCATAAAGACCAGCATTTACGTATTGCTAATACGAATAGCTTACATTATCTTTTAATAAATTCCTACATTCTTTAGCCTAAATCTGAACGCACCCCTATGAGTCAACACCTTACCCCGCCTGTTTCGCCTATCGCCCTTGCCTTACCTGTTGCTTGTACCGGAGCTACACAAAGCCTGCTGGTAATTGCGTTGCCGATTATCCTCGCGCTTACTGAGCTCAACATTGGGCAGCTAAGCCCCATATTAGGGCTCGCGGCCCTCGGATTCTTGGTAGGTGGCTATGTTTGGCCACGGCGGGTGATACGAGGGCAACGTCGCCGATTGTTGGGCCGGCTCTTACTCGCTGCGGCAATTAGCCAGATGATTTTTGTCGTTGCCTTATTCGCTGGTGCGCTAGGATTGATCGGGACGATAACGTTAGCAGGGATATTATTCGCTGCCCGGTTAACCTACGGGCTTACTGCTTCAGGCGTGTTCCCCACAACCCATGCCTGGCTAGCGAGTGAATACCCTGAACATGCTCGCCATGGAGCACTGACACGCATGAGTGCTACCGCGAATGCTGGCCGGGTACTCATTCCCTTAACGGCGGCGGTACTAGCTATGCATTGGCCGGAGGGAATACTCGTCCTGCTGGTAATTCTGCCGCTTATCGCCCGACTGCTGTTGCCCCATGAAGTTGTCTCCCAAGAGGATATGGCATTCACCGTGCCGGTAAATCGATGGCCAGAAGCAGCTATTGCGCTGCCAGTAGTGCTCATCCACATGAGTCTGGGGCTTGCGGAATTTATCATTGGCCCCTACCTATCTACTGAATGGAATATCGTCCTTAGCCACGCACCGGTGTATACAGCCCTGCTTCTTGCAGGTATAGCCGCTTGCATGGTGATTACCCAACTCGTTAGCCTCCATTACCGCCTTAATCCCTATTCTCTGCTAATATGGGCACCCGTAGGCATGGCACTGGGTACGGCCCTTGCCGCCGCTTATCCGCCGGCCCTACCTGCCGGCCTGGCGTTAATGGCCATTTCCCTTGCGCTGATACTGCCCGCTTCAGCTGCTGGCGCTGCCGCTAACCGCAGCCTGCACACTCAAGCACAGGCAGGCGCCGATCTCTACACCGCCCGCATCCTTGGGCATTTGCTTGGCGTCACGGCAGCAGGTCCCCTGTTTGAAATTGCTACCCATCTGCCCCTTGTCACTGCAGCGGTCCTTGCGCTTATGGCTATTCCAGCCGGAGCCAAACTGCGACAAGCATTGGCCACCGGCGCCTGAATTCAACTTAAAGAGTGCTTGAATACACTACGACTCCGACTCCCTGCCTATAACAAACGGGCGAAGTAAAACAGCGTAGGGACGCGTCGG
This sequence comes from Nitrosococcus watsonii C-113, assembly GCF_000143085.1. Classification (NCBI taxonomy): domain Bacteria; kingdom Pseudomonadati; phylum Pseudomonadota; class Gammaproteobacteria; order Chromatiales; family Chromatiaceae; genus Nitrosococcus; species Nitrosococcus watsonii. The sequence continues at coordinate 1,402,401 of NC_014315.1, read as the reverse complement.
AGCTTAGGGTGGAGAGAGGATAGAAGCTAACTTAAACTAGAGAGGGCTTGGCGCGAAAAATCCGCGCCAAGCATATACCACTAGATTTAGGCAACAGTGAAATAATCGGGAAGATTAGCGGTAACTTCACTCGCTTCAATTCCAACCAGTTGAATGCCGTTATCAGCTCCCAAATCAATCATAGATCCGGCTACGGACTCATCACCTGATTCATCAGTATAGTCACTTACCCGGGATGAAAAGTCGTCAGCGCTCTGAATGTCTGTACCGTTGATATTAGCGGAAATGATGAACTGATCGGTTTCCGCGTTGAATCTATTCACCGTATCAGTGCCATCATTGCCAGTATAGAAGATCTCGTTGGAGTTCTCGGGATCGCCGGAGTAGTTACCATAGATAATATCGTCCCCCCCCTGACCATAAATTTGGTTATGACCCGAGCCACCGGAAATCCAGTCGCCACCGTCTCCGCCCAGCACGACATCATCATCCTCGCCAGCAAAAATGACATCCGATTGATCGCCCCCCATAATCAGATCATTACCATTAGAGCCATAGAGCGCATTCGTCCCGGTCACGCCGTAAATGGCATCGTCTCCTTCCTTGCCAAAGAGTTGATCGCTGCCTTCGCCACCCCATAGAAAATCATCACCTTCGCCCCCATCAAGCCAATCATTGCCGCTGCCCCCATAAATAAGATCATCACCGGCTTCGCCGAAGACCAGATCATTGCCTGCTTCCACATAGGCCACATCATCGCCTTCTCCCAGATAGGCAATATCATTGGAATAACCCATCCTAACACCATCGTCGCCAGCACCGGCAAATACCACTGAGGGTCCAGAAGTCCGTATCACATCATTTTCCTCGGTGCCGAAAACTAAACCGCTACCTTCGTGCAAAAAATCAGCCATTTGTTAACTCCTAGTTTTTTAAAATAATGCTTTCCGGGGGACATGCCATAGGGAGTAATGCCGCGAAGATTGGAACGACATGCCACCACCAGATCGCTTTAAAATTATTTATTTTCTCGCAGCAATAATAATATTAACAATAGTAATTAGCATTTGTATTAAAAATTTTTATTTAATTATACACGCCTGCCCCGCCACCGCCACCGCCACACTATTATTCCTCCCGCATGGCCCGTGCTAGCATATCGGCAATAGGTTTGGCCACATAACTGGCAAAGGTTCGTTCACCCGTCCTGATCATGACCTCAGCCGGCATGCCGGCGAGCAGTTGTATATTGCGGTTCATGTTCTTCTCACCTGTCGCCGTCACCTTAATACGCGCCTTGTAGTAACGTTCGCCGGTGATTTCATCCTCGAAGGCGTCGGCGCTGATATGCACGACCTTACCTTCAATGACATCGGTCAACCGTTGGTTGAAAGCACTGAAACGAATCTCCGCATACTGCCCGGTATAGATATTATCAATATCTCGATCAGGAATACGCGCTTCGACCACGAAATCACCTCCCGAAGGCACAATAGACAAAACCGGCTCGCCAGGGCGAATCACGGCGCCAAGCGTATGTACCGCCATCCCAACCACCGTGCCAGTAACAGGGGCGGTGATGGTCGTGCGTTTGATTTGTTCCTCAAGTGCGGTCATGCGCTCTTCGGCATCGGCAATGCTAGCCTGAGCCTGGCGCAGTTGCTCGCCAACCTCTTTCTGAAATTCTTGCTGCTCAAGCCGCTTCTGAGTCTGGTTTTCACTGATCCGGGACTGCAGGCGCACGATCTCCGAGCGATACTGGGCAATTTCCCCCTGAATCCCCAGAATTTTCCGCTCCAGCTCGCGTAGCCGCTGGTTACTTACAAAGCCCTCCTTGAACAAACGGCGTAAGTCCTTGGCTTCTACCCTCAGTGAGGCTGCCATGGATTGGCTTACCTTAATCATGGATTGCAGACCGTCAATCTGCTCTTTCATCTGCGAAATCTGCTCGTCAAACCCATGGAGGGTTTCTGCAAGTGCTTCGCGGCGGGCCTGAAATAGGGCCTTCTGAACAGCTAACACTTCTTTAACACGGGGAAAACGACTATTGCGCAAGGCTTCGGAAAACTCGATGGAACGAGCCCCCCGCTGCTCGGCCAGCAAACGCACCCTGGCAACTCCACTGGTCAAGTACTGCATGCGCGCTATTTGCAGTTGGGATAGCACCCGGGTTTTATCGAGGACCAGCAAGGTATTTCCAGCTTCCACCTGATCGCCATCCTGAACCCATATCTCTTCGACGATTCCCCCTTCAAGATGCTGAATGGTTTTTTTAAACGATTCCACGGAAACCGCTCCTGTAGCAACGACGGCAACAGCAAGATCGGCGGTAAGAGCCCAGCCTCCAAAACCGCCAAAGGCGAATAGCAGAATGACCATCCCCAGCCGTCGGTAATATTTATCAGAGGTAGGAAGCAGCTGGTCTGATACGGATGGGGTCATGACCTTTTGCCGGGACGGGCCGGTATCAAACCTGTGTAAGGGAATATTTTTCATTTAATCTTGTTCCCGAGGCGGCGAATCCATACTACTTATGCCCCTGCCCTGGATGGCTGCTAGACGGCTGACCGCCGGCTTTCCACCCTTCGCCAGATTAGTCTTGGCAAGCTGGGCTAGCACCCGATCACGAGGACCCAACATACTGAGCTGTCCCTCCCTGAGCATGAGCAGCTTATCCGCCTGTCTAAGGATACTTTGACGATGGCTGATCACAAATAACGTAACCCCTTCGGCCTTAAGCTGCATGAGCGCCTGCCCTAGGGCGCGCTCGCCAGTATCATCAAGGTTTGAGTTGGGTTCATCAAGAACGACCAGAACAGGATCGCCATAAAGCGCTCGCGCCAAACCCACGCGCTGACGCTGCCCCCCGGAAAGCGCCCCGCCAGAAGCACTGATATAGGTATCATAGCCATTAGGCAATTTAAGGATCATGGTATGTATGCCAGCCTTTTTAGCCGCGGCCACCACCTTGCTCGAGTCAATATCACCGAAACGGGCAATATTCTCACTGATAGTGCCGTCGAATAGCTCGATATCCTGGGGCAAGTAGCCGATAAAAGGGCCCACTTCATCCCGGCTCCACTGGGCAATGTCAGCCCCATCGAGACGCACCTTGCCAACCTGCGCTGGCCAGATTCCCAGCAGTACCCGGGCCAAGGTCGACTTGCCAGAGGCACTAGGTCCAATGATGCCGATATGCTCCCCCTTGGCCACTGTAAAATTAAGGCTACGGAGAGTCGCCATGGGAACACCAGGCGGCGCAGCTGTTACATTTTCCAATGCGATCTCCCCCTGGGGCGCTGGCAACGACATGGGACGGGATTCTTTTGGCGTCTGCTCAAAAAGATCATGGAGACGTTGATAAGCGCCGCGCCAGTTAGCAAAGCTCCGCCAACTGGCCATCATCTGATCAATGGGCGCCAAGGCGCGGCCCATGAGGATCGAACCGGCAATCATCATCCCGGGGGTTAGGCTACCTTGAAGCACCAGCCAGGCGCCCAAGCCGAGAATCAGCGACTGAAACAGCAGCCGCAGTATCTTGGAGAGATTAGTCAGTGTGCCAGCCCGATCACTGGCTTGGGACTGCTGGGCCAAAAAGGTATGATGCTTGCCAGCCCAGCGCCCCATAAGACCCGGCAACATACCCATGGCATGGAGCACCTCTGCATTCCGCAGATTACTGCTGGCTAGCTCCTGGGCCTTGATATGGTCCCTATTGGCCGAGGCCAACAACGCCTTGGTGGCCTTTTCGTTGATGATGGCCAAGGACAACAAAATAACAGCCGCGCCAGTAGCAAAGTATCCCAGCCAAGGATGGAAAAGGTAAAGTATTCCCAGGTAGATAGGCGCCCAGGGAGCATCGAAAAAGGCGAACAGCCCATTGCCGCTCAGAAACTGGCGGAGCTGGGTCAAATCGCTAAGTGGTTGCGCCGTCTGCCGCCCCTGGCTCAATACGCTACGCTGGAACATGGCACGATAGAGGCGCCCGCTGATTAAGGTATCGAGACGATTACCCATACGAATGAGAATTCGTGAACGCACTAACTCCAGTCCACCCAGAATAGAAAACAGGAAGATCACCACCAGAGTCAGTACTAGCAAAGTCTCTTCGCTGCGGGTAATAATGACGCGGTCATAGACCTGCAGCATGTAAAGGGGCGGCACCAGCATGAGCAGGTTAATGAATAGGCTGAAAAAGCCCACCGAAAAAAAAGAGCCCTTACAAACCTCAAACGCCCTTCTCAGATCCGAAGGTTCTTTTTGCTGGGCCATTAGAAATAGTCTATGGAAGCAAGCAGTTTAAAAGCTTGATGGCGAGGGTAACTTGTCTAACCGGGCCCGACGCCTCCGCCCCTTCCGCCACCAGGTATAGACCCCGGTAACAAACAGCAATGTCGGCACCATGCCTGCCACCAACACGACTAAACGGCCCGGCAAGCCCAGAGCAGTCCCAATATGCAGAGGATACTTGAGATCTGCTAGCTGCTGGCCAGGACCACCGCGTGCCTCATCGTGGGCCATGAGTACTTCACCAGTGGCGGCATCCAAGGCCACGTAGCTGGTACCATTCGGGTGCGGATTATCTGGATGCCTTAGCCTGACAATAAAAGGGACTGACGGCTGTACCGGAAACTGGAGCCAGGTAGCCCTTTCATCCCCCATGGCCGCTTCCGCTATGTTAAGTAGCTCGGCTGGCGATTTCGATAGGGACTGCAAAGGGGAAGATTCAATGTGCGGCGGCTCCGGCAAACCCGGACCACCCAACAGAGCAATCAGTGCGGCATTGGCCTGTTCATGAAAAACCATGGCCGCGCCCGTTAGAGCGCTGCTAAAAAGTAGCAATAATGAAATTAGACCCACCGAACGATGGAGCGCAAACCAGCGGACTACCCGCGCCTCCGTGCGAGGTAGGCGCAAGGTCTTCAATAACCGCCGCCAGCCAGGCCAGGCAAGCCACAGCCCGGTTACAACCATCAACAGCAGGATCAGGCCCAGTATGCCATTAGCGAGTAGACCTTGTGCTCCTGCTAATAAATGCACATGCAGATCATGTAGAAATCCCAGCAGCCCGGCATGCTCTCCTCGAACGCCGAGAATATCCAAACGCCAAGGATCAATATAAACCCGCTGCAGCGCCTCGTCCTTTACCCAGTATTCGATGCTGTGATTGGGCTCGCGGGGCAAACGTACATACAGCAAAACAGAACTTGGAAACGCAGACCGAATCTTAGTGGTTGCTTCATTCAGCCGAATGGGGCCAGGTTGGGGTTCGACTTGCCAAAGTTCCGAATTAAAATAAGCATCGAGTTCATCATCGAATACCAGCACGCTGCCGGAGAGTCCGGAAATACAAAATAATGCTCCAGCCATCAACCCAATCCAGAGATGCGTTTTCTGCAGCAAACGAGACATGTCCGTAAATAAACGTGTGTTTTTCTACCAATTCAGCGCATAGCTGATGCGGACGGTGCGGCCTGGACCTGTAGAGAAAGCATAGGGTAAACGGCCAGCTTGACTAACAAGGGGGAAATAATCGTTATTGAGCAAGTTTTTCACCGCCACGCCCAAATAACCTGGCCCCACTTTAAAGCGGCTGATCAAATCAACGATGGTGTAGTCATCCACCTCACCGCCGCCGAATTGAGTCGAATCCGGGCTTCGATCACCCACATACAGCACCTGCATTCGGTTATCCCACCAGGACCAGGGGCTATATTCCAGGAAACCAGTCAATTTCACCGGTGGAACGCGCGTGTTGGGTAAATCTTCTTCATAGTCGTCATCATCATTGAGATCCACTTCACCGGCTACCCAGGTAACAGTGCCACCGGTATTCCACTGGGAGTTGAAGCGGTAAGCCAGAGTGCCCTCAGCGCCCCAGATGCGCTCAGGCTGTTTCACGATACTCAGATCCCGGTTAAAAGTCGTCCCGTTATTGGAGGTGCTGTAGAAACCGGCAGCGGAAGCTTGTAGCGGGCCTCTGCCGCCCCGCAAGCCGATTTCGTAACTGTTGACCTTCTGTGCATTGGATTCAAGTTGGCCAGCGCTAGTAATGGATGAGTTCGCATCCCGGATAGCGCGACCAATATCCGCCACCGAAAAGCTCTGGGAAAAACTCCCAAATGCCTCAATTTCATCAGTCAGATAAAATACGGCGCTGGCATTGAAAAGGGGTTTGCCGTAATTTAGGGTATCACCCCGCACAAGCGTGCCACCCCGATTGACTATATCGTCAATATCCACTGAAATATGTTCATATCGAAAACCCCCTCGCAGCAGGCCAAGGTCGCTCAACGGCAATTCCAATTCCAGAAAGCCCGCGAGAGCATTTTCCTGCATATTCGGAACCACCGTGGGACCATCTATGCCCGCCTGCACGGTCTCATCCCGCAGAAAGTCGATCCCCCAAATGAGGCTAAAATCATAATCCCGCACAGCCAGGGGCGTATCAATGGTCAAGCGGGTGCCATATTTTTGTGACTGAATTTCAGTCTGGGCAAAACCAGGAAATTTGGAAAAACGCGCAGTCAAATCCCCATAGTAAGCATTGAGCTTAACGTGGCTACCCAGCAAGTCACGGTTAATGTAGTGCATGCTAGCAAGGGTATTGGTAGTACCGGGATCAGCAGCGTTGAAACTGCCTGGCACAGCGGGTGTTTTAATACCCTGATTCGGATCGCCGAAGGCGAAGGTAAAATCCGTGTCTTGCTTGATATTGAAATGGTTAACAAGAAACTGCAAACGCTGGCGATCTTGATCGAAATTGAAGCCGAATTTACCTAATATATTGTATTCATTAGTATCCGCTAGTCCACCCTGGTTGCCGAGGGGATCGGGAGGAATGCGATCACCATCAGCATCGAAGTAGCCATTGCGCTGAATAAAGGTTCCGGAAGCCAAGTAATCAATATTATCCTTGGTGCCGGAAACGCGCTGGGTGGTTTGCCAAGCGGCGGAATCATCCAGGTGCTCGGTTGAAACGCGGACGCTAGCTTGAGAATAGCCCGCCAGAGCCTCTTTAGCGGGCTTCTTGGTAATGATATTGATAAGCCCCCCAGCCGCGCCAAAGCCATAGGCTGCGGTCCCTCCCCGTATCACTTCGATGCGTTCTATCGCGTCCACGTCAATGGTGTTGAGATCCCGGCTGGATGATCGCAAGGGGGTAGACTGGGGAATACCATCAATCAACACCAGGAAATCACGGCCCCGCAATGTCTGACTAAAAGAGGACAGTGCCTCTGAGCTAGGACCAAGGCCCGGCACGGTTTTCGCTAGGACATCGCCCAAATTTCGGGCTAGGCCCGCTTGTTGCTGGATCTCCTGGTTGGTCACCACCGTTATTGAACGAGTCAGTTGGGAAATGGGGGTTTCAGTACGGGTCGCCGTAACCACCATCTGCTCCAGTCCTACGCTTTCCTCTGGAGTGTCCTGTGCCAATGCACTGCCTGGAAGAATCCCCCCCATAAGCAAAAAATTAACGATGGGTAAAACACGCCGCTTATTATTGGAATGAAATGATTTGGGCATCTTGCTTTTAAAAAATATAGAAAGTAATGATTTAATTGCTAATGATTATTCTTTAGATTTTCTATCATATTAATAGGCATGTCAATACAAATACTATAGATAAATTACACAGTGCCCTTTAGATAGGCTCAATAGAAATAGAAGGGGAGTAAATGCCAAGCTGGCTTTAATGAGGAGAGGCAGATTTTCAAGATTTCTTCAAGTCTATCAAGCTTATAATACCCATCCCCACCACCGCTCTGCATAAGCGGAATAACTATGAAAGTGTTATTAGAAATAACTTTCCGTCATTGAACTCTTTCTTGATCGAGATGTTTTACTTGGGGTAAATCATAACCATCTCGGGCTAAGTACATCACCATGCGGACACTCCCATCCGCTTGCTGTTCATAGAGATAATTGATCTGAGGCAGCGCCTCAGCCATTTGCATGGGAAACTGAAGTTGAAATTCCTCAGCGACGGTAGCATCCTGATGATTGACAGCAACGCGACATAAAGTTGCGCGACAATCCACATCCTCTAAGTTAGCTTTTACCTGGTTTTCATTCTCTAAATACTGGGTAATCAGGCCGCTCGTCTTAGTTGACCATTGAGGATCAATATTCTCTGATAAAAAAACACGTTCCATCATTTCCATGCGCTTGCGGTATTTATAATCCTCTTCCTCAGCAGCCGCGACCATATCTTGCTCAGTAAGCTGCGCCGAAGCGGGGGAATCCACCTCATTCTCTGCATTACTACCGTATTCACCTTTACCAGGAAGGCTTTCAACTCCTCCCCGCAAAACCACAACTTCTTCCTTTAGCTTCACTATTTCTTGCTGCAAACGGCTCGAATCAATGCTGGTTTGCTTTAAAGCGGCTAATTCCGCGTTGAGTCGAGCCACATCTTTTTTCAAAGCCATGAGGGCAGTCCCACCGCCGTAATCATTGTTTACACTCTCCTCCGTTAACATTATTTTGCCCGGAAGCGAAGTTACATCGGCTGGAGTACTAAATAAAGTGATATAAACAATTATGGATAATGTAGCAAGTCCGCCAGCAATAGCAATGGTCAGGAAGCGGGATGCCTTCATGATGCTCTTCTCTATCTCAACTCTCTCTTAATAATGGGAAATGTACCACCTAATACTTGCCTGCCTGCCCCAATAGATTTTGGGGCAACTTTGGCTAGTTATTATTGAGTATTCTTTTCACCTATCCAGATAGTATTCAAGACACCTTGGGGGGGAAGGTAGCAGTACATCGAATAGCTACCCCAATAATCATCACTGGTGATATTCGGGATGGAGAGCCAACCGCTATTAGTACGGCTACCTGTTCTAGACTGGCGCGTCGAACCATCAGCATTCTGACTATAGAGCACACAACTAACCATACCTGTCCCCGTGTAATACAATACTGCCTTATCAGTACCCTCAATATTGCCAACCTGATCCACCAGGACAGGGCAGGAAATATACCGTCCAGCGTTGGCATTATTTTTGATTCCATCTACTTGATAACTGAAATCTCCCGCCTGAGCGCCATAGTAATGAGTGCAATAACTGCCATTGTAGGATTTTCCATCTATGGCATAAGCATTCCCGTAGAGAGCGAAGCTTCCAAAACAGGCTAATAAGATGATCAGCTTAATTGATTTCATTTGTCTTCTCCTAAACAAGGGGGGATCCCATAGGGCGGCATCATATCGCAGGCATGATACTCCAAACAAGGTATAGAGATTACCGGAACCGTATTTTCCGGGTCGCAAGAACCGTTTATTCGTACTATTTTTCTGGCTTGCGCACACCGCAGCATACGAATTCTCCCCATACCATTTTCCACCATACTGGGACATTTCTCCTTAGCGTTTCTCAATGCTCCATTTCTTTTTTACGCCAGAACAAGGGAATGTCCTTGCGGTAATGGCGCAGGATTAAATTAGCGGCTAATCCGCTCCAGCCAGTCTGATGGGCCGCCCCTAAACCTTGCCCGGTTTCGCCATGGAAATATTCGCAAAATAGCAGCAAATCCTGCCAGTGGGGATCATTTTGGAAGGGACTATCCGCCGGAAAGAGGGGCCGGTCACCCTGGGGCGAGCGGCGAAAGATATTCGCCAAGCGATCGGCCAGCAAGCGAGAAATCTCTTGCAGGGTCAATTCCTGGCCCCCGAGGCATGGCGCAGGGACTTTAAAATTATCCCCTAGATAACGATGAAATTTCTCTAGGGCCTGGAGCAAGTAATAATTGGTGGGCATCCATACCGGCCCCCGCCAGTTGGAGTTGCCGCCAAATAACGGTGATCGCGACTCGCCAGGCTCATATTTAATAAGCGCCTCGCCAATCCCTGGCAACATCCCCAGATCGTGCTGGGTGGCATGGAGCCGGCTTACGCTGCGGATACCATAAGGAGACAGGAATTCCTCCTCGCTCAATAGTCGCTGCAATAGGGCGGGTAACATGATGTGATCCACCAGGGATAAAAGATGCTCACCCCGATCATTAACTCGCGTAGGGCAAGCACAAATCGTATGACCATCAAAAAATCCCCCTGGATATTTCTCTAGCAAAGCCTGAAAGCGGGGTGCCTTGGCAAGCAGCCGGGAATCAATGATTTCGCAGGCAAAAAGGGGAATCAGTCCCACCCAGGAAAACACATCAATGCGCCGGTACTGGCCGTTTGGCTCCAGGATAAGGTCTTTGAAAAAGTTATCCTTGGGATCCCATAGGGAGGGGCCATGGGCACTATGGCCGCCGATCACATTGGCAATCGAGAGAAACTGAACATAACATTGAATGGCGATATCTTCGTAATCCGGATCTTCGGTGGTGATTTCCAAAGCCATGACCGTGAGATTCAAGGCAAACATGGCCATCCAACCCGTGGCATCCGCCTGCTTCAGCCGGTAGCCGGTCGGCAGAGGCTGGGAGCGGTCATACACTGAAATATTGTCCAGTCCCAAAAAACCGCCCTCAAACAAGCCATTTCCTTCACTATCCTTACGGTTGAGCCACCAAGCATAGTACAGCAGGAGTTTGTGTAGCACCCGCTGCAGGAAGCCCAAATCACCTTGGCCCCGCTGGACCCGCTCGGCCCGAAAAACCTTGAGGGCACCGGCGGCATGAACGGGCGGATTCACATCGCCAAAGGCCCACTCATAGGCGGGAATCTGCCCATTAGGGTGTAAATAATCTTCCCGCAATAGCAGCTCCATCTGCTGTTTAGCGAAGTCCACATCCATCAAGGCCAGTACGCCGCAGTGAAAGGTAAGGTCCCAAGCGGCAAACCAGGGGAATTCCCAGCTATCGGGGACTGAGAGCACAGCAGCCGCCTTGAAATTCCGCCATCGTCGGTTACGTCCCTTCCTTCGGCTTGCCGGGGGCGGGAATTGGTCCCCGTCCAGCCAGCGGGCTACATCGTAATGAAAAAATTGCTTGTTCCAAATCATCCCCGCCAGGGCTTGGCGCAAAATCTGCTGGTCCTCGTCAGTTCCCTCCGCCAGTAACTGTCGAAAAAAATCATCCGCCTCGGCTTGCCGTTGGGTTAACCTTTCAGAAAACCCAGCAAAAGGAGTTTCCAGGGGCTGGGACGAGAGCATGAGTTCCATGCTTGCTTGCCCCCCGCCCGCCACTGTCACTTGATGCCAGGCGGCAAATTTCGTCCCCTCCTCGGCTCCGTTAACCGCCGCTTCCTCCCCCTGGATCACATAGCGGTGAAAAGCATCCTTCACCCAGGGCGAGGGATTGGGCTGACCCCATAAACGCTGGGCATGGCTTTCATTTTCCGTGTAGAGGCCCTGGGCAGCTTGCCGCCCATAGAGAAAATAACTTCCCAAAGTGGAATGAACGGCTCGCACCGCCCACTCCGCGCCCGCCGGAGCCGAGATCCCCCGCAAGTGGGGTTTTTCCCCTTCTCCACCCCAGGACCAGGTATTCCGGAACCATAGCGTGGGCAAGAGGTGGAGGGTGGCTTCCTCTGGACCGCGATTGTGGACCATGATCCGCATCTGGATCTGCGTCGGCGTCACCTTGGCATATTGGACCGCCACATCCCAGTAACGGCTATTATCAAAAACGCCCATATCCAGCAGATTTAACGTAGGCTGCTCCCGGCTTCGCCGAGCATTTTCCGCCACAATTCGGGCGTAAGGGTACTCAACCTGGGGATATTTATAAAGATAATGCAGCCAACTATGGCTCGGGGTTCCATCCAAGTAAAAATAATATTCCTTCACATCCTCCCCATGGTTCCCCTGATTGCCGGTCAGACCAAAGGCCCGTTCCTTGAGGATAGGATCACGGCCATTCCACAGAGCCAGGGCCAAACACAACCGCTGTTGTTCATCGCAGATACCGCCCATGCCGTCTTCGCTCCAGCGATAAGCTCTGGAGCGGGCTTGATCGTGGTCAAAATACTCCCAGGCGGTACCCCCCGGACTATAATCCTCCCGCACGGTGCCCCAGGCTCGCTCGGATAAATAAGGGCCCCATAGGGACCAATTCTCCTGGCCCTGGCGCTGAGCGGCGAGACGTTGCTGTTCGGCGCTGGCTATTATTTTTTCCTCAGCCATGAAGGCGCTCCCATTACGTTAGTGATTTATCTTTAGCCTGTTCAAGCTGCCACCAGGTTTGGAGTACACAGGCTACCGACCAGGCTTGGGCAGGGGCTCCCCGAGGCCGATGAGGAGGTGCGCCATCGAAAATTTCACTCACCGTGCCAAGACCGACATCCAGAAGGTGATCCCCGATAGGCGTTAGTAGATTCTGGGCTGCTGCTGCATCCCCCTGGACTCGGTAATGGGCCAAGGCGTAATGACCCAACAGCCAGGCCCACACCGTCCCCTGATGATAGGCCCCATCCCGGGCCCAAACATCCCCCTGGTAGTGGGGTTGATAAGCTGGATGGGCGGGCGAGAGGGAACGCAGTCCGTAGGAACATAGCAGCTCCCGTCCACACTGGCGGACTATCCCGGCCTGGACGGTGGCGTCAAGAGGGCTATGGGGCAAGCTCACCGCTAAAATCTGATTAGGCCGGACGGCCCCATCCGCTCCTTCGGGGCCATCAATAACATCCCATAAACCCTCCCCTTCCGGCTTTATAAAACGCTGGAAGCCTTGTCGAACTTTCATGGCCAAATCTCGGTAGGGCAAACTGGACTGACCCAGCGCTTCCGCCAGGGAAGCCATGGCCCACAAAGCATTGAACCACAGGGCATTGATTTCCACCGGCTTGCCCTGGCGCGGCGTGACCACCCATTCACCCACCTTGGCGTCCATCCAGGTAAGCTGCAACCCCGGTGCCCTGATAGCAATCAGCCCATCCGCCGGGTCCATGCCAATGCCATGCCGAGTCCCTTGTTGGTATTGCCGTATAATTGCTTCTAGCACCCCAAACCAGCGCTTGAGCGCCATTCGGTCATCCGTGGCCGCCACATAAGCCCGCCAGGCTTCAATAAACCAAAGCGCACCATCGGCACTATTATATTCCGGTGTCTCACCTTCGCCTGGAAACCAGTTTGGCAGTAGACCCTGGTCAATAAACCCGGCAAACGTCTCTAAAATCCGGCGGGCGCTCTCAAAGCCGCCCGTCACCAGAGTTAGTCCCGGCAAGGCGATCATGGTATCCCGGCCCCAATCGCCAAACCAGGGATAACCGGCAATCACTGATTCCCCGTTTGGATGGTCCGGGAGGGGACGGGCAAAGAGAAAACTATCCGCCGCCAACACTAACCGCCGAATCCAGGAAGGCGCTTTAAACTTTTCCTTAATGTTGGTACTGGCCCGGCTTAACACTTTAAGGTCATGGGCTTGAAAACGCTCCATGGCTTCTTCCAGGGAAGAAGTCTCTGGTTGGAGGCTGGCCACCACGCCTACCCAACCTTTCCAGAACAGATTCAGTTCAGCCCGCCCCACACAAAGATGGCGATCACGATCCGGCAAGCCCCGTTCCCGCTCCAAGGGGAGATCAAAATCTTCAATCCAAGACAGCTCCCGGGTGATGAAACCGCCTTGGGCACGAAAATACAAACTGAACCAGTGAGGATGAATCACCCGTAGCCGATCTACCTCCTCTCTAATCACTGGACTCAACACCCCAGGCGAGGTGGTACCGTGATGATCCCGAGCGTTCACCAGCAGCTTGAGGCGAAGCCGAACGGAACTGGTGGAGGAAGACGGCGGATTAACCAACCGATAGGCCAGATAAGTGGTATGGGCGCCTGGTTCCAGCCAGAGGCGCATGTCTACGCCTAAATCACCTACCGTAAAACGCCAAACCGGCATTCGGCCTTGCAGTTCAAAGGACTCCAAATGGACATGGCCCCTCGGATCAACCGCGCCGCTCCCCCAACGATTGGTAAATAGAGGGATTACCTGGTCCTGGTAAAGTAAACTTGCCTCAGCTTTGGCAAATACTAGAAAACGGCCCAGAGGCGGTTTCAGCGGGGCAATCAACAAACCATGGTAGCGCCGCGTCAGGGTTCCCGCCACCGTGCCGGCAGCGTAACCGCCAAGCCCATTGGTAAGCCACCACTCACGCCGCTCTCCCTGCGCGAGATCGCCACAGATCTCCCGGCCAAAACGGATAGCGGGGGGAAGAGTCAAGGTCATAACAATTTATTCTAGCTGACACAGTGGAGACTTAAACACAAATAATCCCTTTGATCGTTCTTAATTATTAGGAGCCACCGCCTCCTCGCTATCTCCATTCCCTTCTTTTTCTTTATGAGTTGCCTCAGGCGCTTCAGCTCTCATTTGGCGCTGCTCTACAAATTTACGAACCACGACATAAAAAATGGGTGTGAACACAAGGCCAAAAAAAGTGACCCCAAGCATACCACTTAAAACGGCCACCCCAAGGAGTTCCCGGCTTTCCGCCCCTGCCCCTTCGGCAATCACAAGGGGCAGTACCCCAAAGACAAAAGCAAAAGAGGTCATGAGAATGGGACGCAAACGCAGTCTGGAGGACTCTATCGCGGCCTCATACCGACTCAAAGCCTGTTTATCCTGTAATTGCTTGGCAAATTCAACAATTAGAATCGCATTTTTACTCGCCAGCCCGATAAGCACGATAAAACCAATTTGGGTAAAAATATTATTATCCATACCCATAAGCCAGACACCTATAATGGCAGACAGTAAACACATGGGCACAATCAGAATAACCGCTAGCGGCAACGACCAGCTTTCATATTGAGCAGCAAGCACGAGAAAGACAAATAATACGCAGAGCGGAAAGATATAAACGGCGGTATTGCCCGCCAGGATTTGCTGATAAGTCAGCTCCGTCCATTCAAAGCCAAATCCCCGGGGCAGTTCACGCTCGGCAATGGCTTCCATTAAAGCAATAGCTTGTCCTGAACTAATTCCAGGCATCGCATCGCCATTTACCTCCGCGGCAGGAAATAAATTGTAACGATTAACTTTATCGGGACCCGTGGTTTCTTGTATATCCACTAAGGCACCAAGGGGCACCATCTCACCACTCACGTTACGGGTTTTCAGCAAATAGATATCTTCAGGCTGGTCGCGAAAAGCTCCATCCGCTTGAGCGATAACCCGAAAAGTACGGCCAAAAAGATTAAAATCATTAATGTAGAGCGAGCCCAGATAAACTTGCAGGGTATTGAAAACATTATCAAGGGGCACCCCCATAGAACGCGCTTGGATACGGTCAATATCCAAATAAATCTGGGGAACATTGGCCCGGAAGGTGGTAAATAGTCCGCTCAACTCAGGGGTTTGGTTGCCAGTGATAATCATCTGTTCCACCGCATCTTGCAGAGCATGCAACCCACGTCCTCCTTGATCCTGGATCTCCATCTTAAATCCGCCGAGGTTGCCGATACCCCGCACCGAGGGAGGAGGAAAGACCCCGATAAAGGCTTCCTGGATTCCGCCGAGCCGCTGCTGGAGCGTTTCGGCAATAGCGTTAGCGCCCAAGTTTTCCTCTGTGCGCTCCGAGAAAGGATCTAGAATGACGAAAATAGTGCCCACATTAGGCTGATTCCCGCGCATGATCACTGACCACCCCGCTACCGCATTGGTACTCAATATACCCTGCGTATCGAGAATAATTTCATTGGCCCGCCGAAGCACCGCGTCGGTACGTTCCAGGGAAGCCGCATCCGGAAGTTGGGCGAAGACAATCAAATAGCCCTGATCCTCCTGGGGAATAAAACCGGTCGGCACTTGCGTAAATCCCAGATAGGTGAGCCCTAGCAATCCACCATAGATTCCTAACATCAACACACTCATCCACACGAAACGGCGGATAAGTAGCGTATATTGGGTCCGAAACCAACTAAAAGTCCCATTAAATCCCTTAAAAAACCAGCCAAAAAGACGATCGAGCCAACGCTGCAAGATATCCTTCTTTTCATCCGGGGATTTCAAAAAAATAGCGCTTAGGGCTGGGCTCAAAGTCAGAGAATTAAGCGCCGAAATAATAGTAGCGGCGGCAATGGTCAGTGCAAACTGCTGATAAAATTGACCGGTAATTCCCGATATAAAGGCCGTGGGAATAAACACCGCACTCAGCACCAAAGCCATGGCAATGATCGCCCCCGATACTTCCCCCATGGCCTTAAGCGTGGCTTCCCGGCGCGGCAGGCCCGCCTCCAGGTTACGTTCCACATTCTCCACCACCACAATGGCATCATCGACAACAATACCGATAGCCAGCACCATGGCCGCTAGCGTCAGGGTATTAAGGGAGAACCCCAGGGCCGCCAATACCGCAAAGGTGCCAATCAGAGAGACGGGGACCGCCAGCATGGGAATTAAGGTCGCACGCCAATTTTGCAGAAACACCAGCACCACCACCAGCACAATGAGCACCGCTTCAAACAACACTTTGACCACCGATTTCACTGATTCCTCAATGAAAGTAGTGGTGTCATAGACCACACGGTAGGCGATTCCAGGAGGGAAATCCTTGGCTAACCGTTCCATGGTTTCCATCACCGCCTGCTTGGTCTCTAGGGCATTGCTGCCGGGCCGCTGAAAAATAATGATTCCAACGGTAGGCTGGCTGCCAAGATAAAGATTAGAGGTATAGTCTGCGGCGCCTAGTTCAATACGCGCGATATCACGAACATACGTCACTTGCCCCTCAGTGCCGGTTTTAACAATGATCTCGCCAAACTGCTTGGCCTCGGTAAGCCGCCCCATGGTATTAACGGTTAGTTGCAGATCAGTACTACCAGGAATGGGAGGCTCACCTAAAGTACCCGCAGCAACCTGCACATTCTGTTCCCGAATGGCGCGCACTACATCCATCGCCGTCAACTCGCGGGAAGCAAGACTTTCCGGATCGAGCCAGACACGCATACTATAATCACGACCTCCAAACAGGGCGATATCTCCTACCCCAGGTAACCGCGCCAGGGCCTCGCGAACATGGATGAGGGCATAATTACTGAGGTAAATTTGATCATAGCGTTGATCCGGTGAAATAATGTTGACGACCAAACTCAAATCGGGGGAACTCTTACGTACTGAGATCCCCATCCGGCGGACCTCTTCCGGCAGCCGAGGCTCTGCTAACGCCACCCGGTTTTGCACCAGCACTTGGGCCTTATCCAGATCGGTGCCCAATTTAAAGGTAATGGTGAGCCGAAGCGCCCCATCGTTGGTTGCCTGAGAGGACATATACAGCATATCCTCAACGCCGTTGATCTCCTGCTCAAGGGGAGTGGCAACGGTTTTAGCCACCGTCTCCCCACTGGCGCCAGGATAAGTGGTGCTTACGACGACTGTCGGCGGAGCAATCTGGGGATGACGTTCAATGGGAAGAGCCAGGATAGCAAGACCGCCAATAATAATAATCAGAATTGACAGCACCGATGCGAATACAGGGTGATCCGTGAAAAAACGAGCAAAATTCATGGGTGTACCCTTAACCTTGGCCGGGAGAAGATTCTTGGCCAGTCTCAAAAATAACTGGCTTAGCGCCGGTTTGGGTAGATGCCTCCGAGGGGGCTATCATGGGCGCCAGCTGAGGGATAACTTCGATACCTTCCCGGGCCCGTTGGACACCCTTGATAATGATCCTCTCCTCCGGCTCCAGACCAGCACGGACGATGCGCAAACCGCCTACGATAGGACCTAGCTCAACCCGGCGGTAGGCAACCTTATTCTCATCATTCACCACATAAACGAATTTTTGCCCCTGATCCTGGCTAACCGCCCGATCTGTAATCAACGTGGCCCGATAGCGGCCACTCCCAGGTATTCGCACCCGAGCGAAAAAACCGCCACTTAATTGATCATCCGGATTAGGGATGACAATCCGGGCCCGTACAGTGCCGGTAGAAGGGTTCGCCCGGGGCGCCACATAATCGATAATCCCATGAAAAGGAAAATCCTTGTCCGTGGCAAGGCCCATTTGAGCTGGAATCCGCGCATAGCGTGCGCTCACCCGGCTGCCTTCTTGGTGCAAGCGCCTATATTTAAGCACCGCCCGCTCATCAGCATCGATATAAACATAAATGGGATCGATGGAAACCAAGATGGCAAGTAAAGTAGCATTACCCTCGCCTCCCCCAATAATCAAGTTGCCCCCATCCACTAGCTGCCGGCTAATACGCCCTCCTATGGGTGCTCTGATCTCGGTAAAGTTAAGATCAAGGCGAGCGGATTCAACGGCAGCCTGCATTTCCATAACCTCTGCCTGGGCAACCTGTCGCTCGGCAAGTCGTTGGTCGTATTCCTCACGGGCAATCAGTTTTCTCCCCACCAACTGTTCGGCGCGCTCAAGTTCCGTTACCGCCAAAGTAAGCTGGGCCTGGGCCCGCTTCAAGCCTGCCCGGGCCTGGGCCAGCACTGCCTGGTAAGGACGTTGATCAATGACGAATAGCAAATCCCCTTTCTCAACAATCTTGCCTGGCTCAAAAGCAATCTTATCAAGATAACCACTGACCCGAGCGCGGATTTCTACGGTCTTTGCCGCTTCGGTACGCCCTGTATAATGATCCCATTCAACGATCTCCCGTTGAATGGGATGGGCAACCGTGACTTCTGGTGGCGGCGGTTCCGAAAGTTGGGGATTGGGATCATTGCAACCATTTAAACCAAGAAGAAGGGCGGCAGCGACCCCAACACAGGAAAAAGATTTAATCATTAGGGTCTTTTTCTATATTAGCTAGCTAGCCGCTAGCGCTTTTTCTCAAGGCATCCTCCTTATACTTCCTTAACGTAACTAGGCGAGTATCGCCTCATTATGATAAAAAGCGCAAGATACCTGGTAATTACAAATAAAAATATACCTACCACTATAGCAATAGTAAAAACAATAGGATAGGGAACTTCCGCTATTATCTCAAAAAGAATTTCCATAGTCGAAGGCCGATCGGAAGTATAGAAAGGGTCATATTTCTGGATAATTTTCCTCTCTTGAAACATCAGTTCAGTCAGTCTTTCATCCAGTTGCTCCACCCTTTCCGAATCGGAACCTGGATTTATTTTAGCTTTAAGAAATTGGAGATAAGTGCTACGAAAATCTCTTCCAATATCGTTAAGTAGCTCATTATCTATATCAGTAATTTGGCCATATATCGTAGTCGAGGAGTCCGACCGCGAGGCTAACCACATACTGGTAAACGTTGCCGAACCAATAATAGCGACTATTATCGGGATAATTAGCAGCCACATCCTCATTATCTTGCCGAGGTCGGCACTGCTGATACGCTTTTTCTTTCTGTCCATTAATTACCTTCTTTAACATATATATTTAAGAGCTTGATTTTTCCAAGATCTATTGACCCATATCCTTTAAGATCTAGAAAAGCCCCCTCGCTAGGCCTGCTTTCCTTGCCGTCTGCGCCAAAAGTTTCCCCAGTCTGCAAATTATATTCCCCAGCCTAGCAGCGAAACATTGGCGGGTGTCCTCCATTCTATTGTCGCTCGGCCTTGCCAGCGTTGCAATCGTGCCACATTGAGTGAAGCCGTCCAATCTCTATTCTCATTTTTCAACATAAATCTAGCCTATTCCCGCTCCCCTTGGCAGAGTGAATCAGCTTGCCTCTCGCGGCTACTTCGCTATTCTCAGCAATTAAGGCGTCAAAAAACTTAGACTCAGAAGGAGAGCTAAAATGAACGATCCACGTATCACGATCATGCAAGGGGGCATTACGAAAATGGAGGTGGATGCCATTATCAACGCCGCTAATCAAACTCTTTTAGGGGGAGGAGGCGTGGATGGGGCCATTCACCGGGCTGCTGGGCCAGAACTTAAGGAGGAATGCCGGAGCCTGGGCGGCTGCAAGACGGGAGAAGCTAAACTCACCAGGGGATACCAGCTTCCAGCAAGATACATCATTCACACGGTCGGCCCTATCTGGAAGGGAGGTCAGCGGAACGAGGATCAACTTCTAGCTCAATGTTACCGAAATAGCCTAGCGATTGCGCTAGCAAAAGGGATTTCAACCCTCGCCTTTCCTTCTATTAGCACAGGCGCTTATGGTTTTCCCCTTAAGCAGGCTTGTCGGATCGCCCTTCAGGAAGTGAAGACATTTCTTGGCCAAGATACCACAATTAAGCAAATTTACTTTGTCTGTTTCTCTGAACAGGACTTTAAACAATATCAAGAAGCATTTCAAACGATGCAGGCATAAGAAAAGGAAAAGTGGGTGAAGCATAAAAAAAATCAAAAATATAAACCATATAGACAAGCGATCTCATCACCTCTCTCCTAATGGCTTTGCCTTTCTTGGGACAGGCTATTGCCGCGATGCCTTAAAGTACTTACCAAGGCTCCCGGCAATGTGCGAGACTGGGATGTCCAAAATACCACCAAGAACATCACTTGATACGTATCAGCGTTAAAAGCGAATGCGGTAACAATATACCTAGTCAGCTTTATCTCTTATTTAGAGTATTGAGTAACAACGGCATGGGGCAATCTATTGCTGCGGAGAAGGCGCGTAACAATTCAGCCTCTATAACAGAAACATGGTTGTTTACCGTAATAGAAGCAACACATGCTTTCAAAACACGGGGTTTCAGCAATGGCTTTAGCAAGGCCAAGCGATCAATGGCGGTATCAAGTTCATTTAAATTAATAACTGAACTTTGTAATAAGTTTATATGAATATTTGCCAATTTCTTTTTCCCTGCCCTAAAAGCCTTTTCCGCATCTTTGTAATTATCATGCTCGGCATGAACCAATAAAGACAATAAAATCCCAATTTCATTTTCTAATTGAGATAGATCGGAGTATTTCCCAATAGTGGAAAATGCTGGATGTTTGTTAAACACAGAATCTAAATTATGGAAGACAATTTTTTGTAAAGCCCACTGAAAAACACTAATTTTATTATCTGCCTCAATCAATACAGAAAGGTTTTTCTTAAATAATTGATATTGTGATAGCGACAGCTGGCGCATTGAGGCAACGCTGAGTTCTATCAAGGGTAAACGAAATTGATTCCCCAAAGCATCAACGGGGGCTAACAATCGAGCCGTTAACTCATAAACGCCTTGATCTCCTTGCTTTTTTAAATGCTCTAGCTGCGATTTACGAACTTCGGAATCCTTATTTATTACTAAGGCATGAATTAAAGCTCTAGCGCCATAAGGTTCCCGCACTGCTTCAATAAGCGTATCGGGGATTTGTTCGATAAGGCTACGAGCATACTCCAAATGTTGCTGCTGGGGACGGCCAACGTGATTCATGGCAAAAGCAATATCTGCCACTACTGGAGAAACCGCACCCTGAAAAGGAAAACTTCGATTTGCTATGGGTTCTAGGGTTTCCGCGGACATCCTTTCATCGGCTTGACGACCAGCTTCCAAGAATTTCCCATTCCAGTGGGGCTGAATGCGGCGAATCCGATCGTCTAAAGGAGGATGGGTTGCCAAAAAGGAAGCTAGCATTGAACGAATGCCATTAGCAAAAAAGGCATGACTTACCTCCGCTGCCGAAGGGCTTTCTAACATTGAACCTTCGGCAAAACCTCCAATTTTTTTTAAAGCATCGGCTATACCATCCGGATTACGGGTAAATTGCACGGCGGAAGCATCCGCAAGGTATTCCCTTTGACGGCTTACCGAGGCTTTAATAAGGCTGCCAAAAAAAGATCCAACGGAACCAATCGCCACCAACCCAAGTCCCAAAAAAACGGTGGCCACTGTGTTATCGCTCCGCCTCCCCCGAGAGAAACTTCTGCAACGTAATAAATAAGAACCGATGATACTAATGATTAATATGCCATGGAGCAAACCCATCAATCGAATATTGAGGCGTATATCGCCGTTAAGAATATGACTAAATTCATGGGCTATTACCCCCTGTAACTGATCGCGGTTTAAATGCCGTATGCTGCCTTCGGTTATCCCAATCACTGCATCACCTGGCGTAAAACCAGCAGCAAAAGCATTAATCCCCGCTTCTGGTAGAACATACACAAGGGGCACGGGTGTACCCGAGGCGATTGCCATTTCCTCAACGATATTAAGTACTTTATGCTCCGATGACGGTAGCTCGGTATTGGGGCGAAGCAAACGTCCGCCTAACATTTCCGCAACCACTTTGCCGCCAGAGGAAAGCACCATCATCTTATAAAAACTCGCCACAGCCACAATAGCCGTGACTATAAAACCAATGCCAAAAAACATTTGCCAATCGAATGCGCGCAGCATGGCTTCCCAAAAAGCCCATGAAAGGATATCCACGGAATTGCCGTTGCTTACTAGCATGCTATCAACATAACGGCCAGTCACCAGATCATTACCAAAATAGGCGGAAAATGCCCCCATAAATGCCATCACAAGCAAATTGGTCAACAGAACCAATACAATAACCGCAACGATAAAGAGCAGGACAAAGCGATTTGTATTCCGACGGGCATCATTTTGCGCTTGAAAAAAATCCATGGGACACCAATTGCAATGGAAAGGCTTTTATTAAAATGAAATGCTTGGAGCGGCTTGAATAGCTTGGCTATCTTCAAACTGTAATAATGCCGAATCCGGACCATGGCCAAACATACCAGCAAGCATGTTCTGCGGAAATGATTGCTTATAAGTATTGTAATGCATGACGGCATCGTTAAACGATTGTCTGGCGAAGGCAACTCTGTTTTCTGTACTCGTCAGCTCTTCGCTGAGCTGCATCATATTCTGGTTGGCTTTAAGATCGGGATAATCTTCCACAACAATATTAAGCTTACCAAGCGCACCAGTAAGCGTTTGCTCCGCATTGGATAACCGATTAATAGCATCCCCATTGCCAGGATCAGAAGCAGCTTGCCGCAAACCTGTCATCGCCTGGTTTCTAGCAGCGATGACTGCCTCCAGGGTTTTTCGCTCGTGTTGCAAATATCCTTTAGCTGTTTCCACTAGATTAGGGATTAAATCATAGCGGCGTTTTAACTGAACCTCGATTTGTGCAAACGCATTTTTATAGCGGTTTTTAAAGGCTACTAACCGATTGTAAATTACAATGACATATAAAATCATTGCTACGATTATCCCTAAGGTAATAATACCCGTCATTCCCATCTAAAGACCTCCATGAGTAGAAAACTAATAATAATTCTAAAATACCCTTACGAATCCCTTCACTAACCTTTAAAGTGAGTGTTAATCAACCCACTAATATATAAGCCCCCTACCGAATGATGACTTACACCTTTACACTATCGGTTAATTTGTTGATATGTTTATTCTAAGATAGAACCCCTGCGTGAAAACTATTGCTTACTTCATTACTTCCCATGGCTTTGGCCATGCCGCGCGGGCCTGCGCAGTCATGGAGGCGGTACGTAGGAATCTTCCTAAAATACAATACGAGATTTATACTCAGGTTCCTCCTTGGTTTTTCCAAGACTCCCTACAAGGAAATTTTAATTACCACGCCTTACTAACCGATATTGGAATTATTCAGAAATCACCCTTACATGAAGATTTAAAGCACACACTACATGCTCTTGACTGCTTCCTTCCTTTTAACCCCTCTCAAGTGACTAGCCTTGCCAGGCAAATCCAAAAAAAGCAATGCGAGCTTATGCTATGCGATATCTCGCCTTTGGGAATCGCAGTGGCCAAGGAAGCAGAAATACCGGCGGTACTCGTCGAAAACTTCACCTGGGATTGGATTTACCAAAGTTACCTTAGCCAGCATCCAGAAATAGGCAAATATATTGATTTTTTTAAGGGTCTATTTGAAACAGCGGATTATCATATCCAAACCCAACCAGCCTGCCATCCCGCACCGGTTGATTTAAGCACCCCACCCGTTTCCCGGAAAGCAAGGCTTCCTAGGCAGCAAGTTCGAAGCAAGCTCGGCCTGCCCCAGAATGCTCCAGTTATTTTAATTAGCATGGGGGGCATTCCTCCATGGCACTACCCATTCCTAGCGCAAATAGCTGCCCAGCAAACCATGTTTTTTATCTTTCCCGGGGTGGGTGAGAGTCTACAACGTCATGAAAATATGGTTCTTTTACCCCACCATTCCGAATTTTTCCATCCGGATTTAATCCAAGCCTCGGATCTGGTATTGGGAAAGCTAGGCTATAGTACCCTGGCCGAAACCTACTGGGCGGGCATCCCCTTTGGCTATATCATCCGAACCCATTTCCGGGAATCAGAGATACTCGATAAATTTGCGAAACAAGAGATGGACGGTTTCGGGATGAATGAAACCCAATTTAACAGGGGCGATTGGATTTCCCAATTACCTTATTATCTCAATTTACCTTCCCGGAAGCGCTATAGCCCCAATGGCTCTGAACAAATAGCCCGTTTTATTCTCTCCCTTTAACCGTGAATTTATAGGCACTCCATGGCAAAGCAAAAAAAAATAAACCCTTTTCGGATCTTTCTTACCGTTTGGCAATTGGGGCGCCAGCGCCCCCTTGTTTTACTGCTGCTGGTGCTGGCAAGCGGAGTCTGGTATGGCTATGAAGTGTATATTGCCCGCCCCGGAATGGTATATATGGGTATGCCTAAAGCCGAAAACTGGAAAGAGTCCGATACCTGGACCCGCATTTTCCGCAATGATGGCTTCATGGTGGGTTATTCGGACCTGCGAGGTAACCCCCTATGGGTCAGTTACAAGATCACATCCATTCAGGATGACACTCACTATCAACGCCCCCAGCGATTCAGTGCCGACTGGCGCAATCTGACCCATATCACCCACGATGATTACCGCCACAGCGGCTACGACCGAGGACACATGGCGCCTAATTACGCAATTAGCCGCCTTTATGGAAAACCGGCTCAACTGGATACTTTTCTCATGACCAATATCACCCCGCAAAAATCCAATTTAAATCAGAAATTGTGGCAGCGCCTGGAAGAAGTAGAAATCGATCATTTCACCCAACAGTTCGAGACGATTTGGGTATTCACCGGTCCAATTTTCGATCCTGATATCGAGCGGCTGACATCCTCCTACTGGGTGGAAATACCCGATGCTTTTTACAAAATCTATTTTGCCCTCCCGGATGAGAAAATGCTTGCCTTTATTGTCCCCCAGCAAGTGCGAGGCAAAGAGCCTCTGGATAAATTCCTGGTCAGCGTCGATGAAGTGGAAAAGAGAACCGGCTTTGATTTTTTCCACGAGCTAGAGGACACACGGGAAGAACAATTGGAATCCTCCATTAAACCGGACCCCTGGCGGCTGAACGAGGTTGCCCAGCTACCCGCCCGCTATTAGCGGGCAAACCAAGGTATCAAGGATTTTTAAGCCGCTCTAGCCTCAGCCGGTGTCTGGCATCCGTCGACCAGTAAACAGCCCCCAGCACGGCGCTCACTGATCCGAACGCCGTACCGCCGGCAATCAAAAACATAATCAGCATTTGATATTTCACCGCTTCCATGGGCTCGGCGCCGGCCAAAATCTGACCGGTCATCATTCCTGGTAAAGACACCAGGCCCGTAGCAGCCATGGTATTGATAATGGGCATCAAAGCGCTGCGCAGGGCAATCTGCACCACGGGAAGAGTCGCCTGCCAGCGCGTGGCACCCAAGGTCAGTTGGGCTTCAACAGCATTGCGATCCCGCACCAAGCCGGTCAAAAGGCTATGGAGTCCCAAGCTGATTCCGGTCATGGTATTACCCAAAATCATGCCTAGCAGAGGCAGGGTATAGCGGGGATCATACCAAGGGTCGGGCCGGATTTGCGTGGTCAAGGCAAAAACGGTGACCAAGCTGGCCGCCAGCAGCATACATCCCGTCCCCAGACCATAGGACCAAAACCCGCTCATCCTGCGTTCCTGACGGGCCATGATTTCCCGCCCGGCGAACAAAATCATAGCCAAGGCGGCAAGACCGGTCCACCCTGGCGAAGATAGGGCAAAAAGAGTCTTGAGCACCAACCCTACAAGCGCTAACTGCACGATCATGCGAAAGGTGGCAATCAGCAGTTGCCGTTCTAACCTAAGATTCAGACAAAAGGACAAAGTACCATTGAGAATCACCAATACCGAGGCAATGGCCAGATCGAAAACCCCGAGAGAGATATAATTCAAAGCCACTCCTCGCGAACATGGCCATTTTCTAAAAAAAGGCAACGCTGGGCGACCCGACGGGCCTGGGCTGGATCATGGGTTACCCAAAGGATACTCGTGCCCATTGTCAGGCATTCCCTAAGAACTTGCTCAACCGCACAAGTGGTTTTATTGTCCAATCCGGAGGTGGGTTCATCCAGCAGCAATACCCGCGGCTCCAATGCCAGCGCCCGGACTAAGGCAAGACGCTGGCGCTCACCGGTAGATAAACGCTCTACGGTTCGGTCTTTAACCACCGCGGGTAAGCTTAGGGCCTCTAACCATGAATTTACGGCTTTCCAGTTGGGAAAGTGGTCAATCACATAGTCACTCCACCAACCTGGTTCGGAAGGTAAATAAACCACCTGCCGCCGCCACTGGGGCGCGGGAATAGAGTCCCAGGATTTACCATCCAGGCTGACTTCGCCCTCACGGGGATCCAGATCGGCAAGGGCGCGCAGTAGCAAACTCTTGCCGGCACCAGAGGGGCCCTGCACGGCCATGCACTCTCCATCTGCCAAACTAAAGGAAACAGAAGATAGTCCCATCCGCCGTAAATGATGAACGATTAACAGTAGATTAGCACCTCATCCAGAATCAGGCCGAGTACCCACAGACACACTTACGCTTCTCGTAAGTTTAAGCTATCGCCAAAAGGCCCGTAATTTATTCTTTTATCAAAACCAATTACAATGGAATACTACGCAAACGCTGTCTTCTCCACAGTCCACAAGGATAGTTCCCTGGCACGGTAAAGTAGGTCATACTTTAGCTATGTTTATCGAGCTTCGACATCTCCGAACTTTACTCAGTCTCCGAGAAACAGGTAGCGTCAGTCAAGCTGCCGAGCGCCTGCATTTAACCCAGTCGGCGGTCTCCCACCAGCTAAAAGCCTTAGAAGAGCACTTTGAATGCCCCCTGTTTACCAGAAAAAGCCACCCCCTGCGGCTAACGTCTGCGGGTCAACGCCTGCTAGAATTGGCAACCGCCATCTTGCCTCAAGTGGAAGCGGCAGAACGGGAACTGGCCTCCATGGCGGATGGACGTGCCGGACGGCTCCATATCGCCGTGGAATGCCATAGCTGCTTCCAATGGCTACTGCCCTCCATGGATATCTTTCGTAACCGCTGGCCGGAGATAGAAATGGATCTTTCTCTTGGCTTTAATTTCGAGCCCCTACCAGCCCTAGAACGGGGCGACATCGATCTAGTGGTGACATCCGATCCCCTTGATTTACCCAATATTAGCTATGAACCCCTATTCCGGTTTCAAGGTATGCTGGTGATTCCCCCCCGTCACTACCTAAGCACCAAGGTTTGGGTAGAACCAGCCGATCTTAAAAAGGAGGTTTTGATTACCTACCCCGTGGGCCGGGATCGGCTGAGCCTTTACACTCATTTTCTAGATCCGGCTGGCATCGAACCCGCAGGCCAGCGAACCGCGGAACTTACCCTCATGATCCTGCAACTGGTCGCCAATAATCGAGGGGTGGCCGCGCTCCCTAACTGGGCCATTGTCGAGGAAATAAAGCAAGGTGCGGTAAAAGCCCTCCCTCTAGGCAAAGAGGGACTATGGGCGACTCTCTTCGCGGCGGTACGAGCGGAGGAAAAAGAGCGCTTCTTCATGCAGGATTTTATCCAATTAGCACGGGAGACCTGCTTTCAAAACCTCTCTGGAATTCTGCCTGCCTCAGCGGATTACCCTACTAATCACGCGCTATTTTAATAACGGATAGGAATATATGCTCCCTGATCTAAAACAACTTAGTAAAATCGTCACCGACACCGCCCAAGAACAATTGCTACCCCGATTCGCTGAAATAGGTAGTCGGCAAAAAGCCGATGGAAGCCTATTGACCGAGGCGGATTTGGCCATGCAGAACCAAATAGGTAATCTTTTAGTTGATCGCTGGCCGGCATTTGAATTTCTCAGCGAGGAAATGGATGAGACAATACAAACCCGCCTGCTCACAAACACCGATAAAGGAGTATGGTGCCTCGATCCCCTTGATGGCACCCGTAATTTTGCTGCTGGCATTCCTTGCTTTAGCGTCTCCCTGGCCCTGATTTTAAAACAGGAAGTAGTGCTAGGACTGGTCTATGATCCTCTACGCGGTGACTGCTTCAGCGCGCAAAAAGGCCAAGGGGCATGGCTCAACGGCAACCTTTTAGGACAACGCCGTCCTGACTATTCCTTGCAGGAGGGTATTGGCTTAGTTGACTTTAAACGTCTCCCCCCGGCGCTAGCTGCCCGTTTGGCCACGGACCCCCCCTATAGTTCTCAACGAAGCCTGGGATCAGTCGCCCTGGACTGGTGCTGGATTGCTGCCGGCCATGGCCATGTGTACCTCCACGGCAGGCAAAAGCTCTGGGATTACGCCGCGGGCAGTTTGATACTGAGCGAAGCAGGCGGCCATGCCTTAAGTTTAGCGGGGGAGCCCGTCTTTCGCGCTACCCTAGAACCACGCTCAGTAGCCGCAGCCTTGGAAGAGAATTTGTTTAATGAGTGGATCGCCTGGTTAGGCATTGATTCCAAAATGGGTGCTTAATAACTTCTCCTTCCCTCCAGGAAAAATGACTTCAGGCAGGGATAATCCGGAAGGAAAGAGGTATTCCCTTCTCAAAGCAAAACTCCCGTGGCACATCAAGATAACAAAAAAGATAACCGCCAATTCGCCACTGAATTAGAAGAGCTTTTAAACGCTGGCTACCTGACTCGGGCAACGACTCGCCTAGCGACCAGCGATCCGCCCACCATCGCTAACATCCTGGAAGCCTTTCCCTGGGAGAGGCGGCTTCAGATTTGGCAGCTGCTGACCCCCCAGATTAAAGGCGCGGTACTCATCGAATTATATGAAGAGGTCCAGGATGGACTCATTGCGGAATCGCTCCCAGAGGATCTCATTAAAACGGTCTCTGGACTCGATATAGACGATTTGGCTGATCTCTATGAACGCTTACCGGAAAAAGTCCGGGCGGCTGTTCTGCAGGCCATGGATGAAAAGCGGCGGCAACGCTTTGAGGCCGTACGCCACTATCCCGATAACACCGCTGGTGGTCTGATGGACGTGGATGCGGTAGCGGTTCGGGACGATGCCACCCTGGATACGGTGCTGCGCTATTTGCGCAGAATTCGGCACCAGCAGGGAGCACTTCCTGAGCACATGGATGCCATCATTGTGGTTGACCGCGCTTCCCGCTATATAGGTATGCTCTCCCTCAGTGACTTAGTTTCTCTGGAAGAAAATTGCGCCGTCTCTGAGGTCATGCACACCGAGTCCAATCCCATTCCCGCTCTAACGCCGGCGAAAAAAGTGGCGCGGTTATTTGAGGATTATGATCTGCTCTCCGCCCCCGTGGTTGATGAGGATAACAAATTAATCGGCCGCATTACCGTAGATGACGTGGTGGATGTGATCCGTGAAGAAGCCGACCGCGCCCTAATGAGCACTGCGGGGCTGGAAGAGGAAAGCGATATCTTCGCGCCTATCGTCACAAGCGCTAAACGACGGGCAATCTGGCTAGGCATCAATTTGATCAATGCCTTCCTTGCTGCCTGGGTCATTGAGCAATTTGAAGGCTCCATTGAACAACTCGTGATACTGGCCGTATTGATGCCCATTGTTGCCAGTATGGGTGGTATTGCCGGCACCCAAACCTTGACCCTAGTCATTCGAGGCATTGCTCTAGATCAAGTAGGGCCTGGTAATATACGCAGGGTACTGGGAAAAGAACTGGGGGTGATTGCAATCAATGCCCTATTATTTGCTTCCACGGTAGCTACTGCCATGATAATTTGGCATCAGGATAGCAGTTTGGGCTTGGTATTTGCTTTGGCCTTGGCCATTAATCTGCTGAACGGAGCCATGGCCGGGGCCATAATACCCTTTGCGCTGCACAAACTAGGTATTGACCCTGCCCTTGCTGGCGGTGTGGTACTCATGGCAACCACGGACGCTCTTGGATTTTTTACTTTTCTCGGTCTAGCTACTTTTTTTCTCCTGTAATTCCCGCGTACTTTCATTTCAGGTTGCCAATGATCTTCCGCAGGCTTGGATATTACCAAAGCTGCCTCGCGAGCGTGAGCACTTTGGGAATCAGACGCTACAGTAAAAAATGCCCTGGAGACCCTGGCAAATTAATGATTGAACAGCATCTTCATTACTCCAACTGCTTGCGGCGCTACATTGCTGGAGTATAAGCAGCAATTCCTTTTAATGGATGAATCGCTGGTGAGTGCGCTTTTTATATTCGCTGCCATGGACTTCTCTTTAAAAAATGGCTATCCCTAGCCTTGGATCAGTCCTAATAAAGGTAAACTTTACCACTTTGCGTTTTTACGGTAAGCTCCACTTTCTATCCAGTCCGCGAGTATTTGAAGCTGTTTATCTGTTAAACATTGCCAGATAGGTGCGCTGGTTCCGTAATCAATATCATCCGAGCGGGTAGCATCCCCGCGTCCATCTGTGCGCCAGCCTGCGGCGCGCCAATACATCAGGCTCTCGCGGGCGAACAGCCAGTTAATCCACTTGCTTCGCCATGGCGCTTTAGCCCTACCCCTGCTATCCTTGGTAAAGCGGTCAAACGCCTGCTTTTCGGTCATAGCGGCAAGGTTAATTTCAGGATAATTAGCGTCGCACTGCTGAATAATCGGCCAAATGTCAGCCGTCCACTCTAGTAACGTCCCGCTAGCAGAGACTGGCGTCGGTGTAGCATTGGCCGCATCGGAGTCTTCGAACCGAGGGGGATCATCGTCGTCATGATTATGACACCCCGAACAGGTGCGAATTTCTCCGGGTCTCAACGACATGGCCATTTTATCTCTAGCAAGCGATCGGCCTTCGCTATCAGCACCCGCCATAAAGAACGGCGTATCGCAAGGCACCTCGGCGGTAAAGCTACCGTCCGGCTGCATGGGCACGGTGCCAAGCACCTCGAGCCTGTGCGTTGAGAAGGCGTCAAAATCCCGATGCAGCACGCGCTTATCAAACATAATGGGCCGCCAGAATTTAATACTGGTCATAAGGGATGGCTTGTCAACCCCGGTCATTGAGCAACCTTGTTTTTGGCATGGGTTACTATTGTCGGGTCCGAAGTAACCCCATTCATTGTCAACCTGCATCCGGTTGCTAGCGGAACGCAGGATACACTTGCCATCCTGAGTGCTTTCCGCCATCTTCAGCACGGGCGGTTTCTCAATACCGTAGATAGCTTGATAGGGCATGACAGGCTGTGGCTGTATCTCATGCCAGTGCGGGCTGTTAACAATTAAAACACGACTATCAGCGTCCTGTTCCGGGATAGTGCTTTGCGTATAAATCCCAAAATCGCATCCAATGTTATCTTTAGGAACGCGTCTATAACTATGATAGAAGCCGCAAACACCCTGTCTATCCGCGGCAAACACCAGCCCGCCATCAGGCAGCCCCATCGGGTCGCGCGTCTTGCCGATTCCGCCGGGAATAGATTGATGATCGCCTGACATACCCCACAGACCAAGGTACCTACCCTCCTTTGCCTTGAAGGGGAATTTGCCCTCGGGATGGTTCGGTGTAGGATACTTAAAGCACTGCACGTTACCAGAGCCAAGCGTGTTCTGGCGATAGTACATAGTCGTGCACATATCGCCATTACTGCGAACACCGAAAAAATGTAGAGCGGTCAGGGTGATATTGTCGGGGTTAGGCAAAAAACGGGCATGAGCACCCCAAATAGCGTTATGCTCGGAGCCGTCTTGACGAGTTTCGGCGATATACCATTTGTTATCTAAGGTCGAGTTCTGGGTAGTTTCCAAATCGCGTTTCCAACTGGAAAAAAGCACCTTGCCCGTGGGGTGGATAATCGGATGCAGCGCATCACCCAGAATATCCGGTGAGATATTATGGGCACCACTACCGTCGATGTGCGCCCGCCACAGTTGCGAGACCTCTCCATCGGGGCTGAACCCATCAATAGCCCCGGCTTTGATATGGTCCCGGTTGGAAACGAATAAAATATCGCCATCGGGCAACCATTGGGGCTGCATATCAAACACACCCTTGACGGCAGGCCAGGCGGTGTGTGATAGGTCCGTTAAATCCACGAAATGAAGGGATGCCTGTTGAGGGCTTATGACTTTATTGACAGGGGAGTCCTGGTGTTGCCGCATCGTGCCCTCAATGAGGGTATAAGCAACGTGCTTGCCATCATAGCTCACCCGTGGGTCCACCACTAAACACGTCGGCTCACCTATCTTAGAATCCTCGCAGTGGTGCAGGATAACTTCCTCACCACTGCCTTTTAGCCAGACCAGCTCACCTGGCGCGGTAATTCGACTACCCCGTGAGCTATCGGTGCCCTGCCGGGTGACATCTATCAGACGGTCAGCGGTAGAGGTGGAGTACCACGTCTCACCCTTGATAGTGATGGGTGTTTCAGTTCGTTTTACCCGTGCGTAGACAAACCCGTCAATGGTTACCGTTTGCCTGGAGTGATTATCTGTTTCCAGCGTACTAATATGATCCTCATGATCAGATAGATCTTGATCGATACTATCTAGACTTCCTTCATTCGCTATAATTCTGCTCTCTAGGGGCGATAGGTCTTTAAGTTCCATGAACGTAACTTCGGCCATCACGGGCAACGCAAATATCGCCGCTGTAGTGAGCGCAATCAATACTTTTCTCATAATGCTCCCTTGTAATCAGTGAAGCCAGCCGATCCAGAGCAATGGCTTCCAAGCTGCGCATCGTCTATAACGACATTAATTCGGGAGATAAGAGAGTTTCGCTTGGCAAGAACGGACTTAAGTCACATTATCGACCACAAGCTGCCGCCCGCAGACTAAACGGGCGTTATCACTTTTTAGTGCGCGATAAGCCGTAGTATGGGCAAAGTTGAGCTACTCGGAGTTTCGATGCACCCCATCTCCAGATTTCAGTAAGCACCTTGCTTTACAGTTTTCTATAGGCTTCACGGCCATGTTTATGGACGATTTCCGCAGGGTGTCTGGCTACTACGGGAGATGGCTTTGTGGAAATAGAATGACTCCGTTGTAATAGGGAGTGACTCATATCCGAAGTTATCTTCATATGCATGATAGGCACGGAAATCAAAGCTCTCCCCTAAGGATCTACAACCGCCTGCGAACAAGGCTCAACCTTAGAAACCGGTGGACATACACCTCGATTAGCCAGTTCCCTTTAGCCTTATCGGAAATAAAACGACTGAAACGAGACTGAGGTGCCTACGTCAAATTGCGGTACGAACCAAAGGAGTTTGTTTACTGGGAGATTATCGACACGGGCACGTCCTGGAGAGATCTGCCACCGGAGTTAGGCGGTTGGAGCAATACCCACCGGCGTTTTATTCGTTGGCGCGGTATTGCCACCAGGTACGCCAAAAATACATTTTCATTCCTCGCTGCTGTCCAAATCAGCTGCATAGCACTCTGAGCTAATAGCTCGTAACTACGCTACTTAGAGCCTTCAGATCTACCCGATCACTTGTTACCCAGAATCTCATTGATCGCATTTTTTCCTCGATCACTCCTTAAGTACCGCTTTGATTTCTCCGGACACCGAGTTACGAAATAATTCCCGTATGGAGACGGAGATTGAAGATGTGGAGAGAGTCAAAATTTGGTAAGGTAATATCCATGATACACATCATTCTTGCTTCGCTAATCTTGCTGTTCGGAGGCGCGCTCGTTTTCGGCGGCGTCAGGCTAGGATTACTCGGTGGCAGCTGGGCCTATTTGGTACTGGGTGTGCTGCTCGCGCTTTCAGCGCTTCTCCTCTTGGCGCGGCGTAAGAGCGGGCTGGCAATTTATGCCGTAGCGATCACATTTGCGATTGGGTGGGGCGTCTGGGAAGTGGGTCTCTATTGGTGGGGTTTGGCGCCGCGCGTCGGTATCATCATATTGCTCGGCCTGCTACTGTTGCTACCTGCCGTGGTCCGCAGTTTGCCGCATGGTAGTCCCGGCTTTCGCGGGTACGGGATTGAGGGGGTTGGTCTGGTTGGTGCGATCATGCTCTCAGTAATAGTAGTCGGTCTCGCTATGGCAACCCAGTCGAAGGATCTACCGGGCGAATTTGCTCAGACACGCATGGACCAGGATACGGCGGAAGTGCCGCGCGGTGATTGGTCGGCCTATGGTGGAACGATCGCGGGGCAGCGTTACTCGCCGCTCGCTCAGATCACCCCTGAAAATGTAAGCGAACTGGAAGTCGCCTGGGAATATCACGCAGGCGATATCCACGTAGATCTTCCCGGTACGGCTTTGGAAAGCACACCGCTCATCGTGAACGATACAATGTATTTGTGTACCCCGCAGAGCGAGATCATTGCGCTCGATCCGGTGACTGGCAAAGAACGCTGGCGATTCAGTCCAAATCTCGTCGGTCTGACAGACAAACTGTCGACCTACGCGACCTGCCGCGGACTCTCCTATCATGACGCGACCAGCTTGGGATGGGAGGTCTCTGGGGAACCGCCGCCTGATAAGAAGCAG
Source organism: Nitrosococcus watsonii C-113 (assembly GCF_000143085.1). Taxonomy (NCBI): domain Bacteria; kingdom Pseudomonadati; phylum Pseudomonadota; class Gammaproteobacteria; order Chromatiales; family Chromatiaceae; genus Nitrosococcus; species Nitrosococcus watsonii. The sequence continues at coordinate 1,367,908 of NC_014315.1, read as the reverse complement.
GCGCTTTCCCTTGTGGAAGCGAGTATGGCGGGCGTAACGATCGATGCATCCGGCGCGGCGCAGAACGTGGTGGCCGGTACCGCTCAAGCCGGAGCACCAAACCCCGTCATCGTGGACGACGCGCCGACCAATGCAGAGCCGATTCGCTTAGACTGCCTGCGCCGTATTTTTTTACCGACGCGTGATGCCCGCCTGATCGCAGTGAGCGCTGAAACAGGAATAATCTGTCCCGGCTTCGGCGGCGAGGATGGCACCGTGAATCTGTGGATCGGACAACCGAATGTGTCGCCAACTACCTATTACAGCACGTCTCCACCTCTTGTCACCAACGAGGTCGTGGTCGTTGGCGGCAGCGTCAACGACAATCTGTCGAACGCGCTTCCGTCGGGGGTGGTGCGAGCGTTTGACATCCGTACCGGGCGCCTTGTCTGGAACTTCGATCCCGGCAACCCGGAGTCCACCGAGCCGATCACGGTCGGCGAGACCTATACCCAGAACGTGCCGAACAACTGGAGCCTTGCCAGCTATGATCCCGAGCTCAACCTGGTGTATTTGCCAATGGGGAGCGGCTCGCCAGACCAGTATGGCGGCGACAGAACGCCCGAGCAAGAACGCTTCTCGGCGTCGGTCGTAGCCGTGAACGCCTCTACCGGTGAGGTAAGATGGTCATTCCAGACTGTTCACCACGACATATGGGACTACGACGTGCCGGCCCAGCCGAGCCTGATCGATCTCACCATCAGCGGTCAGGTGGTACCCGCGCTTGTTCAGCCAACTAAGCAAGGAGAGATCTTCGTGCTGGATCGACGCACCGGAGAGGCAATTTTGCCAACTGAAGAAATTGCCGTCTCACAAAATGCTGTGGAAGGGGAACAGCCCGCACCAACGCAGCCTGTCTCGACAATCTCTTTTGCCCCTGACGATGTCACCGGCGCGGACATGTGGGGACTATCGCCCGTCGACCAAATGATGTGCCGCATCAGTCTCGCCCAACTCCGCTACGAGGGTCGGTACACGCCGCCGAGCTTGGAAGGTACTCTCACTCATCCCGGCAGCTTCGGAATTTTCAACTGGGGCGCTGTTGCCGTCGATCCCGTCCGCCAGATCATGTTCGGTATGCCTGTCTACCTCGGCTTTATCTCGCGGCTCATCCCACGCCCCAACACACTGGACGAGATCGTTTCCGCTCCCGGCTATCCAATGGGTAACGAGAACTTCGGCACGCCGTATGCTGCCGTACTGCGACCGTTTATGTCGCCGTTGGGCCTGCCTTGTCAGTCGCCGCCCTGGGGCTATATTGCAGGCGTGGATCTGACGACAGGCGAAACCGTATACCAGCACGTTAATGGTACCGTTCGTGATGTGGCGCCGATCCCTTTACCATTCGAGGCGGGTGTACCCGGCATCGGTGGCCCCATCGTGACAGGCGGCGGCCTCGCCTTCCTGTCCGGCACGGTAGACTACTACGTACGTGGCTACGATCTGGCGTCTGGCGAGGAATTGTGGAGGTCGCGGCTGCCAGCGGGTGGCCAATCCACACCGGCCACCTACATGGGGCACGACGGCCGGCAATATCTCGTTGTCGTAGCCGGCGGACACGGCTATGTCGGCACCAAGCTAGGAGATGCAGTGATCGCCTATTCATTGTCTCGAAGCAAGTCCCAGTAAAAACAGTCCTAATGGTGCGCTGTTGCAAAATGAGGCATCCCAAAAAAGTGGACAACCTCCTGATTGGTTAAAATAAACCGATTGAGGAGAAAGAGAATGGAACCTAAATTACCGGATTATACCGAACCCTATTACTTTACCTGAGCGGAACCATCATCTCTTCTACGGTGATCGTAAAGGATGTAGGCTATAAAAATGATCAAGCTTATTATTGAAATCCAAAACATTCCTATCCGTAACCGCTCGTTTGTTTCCCCTAAATAGGCAAGGAGAACAATAAGCGGCAAAATACCAATAAAGGTTGCAGCCATAAATCGCCAGTAATTCATCCGTAACAACCCGCCCACAAAACTGATGGCATCATTCGATAGAAAAGGAGAAAATCGAATAACAATGACTGTCCAAAAACCGTACCTTTCTACATATTCTTCTATCTGGTGACGGGTTTTCAATCCAATTAGTTTATCCACTGTAATAGGACCCAACCAACGGCCGACAAGATAACCCACGGTAGAAGCCACCAGAACTGCAAGTAAAGCCACAACCCCACCCCAAAAAGAGCCATAAGCAAGGATCGAAACGACAAAAAGAACTACCGACGGGATAACTACCAAAAACATTTGGGCTACCATGGATAAAATGATAACAATAGGTCCCCAGATTCCAAATTGTTCTACAAAGTTATGTAGTTTTTCCCGATCACCGCTAAATAAAATAGTAAAGGCGCGATTAATTGAATCCTGAAAAGAAGGCCAGAAAAAATATAAGCCTATTAAAATAAATATAACCCCCACAGAGAGGGTAATGAATGGTCTTTTATGGCTGATGTTACTAGTTTTTTGAAATAAACTATTCACGGTACTTCCTTTAAGAACCAACTCTAAATATGAAATTAAAAAAACCTCTTTTATCGGATGAGGTAGTAGGCATGATGATCAAAGCAACTTCGAAATAGTATTTATGTCTACGTCCTGAAATACTCGACAACTTCCCTTCACCGCCGAACGCCACAATAGTATTTATAATTTTTCTCTTGTATCTGCCATCCACTAAATAATAGTGGGTAAAAAGCATATTTAACAGTTTGTCTCATACCATAGACGGTATTGTTTCAAAAGATACCTGACCTAATTTCGACACCGTAACTAGCAGTGGCACAGTTAAAAACGAATAAAGAGGCGCAAGTTGGTGATGCTTAATTTAAATGTCCTTATCATTAGTGCAATTTTTACATCTTGATTGTGTAAAAATTTCATAACCACTAACCTCACGCACACCGTCTTGCAGACATTTCTATAACTAAGAGTAATAGGGGTAATTTTGTGCCTATACAATAGCAAACAAGTAGCATAAAAATTAACCACCTTTATCACTTATACAGCAACAAAAAAATGGTAGTCTTTTATTACTGTGCTATTTTAATGGTACGAGCATATATATCTATATTTGATAGGGTAATGTAGCAAGTCTAATATGATAAAAGATCATAGAGAAGAAAAAGCATCCTATAATCTTTATCCTAAGTGCTGCTTATTTTATCGTTAAAATATTAATTATTTCAAATAGCTAAGAGGTTTTTTCAAATGACGGATACTACCTTGCAAAAAGAAATTGACGGCCTAAAGAAAGAACTAGGTCAACTCCGTAAAGAAATAGGAGGGGTAATCTCAGAAGTTAAAAGCCACGGCCAAAGCGTCGCCCGGACAACCCAAGACAAGGCCGAAGAAAGGCTAGATGAAATACTAGCAAAACTGAATAAAGCATACGTATCTGCCCGTGAAAGTGGCCAGCAGGCAACTATAGCGACCCAGAGGGAAATCAAAAAACATCCGGTGGCAAGCGCGAGTATTGCTGTTATAGGTATCGCCTTTTTAGTGGGATTACTGTTACGAAAATGAATGGCAGCTAACTTTATTAAAGTTTTTAATTCGCTTGTAAGAAGTGTAAGATGTTCTCCTTAATTATGAGGGCAGCAACCTCCGCGCCCTCTATAGTATTTGTGAACTAGCTTACCAACCGCTGATAAAGCATAGGCAAGACCTGGGTAAGACGATCAAGCTGGCCCACGATGGCATAATCTCCCTGGCCAAATAAATAAGGAAAATAATCCTGGGCCTTGCGGTCGATAGTAATCCCAAACACCGATAGCCCCGCCCGGCGGGCTTCTAAAATTGCCCGCCGGGTGTCTTCGATTCCGTAACGGCCTTCATAACGGTCCAAGTCATTGGGTTTTCCGTCACTCAACAAAAGCAAAAGACGGTGGCGCTCGGGGCGCGGGGACAATTGCCGCTGAACATGGCGCAGCGCCGCACCCATGCGGGTGTAATAACCAGGGCGCAGGGCCGCAATACGCCGCAAAACCTGGCTGTTGAAGGGCGCCGTGAAATCCTTCACCGTAGCCACGCGGACAAAATGCCGTTTGCGCGAAGTAAATGTATAAATCCCAAAAGCATCCCCGCAGGTGGCCAGGCCAGCGGCCAGTGCAGTCAAAGCTTCTTTTTCCACTTCCAATATCCGGCGGTTATCAATCCAACTATCAGTAGACAGGGAAACATCCACCAGAATAGCCACGGCTAAATCCCGGGCCTGCTGGCGAGCCATGAGATACACCCGCTCAGAACCATGGCCGCTGGCTATTAAATCACAATGGGACCGCACCACGGCATCCATATCGGGCTCGGCGCCATCAAGCTGGCGGCGCAAGAGCTCGCGCCTGGGACGCAGCGCTTCGAACTGGCGCCGGATTCGGCGAAGCCGACGTCTGGCTTGAAGATCGGGTGCCCACATCTCTCCCTCCTCTGCAGCCATCTGGGCAACAACCCGGCAATGGCGATCATGATAACCCTGACGGCGGTAATCCCACTCTGGATAGGTGAGTTCGGCAAGCAAGGCAGTAGGATCGACATCCTCGGGTGCCAGATCAAGATCAAACTTAAGCTTAGTGGCCGCCCTTTTCTGATGGGGACTCAGGGTTAATTCCTCCATGGTGTCGGCAATCTCTTTGGCGGCCTCTTCCTCCTCATCTTCCACCGCCCGATTCACATTCACCATCTCAGCCCAGCTGATGAGCTTTTCAAAACGGTTCAGCAACAGCGGGTCATCCCGCTCGCATTGATCCTGTCTGCTCCGCTGGGCTTGTCTTCGGAGACTATGATCTTCTTCTTGCCGATTACCGCCCCCATCCTCCTCGGAAGGGGACGGCGGAGAATTCGAGGATTTTGGGTTGCCCCTCATTTCTCCCCATAAGGGTACTGGCAAGAAAGGATGGTAACGCTTGGCAGCATGCCAGTGGGTAAAATCCGGTTCCAACTGCATAATCGCCTCCAAAAACTGGTTACCAAGAGGATGATTTGCATGCTTGTCCCCCAATAGCCCTAGAACCGCGGCTTCTAGCGCTTGCTCTTGCGCCGGTAAAGAGCGCGGTGGCCGCAACACCCGCACAGCTTCGCCAAGCAACTGATAACTCCGCGCCAATCCTGGATAGCGGCGGCTAACAATTAAACTGGTCCAGTAGGCCCAATGCAAAAAGGCCAGATCGGCTTGGAGCGGATCGACCGGACACGGCCGGGAAGGAGCCTCCGCCAAGGCAAAAAAAGCAGCCAACCAAAAATAAAGACGCCGGTTGAGAGAAGCTAACGGAAAACAGGCGATAGAAACGGGCAACAATAACCGCTCAGGACTGCATTCTGCCTGTGGCAAGCGTTCTTGATCGAGGCCCAGGCGCTGCCGTAATCCCAACCGATGCCCCGAGGCTCGGGCTCCCCCTGCCGCCAGCGCCAGCCCCGGCGTTCCTCCCAATCCCCGGAAGAAAACGCTGAGGGAAGCGTGCACTGAATCCAACGCTACCTCAGCCTCCGGATGATAAGGATAGCTGGCAGTTTGCCCCACCAGGCGGTGCCAATAGCGGCCAATCTGCTCTTCCAGCTCCAGAAACTGCCACATGGAAGCTAACCGTAGGTAGCGCGAACCAGTTCCAGCAGTCCCTCTTTGACTTCAGCTTCATCACAAAGGGGTTCTATCAAAGCCACCTGAGCAGCTTCAAAAGGATCTATCCCTTCCTCCATCAAAATAGCGCAGTAAACCAAAAGGCGGGTTGACGCTACTTCCTCCAGGTCAACCCCTTTCAATGCCCGCAACCGGTTGGCTAAATTAACCAGAGGAATACAACGTTCCCGGGGAAAGCCGCTTTCCCTGGCGACGATTTCAACTTCCGCTTCAGTGGCGGGAAAATCGAAGCTAAGGGCCACGAAACGCTGCCGGGTACTAGGCTTTAGAGACTTGAGGATGTTCTGATAGCCTGGATTATAAGAGACTACCAACATGAACTCCGGGGGCGCCTGCAAAGTCTCCCCGGTGCGCTCCAAGGGCAGGATGCGGCGGTCATCAGTCAAGGGATGAAGTACCACGGTGACATCCTTACGGGCCTCCACAATTTCATCCAGATAGCAAATGCCCCCTTCCCGGACAGCCTGGGTCAGCGGCCCATCTACCCAAATCGTCTCCCCGCCCTTGAGGAGATAGCGCCCGGTTAGATCAGAGGCCGTCAAATCGTCGTGGCAAGAAACGGTCAACAAGGGGCGGCCCAGCCGGGCCGCCATATGGGCTACGAAGCGGGTCTTGCCACAGCCGGTGGGTCCCTTAAGTAAAAGGGGGAGCCGGTAGCGGTAAGCAGCTTCAAACAAGGCACACTCATTGCCCACCGGCAGATAAAAAGGGATTTCTTCTTCCACCTGGCGAGAAGGTTGCGCTTCTTGCGAAGACCAGGAAACCTCCATCTTCCGTCTCTTACTTAGTGGCCGTTTGCACCCCTAGAGGCGCTGCCATTTGTCCTCGAACCGGGCCTAGTACCGCGTAGATATAAAGCAGAGCGCCGATTACGAAGAAAATTCCCGAGCCTAGACGTAACCAGTAAAAAAGGGCAATCTGCTGCTGAATCTCCATAAAGTCCATGCCGAGCACACGCTGGAGATGAGTCTGAATCACTCCGGCAAAAGTTAGGGTAAAAGTCATGAACGCCATGGACCCGGTCATGATCCAAAAACTCCACATATTGAGGATTTGGTTGAAGGGCTGCACCCCCCGCAAGGCGGGTAACGCATAGGTAAAGAAAGCTAAATTCAGCATCACATAGGCCCCATAGAAAGCTAAGTGGCCATGGGCAGCCGTCACTTGAGTGCCGTGGCTATAGAAATTAACCTGGGAAAAACTGTGCATGAGCCCCCATACCCCGGCACCAAAGAAGGCCATCACCGGACAGCCCAAACTCCACAGCATGGCAGCCCTGTTCGGGTGGTCGCGACCGCTTTCATGAACCAGATAAAAAGCCCATAGCACCATGGCGAAAAAGGGCAGCACTTCCAACACTGAAAACACGCCACCTATCCAGTGCCAATAGCCCGGAGTACCAATCCAGTAATAATGATGGCCGGTGCCCAAAAGACCGCTCACCAGGGAAAGACCCACAATGACATAAAGCCATTTTTCAATAATTTCCCGGTCCACACCGGTTAATTTAATAAGAAGAAAAGCCAGCATGGCCGCCATGATGAGTTCCCACACCCCTTCGACCCAAACATGCACCACCCACCACCAGTACAATTTATCGAGAGCTAAATTACTGGGGTTATAAAAAGCAAAGAGATAAAACAAGGCTGCCCCCCACAATCCTACCAGCAAGACAATGGAAACCACCGTCTTTCGCCCCTTAAGCACGGTCATGGTGATATTGTAGAGAAATATGACAAAGGCAACGGCCAAAAGAATTTTGACCCAAAGGGGCTGCTCCAGAAATTCGCGTCCTTCGTGGACCCCGAACAGATAGCTAATGACCGCCCCTAGCGCCGCGAAAACAAAGATTCCAAGCTGCCACCAAGCCAGCTTAGGACTGTAAACCTCCCGCTCGCATTCCTCGGGTATCAAGAAGTAACTGGCGCCAAAATAACCGAGCAGGAGCCATACCAACAAGGCACTGGTATGTATCATGCGGATAATGTTAAAAGGGGCGGCTTCAGAGAGAAAATGGGGGAAGACATAGATGGTGCCCGCCAGCACCCCCGCCACGAGCTGCACTAGAAACAAAGCCAAAGCGGCCACGAAATAAGGATAGGCAAGCTGCTGCGTTTGATATTTCATTTAGAAATCTCCATAGACAAAGGGCACACACTAATTAACCAGCATTATTGGGTGGCCAGCCCAGGGTATCAATGCGGCTCGTCCATTCAAAAAAATCAACCAGATCATCCAATTCCTGCTCCGTCAGGTTAAACTGCGGCATTTGGCGCCGTCCCTCAACCCCAGTTGGCTGCACCTTCATCCAAGCTTTAATACCCATCCGCGCTCCTTCGGGATTTTCACGCCCGCCATAACGAACCCAGACATTGCCTAATTCCGGCGCGAAATAGGCGCCTTCACCTAACAAGGAATGGCAATCGATGCAGGCATGGCGTTCCCACACATGCTTACCCCGGGCCACCGACTCCGTCAACGTGGACTCATCCGTTGAAGTATTTTTAATGTAGAGGTGACTGTCTATTCCCAGGATCAAAAAGACGACTAGGAAGAAAAAAGAACCACCGTAAAAGATATTGCGTGCAGCGGATTTGGTTAAGCGTTCTGCCATGATTCCTTCCTTTTACTCTTGGTTAATCTTTATTGCAGCAACATCCCAAGGTGCTCCCAAAGGGAGCATTCAGGATGTACTTTTAATGAACTTAATTGCGCCACTAATAATTATTTTGTTATACCCACTCAAAAACGGGAAGCCGTCAAGCCCACATCGGCGTGCCGCCAAGCCTCCTCAAAACGCGCTTCCACCGTTGCCGCCGCTTCGGGTCGATCTTGCTCATGGAGGCTTTGGGCCAAGCCAAAGAGCGACCAGCCATTGTGAGGATATTGCTTTAAGTCCTCTCGGTAAACGGCTTCGGCCTCCGCCGCCCGGTCGGCTTCTAATAACGCCGCGCCCAGATTATGACGCACCGGGTAATACCAAGCCGGCGGTTCGATATACCGCAGGTTATCCTGAATTTGCACGGCCTTTTTGAGTTGGGCAATCATCTCCTCGGCTTGGCCTCGGGCACCTGCTAATTCCCCGGCAAAAATATGGGCTGCGATCCCTAATAGGGTTGAGCCAGAGGAGGCAGACCAAAAAACCAGTTGGGCCATGGCCTGAGACTGCCCGATTTTGGTTAATTGCTCATATTCCTGGGCTGCGGAATCAAACTGGCCCAGCCGCGTAAACGCTATACCTCGGGCCCAGTGCCAGATTCCCCTAGTATACCGAAAGGAGGTGCCGGGCTCGGGCTCCCGGAGAATCTCATCCCATTTCCCAAACCGCACCAAGGCATAGAGAGGCATGGGCCTGAATTCCTCCAATTGAGGCAAGGTGGAGTAGGATTCTTCAGGGATGCTAATCACCAGCTTACGAGCCGCTTCCAAGGCCAACTGGCTGTTGCCTTCCATCTGCGCCGCGGCAAATAGAAAATGGATGTTATGGGGGTAATAACCGAGCCGGTATAACCCTTCAGCATCTGGATCAAGAAGATAGGCTTCATCCGTATGGATAGCATGCTCATTGGCCACCACGGCTTCATGGTAACGCCCTACCCGCCAGTAAATATGGGCAGGCATGTGAACCAAATGACCCGCCCCCGGCGCTAGCCGCTCTAACCGCTTGGCGCTAGGAAGCGCCCGCTCCGGCGCCGAGGAAGCCTCGACAGTATGAATATAATAATGATTAGCCCCAATATGATTGGGATCGCGCTCTAATACCGACTCCAGGGTAGCTACGATTTCCTGAGTATAGGCCGTCGGCTCCCCTACGGGAGTCCAATACTCCCATGGCGTGAGATTCATCAGGGCCTCGGCAAAAATCACTGCCCCGTCCAAGTCATCAGGGTAACGGCGCGACAACGCCCTCATGGCATCGGCATAGGCCCGATCCAGCGCCTCCCGATCAGCCCCAGGGGTGGACCCATAACGTTGCGCCAGCGCTTGGATATAGGCTTGCTCCGCTTCACTGGCCTTAGGCGCCAGCGCCAGCGCTTTCTGAACGGCCTCATAAGCCTGCGGGACAGTCGCCGCTTCCATGGGCGCATTGATATTGGGTCCAAGCGCCAAGGCAACTCCCCAATAACACATGGCACAATCGGGATCGATTTTGGCGGCGTCCCTAAAGGAGCGGATAGCCTCGGCATGATTGAAGGCAAACGCAAGGGTTAAGCCCTGATCGAAATAACGCTGGACCAGGGGAAAGGAAGTAGTGATGGGGTGATGATGATCGCCCAGATTATCCAACAGGGGATCGATATCCCCCGGTGGCGCATCTTCGCTCGCTGTCGTGGCTGAACCGGCGGCAAAGCTGCTCTGCTGCCCTTCATTGGCAACGGCGGGCACCCGCTGTTCGCATCCTGCCAATAATGATAGAAAGAGACTCAATAACCCTAGATATCTCATCTTCTATATCCCAGGCACGAAGGCAACCCTCAAACCGTTTTCATCCTATATAAAAGTATAGTATCTATATTTTATGGTACAGAATTTACTAAATAGCAATACAAGCCTTGTAATTTTTAGTAGAAGCGGGGTTTTCTCGGCCTCAGCTTACAAGGTTTTTCAGAAGGGGCGGCGGGCGCGCAATCCGGGGAAGCGCAGAAATTCTTTATTTAGTGATGGACTGTGATCCAGCTCGGTGCCCGAACGCGTTCCCGTTCATTTCTCGATGATGATTTGCACTCGTCCGCGTTTCTTAATATTGATCCAGGAATATAATGACACACCAACGCCGAATTGGAAATCACTCATTGGAGAAAGAAATATGGCCGAGCAAAATGGCATAGGCTCTGGCGCAATACAGGACCTACCTCAACAAATTGATTACGACCTTGGCATGGCTGTTGAACGTTTCGACAGTTGGGTCGATGGCGCTATCCGATTATTGCCGAATATCGTTTTGGCTCTCGTAGTAATGATATTATTCTATGGTTTGGCTGTACTTATCCAATGGCTTGTTCAGCGCCAATCAATCCGCCGGGGCCGCCACAACCTAGGAAGAATGCTCGGCAGTTTTTCGAAATGGGCGGTTATCTTATCTGGTTTTTTGCTAGCGGCAACTATCGTGTTGCCCACTTTAAACCCCGGTGATTTGATAGCGGGGTTAGGCGTCAGCTCTGTTGCCATCGGTTTTGCATTCAAAGACATATTACAAAACTGGCTTGCCGGGTTGCTGATTTTATTACGCCAGCCATTTGAGGTTGACGATCAAATCAAAGTCGATAGCCATGAGGGTACCGTCGAACAAATCGAGACCCGTGCAACGATTATTAAAACTTATGATGGGCAGCGGATTCTTATCCCAAACAGCTACATTTACACCCATGCAGTGATAGTAAAAACAGCTTATGAAAAACGCCGCAGCCAATACGATATTAATATAAACTATGATAATAGTGCCAATAGTATTGGAGAGACGTGCGAGCGAATACGGGGTGCTATCGCCCAGGTTGCAGAGGTTGAAACCAACCCGCCTCCTGAGGCCCTGGCCTGGGATTTAACTGAAGACAAAGTCACCATCCGGGCACGCTGGTGGACAAATAGCCACCGGGCAAATATATCCCGAGTGCGTGCGGCAGTAATCAACGCCATTAGGCAAGTCTTGGACCAAGGCCGGACGGAACCCAAACCCCATTAGTCCTCTCTTAATAAATATCAAGGTAAATATAAGGTCCAGGTACTGCCAGTGAAATGTACTGAACGCTGGCGAAAAATAACCGCTTTCTGGTTCAGTTAGCACAAAAAAATAAAAGCCTCTGTCGCGTTTTGGTGCTTCGGAGAATAACAGCTAAGGGAGCTGTAAAAGACGCGCATGGGTTTGAATCAAACAGGCTCGATGAGTGCAAAGCCTCTTGCAGGTGAAGGTAGCGATGCTCGAGCAGGTAGGCTGGGATGATCAAACGGCTTTAGCATCGGCACCGCCTCCCCTGCACTATTGAGCGTTAGCCGTTCATTAACAATCGCCGGTCGCGTAATATAACGGCAAGAGAGTTAACTCCCTGATTTATTGAAATACAAACGGTTGCGCCGAAATTCGTCCAACTCAACCTGCCTTAATCCATCGCAATCCAAACACTCTTAACCGCAGTATAATTATTCAGGGCGTATGAGCCTAATTCGCGTCCAATGCCAGATTGCTTAAACCCACCAAATGGTGTAGCAACATCAAAAACATTATAGCAATTCACCCAAACTGTACCGGCACGGAGTTTTGCTGCAATATAATGTGCATTTGTCACATCCCGTGTCCACAATCCGGCAGCTAGGCCATACGGTGTATTGTTAGCACGTTCAATCAAGTCATCCAGGTCATCAAACAGAATTGCGGCAAGAACGGGTCCAAAGATCTCTTCCTTAGCAATAACCATTTTATCGCGTACATTGGCAAACACGGTTGGCTTTACAAAGTATCCTTCCTCCTGAAATTTTTTACCACCAGCAACCAATTCTGCCCCTTCACTAACCCCTTTCTCAATATAACTTAATACCCTTTCTTGCTGACCTATCGATATTAGAGGTCCTATTTCAGTATCATTATAAATTCCAGGTCCTTGTTTAATATTATTGGCATAATCAATCATTTCTGCCACAACATTATCATAATGCTTCTTATGAACAAAGACACGGGAGCCTGCTGTACAATTTTGGCCTTGATTGATCATGACTCCATTCAATGCACCTGGGATTGCTTTAGATAAATCAGCATCTGGCATGATGATATTAGGGGATTTTCCACCAAGTTCTAAGGTAATATCTTTTAACGTTTTTGCGGCATTTTGCATAATCACTTTGCCGGTCTGTGTAGAACCCGTAAATCCAATTTTATCAACCAGCGGATGTTCAACTAATGGTACGCCAACGGGTCCACCAAAACCGGGAACTACATTGAAAACACCCGGAGGAAACCCCGCTTTTTCCGTTAACTCCGCCAAGTATAAAGTTGACAGGGGTGTTAGTTCTGAAGGCTTAAGAACCATCGTACATCCCATTGCCAATGCCGCACCCATTTTATACATCGCCATAAGCAATGGTAAATTCCATGGAATAATTTGTCCCACGACTCCCAACGGTTCATGACGTGAGTAATTAAAATACGGGCCACTTACCGGAATCGTTTGACCGACAATTTTTGTAGGCCAACCAGCATAATACCGCATATGTTCCACCGAAAGCGGCACATCCATATTTCTAGATTCACGGATTGGTTTTCCATTATCTAATGTTTCAAGCAGTGCTAATTCTTCTGCATGCTCTTCCATCAGATCCGCTAGTTTATACATAATTCTGCTTCTTTCAGCAGCACTCATTTTTAGCCATGGACCGTTATCAAAAGCCTCACGAGCAGCTTTTACCGCAACATCAACATCCTCTGGTCCTCCTTCAAATACAGTTGCCAATACTTCTCCTGTTGCAGGATTATACGTTTCGAACGTTTTTTGCGATTTACTTTTTACAAATTCCCCATTAATGTACATCCGCTTTGTACCATTAAGAAATTTCTCTACCTTCGAGTTTGGATTAATTTTTAAAACACTCACTATTCCTCTCCTGTAAAATAATATCTTCCATTAGACGTGTCCATTTACTACAGACTGTCAGTTTTTTAGACAACCCGCCCACTTTATTAAATTTCGCTATTTTTTTCCCTCCATCTGACAACTAAGTCTCTTAGCTTTGATTAAGCCAGCTCTATCATCGAACTTGCCAAGCGAAATAACCGTTACCGCACCTGACGCTTCAATGCTATTAATAAACCCGTCACTATCATAGCCTTTGTCCGCTAAAATATAGTCGGCTTGAATCTGATCAATCAGTGCGTTCGCTTGACCGTACTCCGAGGCTTGTCCTTCCGTCATTTGTTCGGGCTGATCTATTAGGGCCTTGTTGCATGACCTGAGCCAAAAGGAATCACACCTGCATTAACATATGTTATAAACATGCAAGTATATTTTTAACATGTCTAAGCTGATCCAGCTACGAAATGTCCCTAACAAACTGCACCGAAAACTCAAAGCGCGGGCGGCTCAAGAAGGAATGCCGCTCTCGGATTATCTCCTTGCTAGGATTCAGAGAGCGTCTGAGCGACCTACTCTAAGTGAGTTGCGTAAGCGCCTTCATGGGCGCATTCCGGTAGAACCGCACGTAGCACCACCCGCTGAGGCCATCAGGGCTGAGCGGGAGCGGCAGTGATCGTAATAGATGCCTCGGCAATCCTTGAAATACTTCTAGTTACCCAGGCAGCCCAGACCATTGAAGATCGTATCTTCTCAACGATAGAAACCCTCCATGCTCCTCACCTCCTCGATCTTGAACTCGCCCAGGTGCTATGACGTTAACTGCGCCAGTGAGCAGATGACGTTTGGACGTGGCTATCAGGCATTGAGCGACCTGGCTAATTTCCCCATCATTCCCTATCCACATGATCTATTTCTGTCCCGAATCTGGGAGTTGCGCCATAACGTACCGCCTATGACGCTGTCTACATGGCTCTTGCCGAGCTCTGTCCGCCCCTCCGCTACGCTCTACCCATCATCCTACGCAGGCTGATCATCGATATTGAGGGTGGTGTTTATATTAGGGTCTGACCCCTTTTGTTTATTGTCAATTTACGATTTTAAACCCCGTGCCTCCATTGGATAAGGAGACGCCAGAATGATTGAAGAACCGGCAGCGGCCAAAAGCCGAACGAGCCCTCATCGAATCCAAGGCAAAACCGATTTCTGCTGATCGCGGAACTGCTTGAGCATCTGGGTGTGAAGCTCCTCGGCCAGTCTTTGCGTATGTTGCTCGGCTTCGGCGTCACTCAGGAGACCGCCTACCGCTGGGACGATGAGTACTTCGAACTGACCTACCAGCCACAGGGCTCCCTTAACAAGCGGGGCGGCCCAGTCAGCCCACCCTTTGAACCAGTCGATGAGTTCACCAACGGCCTTATCAAAGCCGACGTAATACTCATTTTCAAGCCATTCCTGAATCTCAACCAAGTGGGGAACATTCCCCACGTCGAGTTCAAAATGTAGTTTCCGAGACGGAATGCTATATTGGCTGGCAATCTTCTCGGCGTCCGCTTCGACGTGATGGAGCACTACCTTAATGAGCTGCTGGGCAGCCTCGTTTTTTATCTCGCGTCCCTCGCCACTAGCCTCCCACTCTCGTCCCTTTTCTATGAATGCTTTGGCTAGACCATCGGCTGCCTTGATCTTGCCTTCTTTCCATTCATCAATACAGGCGGGCATAATACCTTTGAAGGTGGAGTCAAGCGACTTTAACAGAAATGCTTCGATCGCCTTAGGCACCTCGGGTTCGAGTTTCTCCTTCAGGGCCTCAACGGTAAAGGTGTTTTCGATTTCCTCGGCAAACGTGCGGCAGCGTTGCAACCAGCGACCAGTTCGTGCTAGGCCACTGGCGACCATGGTTTCCGGGCTCGATTCATGTTTGATGGAGTCCTTCTTACCGAAGGTCCCCTCGCCGAAGATTTCCTTACAAATTTCCCCGGGGAACTCCATGCGTGACGCCCCGCCTGTCAAAAGAATGAAGGCAGGTGGAGAATCCAAGCGCGAGCGGATTTTTTGCAGCAACTCGCGGTAGGCGTCGGCCCAGGTTTTGCCAGCCAATTGCTCGTAGCGATACCTATGAACAGCATCATCAATCATCTCTTGACTTGTCTCAAGTTCCAGTTTTTTAACCAAGTACTTGGTCTTGCTCTCGGGCAGGTTTTTTTTGCGTCTGGCCTTGCTGACCTTAAAGTATTCTTCTTTCAACTTGCGGGCAACGAATAATGCTCGCCGTCGATCCTTTGGATCTCGGGCGAAGTGCTCTCCCCACCATTGACGGTCTGACGGATTCATCCGCTTCTTGAGGTTTTCTTCCAAAATGTATTCATCGATCAGGCCGGCCCCCAGATCGTATCCGCTTTCCACATCCTTCACTTGCAGTTTATTGATATAAGTAATGTCGGTAGTCGACGAACCAATATCAATCACAACAATGGGTACGTCGAGGTTTTCATCAAAGTTTTTATTTTCAGAATCAAGCCGCCTTGAATCACGGGCATGGATCAAGGCTGCCCAGGACTCCCGCACCACGAGAGGATGAGGGAGACCCGCCTCGACGAACACCCTGCGGTATTCCTCTACCGCATCATTCGGCCATGCGGTTGGACACCCGATTAAATAGCACACTTTATCTTTATCCAGCAGGTAGTTTTCTTTTACCTTTTGATGACACACTCGCGCGTACCTGACAATTGCCGGACGCTTGTCTTTCCAGGCACCTGAAAAAGGGCGCGCCTTGAAGGCAATTTCAAACTCCTCAGTATCGTCCGCATCCGAGTCGATAGCTTGATAGCCCACTTCGTCCCGATCCCCAATTCAGGCTATGGCGGTCGGGAAGGTTTTTTCGTTGCCCATCTCCAATGGGCTAGGGGGTTCATTGCCATCGGCCGGGACCTTAACTAGGCAGGTCTCGCCGTGGCCCAAGTCAAAACCAACAAAAACGTCGAAGCGGCCTTCGGGGAGTTGCGGCAATTGAGTCAGGGTTGAGGTATTCATCGGCATGTCTCCTTGGAAAGGGTAAGATAGACGACTCCTGGCGCTATGCGATCACCTCGCCGCACCACGGAAAGGACCGTCTTGGGCGAAGGAACAGTAGGGCTCCTTCGAATCCTCCAATCATCGGCCGGCGCCTCCGGCGACCATTCGGTAACAACATCGATTTCTAAGCTTTCTAACTGGCGGCGAAATCGAGCTGGTTCGATCAGGAAGGTCTCATGCAGTTCCTTCGGGTTTTTACTGTCGACCGAACCGATCAATTGCTGGATAAATTCCAGCAAGGCGGTTTCCGCCGGACCGCCTCGCTCGGCGGAAGATGAGGGGGCGATGGCATCTAAGGCGCCGCCGAGATGCCCGAGCGCGGTCCGTACAGCCGATCGGAGCCGTCGCTCATCGAACAGCACATCCGCCTCCGCCTCCCCTTCAAGCTGTGGCGGCGATTTTCAGGCTCCGAAGATCATTCGATGGACCAAGCCTGCGGGTCTGCCCATTAGACTCAAGAAAAAGGCAGGGCGGAAGCGCCTATAGGGATCAAGGTCCGTGACCGCCACTTCAGCGAGGGCTAACACCAGCACTAACACGGCTATGACTACCGTGATAGCTGACGGTTCGAGAACTGCCAAAGCGAGGACAGCCAACACCACCAGCCCTTGGCCGATCCTAATCAGACCTATTTGCCGCCATCGCGCCTGGTCAAATTCGTCTTGGCCAGGCCGTGTTTTAGTTACAACGCGGGCCTCAACGGAAATCACTTCCGGCATATTGGACCAGATAGCCTGGAGAGCATCTAGACCATTGAATAATACTACGCGCCGCTGCTCTTCTTGCAGATGCTCGGCGATATCCGCCTTTATTTTCGCGAAATCTTCGCCAAGATGCGCGACCGCCTCGGACGGCTTGACAGCCGCGGAACGCGGCTGTTTAGAAGGGAACGACTTTTGAAGCAACGAGCTAAAGTTAATACTCATGCCATTTTGCTCCTTACGGCCAAATAGCCAGATGTAAGTTCTTTGCTGCTATAAGCCACTTCAACCAGTATACTGCGCTGCTCTCAAAATCCTCCAATGATGTATAACGTTATCGAATCACGGGCCTCGGTGGTTTCAAATTACCTGCTTCAAGAGGCTTATCCCCGCCCGGCCTACCCGGCTTTGGTTCTCGCGCTCCAACGCTTGGCAAATATGACGGCCCACCCCGATCAGCTTTTCCAGATCCACGCCCGTTTCAATACCCATTCCCTCCAACATATAAACGACATCTTCCGTTGCCATATTGCCGGTGGCTCCCTTGGCATAAGGACACCCGCCCAAACCAGCCACAGCGCTGTCAATAACGGAGACCCCAAGTTTCAGGCAAGCAAAAATATTGGCCAGCGCCTAGCCGTAGGTATCATGGAAATGCAACGCCAACCGCGCCAGGGGAATCTCTTCCACCACCGTCGCCAATAGCGGGCCTGCAAGGAAGTGGCGCCTACACCAAACGATGGGAGCCGGACCATTAATGGTCCGGCTCCCATCATGCTGCTGGCCTGCTTCCTCCATACCGCCATCGATCAGCAAGTGGAGAAATACTTACGCCACGAGGGGAAGTGGGGGGGCAGCCGCAACAGATCAAGGTCCCTTCCCCTAAATACAAACAATGATGCGGATCTTCTTGATCTCGCCATTTGATTCTTAAGCGCTAGTAGCAGCGCTCCCATCGACTCGCGGTAAAACGAAGCACGCGAGTCGATGGGAACATTTACTTAGACAGAACGTCTCGGCTAATCGTCAAGCTTATCGGACAAAATCTCGCCAGAAGAAGGATCGACTTCCAGTTCGCGTTTTTGGTTGTCTTTGTAAACGTCAACTTCCCATTTGCCGTCATCGAACTCTATTTCTGAGATTTGCTTGAACCCTTGTTCCTCAAGACTTTTCACAATCTCTGAGAGCGGCTTGCCATCTTGCGGTGGTTTATCACCTGCTAACACCATGGCTGGAAGGATAGTAAGCACCGAAAAGATGCTAATGATTGTAGCTAATTTCATAATTTTTCCTTTTTGACAAACTTATCCGATATAAAGGCGTATGTACCCCTATTTGATTACTTGTCATGGTACATACTAGCTTATATATAGTAGATTTTTGGTGTGGCTGCTGAGAATAATGGGGGGTTCTTCCAAAGAGTACGCAAAGTTGAGGCCGTTGCAAAAAAATTTTTGCAATAGAGCCCACCTTACTAACCTTCGAGCCTTTGCAGCCGTGCGCGTAGCTGCGTCAATTCGTCCAACAACTCCAGGGCCAGCGCGGTACCGGCAAGATTGACCTCCAAATCCTGCTCCAGACGCTGGGCGCAGCGGATACGCCGCACGCTGACACCGCGAAAGCGCCACTGCTTAGGCCAGTATCCCTGTGGCTCAACCACGCCGTACTCAACCAGCTGAAATACCCGCTCGGCCGTTACCTGGCAGGTCTGGCATAGTTCCGTTAGAGTCAATTCCACATCCTCTTCTAGGATTTCACCTGTTAACGAGTTCATCATTTCGTCACCCATATCAGTTCACACTCCCAGTTCGGCGCGTGGATTGAAGCCGAGCGCCTTCTCAAATTCCGCATAGGCCGCCTTGGCCTTGTCTGTATCCGCTTTGGGCAGGACAATCTCCAACACTAGATAAAAATCCCCTGGTTCTTTGGCGGGAATGCCCCGGCCCTTGAGGCGCAGTTTGCGTCCACTCCATGAGTTTGGAGGAATCTTCAGATCAACGGTTCCCGAGAGTGTCGGCACCTTGACTGTGGCGCCTAAAGCTGCTTCCCAAGGCGCCACCGGCAAGTTTAGGTAAACATCCTTACCCTCGGCCTTGTAGAAAGGATGGGGCTTGAACGCGACTTCCAGATATAAGTCGCCGGCGCCCCCCTTACCGGCACCGGCCCCGCCCTGCCCGGCTAGACGAATATTCTGCCCCTGATGCACGCCCTTGGGGATACGCACATTGAGCGTACGTTCTTTGAGTTGGGGTCGGCCATCGGGGCCAAGTTCGGTATGCTTGAGCGTGATCGTTCGACTAGTTCCCTGGTAGGCGTCCTCCAGGTCGATCAGAATCTTAGCGTAGGTATCCTCGCCCCGGGCATGAAACTCCCGTTGCCTGCGCCCGCCAAACCCACCGCGCCCAAACAAGCTCTCGAAGAAATCACTGAACTGTTCAGCATCGCCCCCGGTAAAACCGCCACCGTGGAACTCGAATCCCTGATCCCAATCTGGCGGCGGCCGGAAATCCTGACCCTCCTTCCAGTTGGCGCCTAATTGGTCATAGGCGGCGCGCTTTTCCGGGTCCTTGAGAACCTCGTAAGCCTCGCCAACCTCCTTAAAGCGTGCCTCAGCTCCCGGTTCCTTACTCACGTCCGGGTGGTATTTGCGCGCCAGTTTGCGGTAGGCGCGCTTGATCTCATCCTGCGTGGCATCACGCTTGATGTCCATGATTTGGTAATAATCTTTAAATTCCATGATGCCTCATCTATCTCCTTGCACTTCCACCTGGATGGTCTCGCGCGGAGACCTTGACACGATCATCCAGAGCCTTACGCAAATAGTCAATCTGAATACCGACAAAAGAATAGAAGATTTCTTTACCCGCAGAATATACTACGGGGGTATAGACTAATAATTTTATCGACTTATCTGTTACAGTCACGATTTTTATAATAAATAGCCGTCACACGATGTTATCGAATTCCCAAGAACCGCCGTCTTCCCCGGTAGCTGGTCCCATTGATATCCGCAGCACTGCACTAGTGCTGCTCGCTCTATTTGCCGCGCTCCTGATACTAGAATGGACCCAGGCGGTGTTAGTGCCCCTAGTATTCAGTATATTAGTAAGCTATTCCCTGGACCCCATCGTCAGCGCCCTGGAACGAGTCAAAATTCCCCGTTGGCTGGGCGCCATGCTACTGGTAACGGTGTTTATAGGACTGGTAGGCTATAGCAGCTATACCCTTAGAGACCAGGCCACGGAGCTTCTGGATAAAATTCCCCAGGCAGTGCAAACATTACGCTATTCCCTGCAAGCTGAACCTGCCAGGCCCCGTGAGGGAATCATCCAGAAAGTCCAGGAGGCCGCGGAAAAAATCCAGGAAGCCACCAAGCCTGCGGATGATGGTCACGATACCCATAAGCCAGGGGTGATGAAGGTAGAAATCGTGGAGCCAGGACTCAAGCTGGGAGAATATGTCTGGTGGGGATCGCTGGGAGCCATGGCCTTCGTAGGGCAGGTGGCTACGGTCGTTATGCTGGTGCTTTTATTCTTAACTTCTGGCGATACCTATAAACGCAAACTAGTGAAGATCACTGGCCCTACGCTCTCCAAAAAGAAGGTAACGGTGGAGATACTGGATGATATCAACATCCAGATCCGTCGCTATTTGTTTGTATTGGTGATTTCAGGGGCTTTCGTGGGGCTAGTCACTTGGGGCGCCTTCCTATGGATCGGGCTAGAACAAGCAGCGCTCTGGGGACTCATTGCCGGAGTAGCAAGCACCATACCCTACCTCGGACCCGCCATGGTGTTCGCCGCTACTACCATCGTGGCGCTAGCGCAGTTTGGCACCCTTACGATGGGACTTACCGTTGGCGCCATCTCCCTCCTCATTACCGGCATCCAAGGCTATTGGCTTACCCCTTGGTTGACCAGCCGCACCTCCAGCCTCAATGCGGTGGTCGTCTTCGTGGGCCTTCTATTCTGGGGCTGGCTATGGGGACCCATCGGACTCATCGTCGCCACCCCCATCCTGATCATCATTAAAGTCTGTTGCGATCATGTGGAAAATCTAACCTCTCTCGGCGAACTGATGGGGAAAGGCTCCCATGAAGATTAAATGGTTTGTTTTTGCTCTACTTTTTGGAGTGTATCCGCTATAAATTCTTTATCTTCGGCGTCTGGCTCCTCAGGTGACTCCTGGAATTTCTCGGCATTGGAGTTAAGGCTAAGCTTAATATAGATAGGAAAATGATCGGACCCAAAGGCCGGCATCCGGATTACCCTCACCAGAAGAAAATCTTCCGAATGAAAAAGATGGTCAAGTGGCCAGCGTATTAAAGGATGCTTGGCATGGTAGGAGTTGAACATCCCGCGACCAATACGAGGATCGAGTAATCCGCTTGTTTTTTGAAAAAGCGTGGTGGTATAGGACCAGGCGACATCATTGAGGTCACCGGCTACAATCACCGGCTGAGTGCTGTTTTTTACTTCTTTGCCCACAATCAATAACTCTGCATCCCGATATATGGAAGTGTCGGCTTCCGTGGGAGAAGGAGGTTCCGGATGAAGGCAATGCATTCGAATTAACTGGCCTGAAGGCAATTTCACCTCGGTATGGATAGAAGGAATCCCTTCTTTAAGCAAAAACTTTATCTCGGGAGCTACCAGTTCAAATTTGGAATACAGCAACATCCCATAGCGGTTATCTAAAGGTTTTTTTACGGTGTAAGCATATTTAACCTCCAACTCCCGAACTTGCTCCTCCCACCATTGATCCGGTTCCAACATCAATACAATATCAGCGTCAGCCTCCCGCGCTATCGCCAAGAAGCGCTGAACATTCCGATTATCCATCAACACATTCGCGATCAGTAAAGAAATCGTGTTGCCCGGCGTGTCAGCAGAGGTATCGCGAACCTGCTTAGCCGCAAAGAAAGTGTGGGGAAATATGTTATAACTCTGAACAAGAATCGCCGCCGCGAGAACAGTAAACGTTATCCCTTCAAAAATATTTTGCACATCCCAGAAGAAGAAAAAAGCCGCCAACACGACTAAGCCCATAATCAGAATTTGCAGCCGAGGGAAATCAAAGACTCGTATCCACCATGCGCTCTGTCGAATCAAAGGCGTAAGGGTGGCAATGATAAGCACAAGGGCAAGTATTATGAGTATAATTTTCATGCTGAAGCTCCTCTACCGCAAACCTTTTTTATGAGTGTTGATTTTTTATCCCCCGCCGTTCGGTCAGCTTGAACGGGAAAGGCTTCCTACGTAGAGCAAGGCCCTTTCGTTAGCAACCGTCCTCGCCGTGACTTCGACCCAAGCTTCCCGTGCTTGACTAGCCAGCGGATAGCTAAACTCCCAGCCTGCGAACTCTAGCCGATCATCCCCAAAAACCTGGCGGACATCCTTGCGCTGCAATCCGGTGGGACATTGATGAAGGGTTCCATTAACTTTGATCTCAACGGCAGGCAATGCCCCATCATCCAAAGAGGCAGCCCAGCCACGCAGGTATAATTCACCGGACTCTGAAATACGCCGCTCATCCACCCAGCCCCAGGGACCATAACGAAAGGCTTGCAACCCTGGCAGATCCACGACCGAGGATTTAGCCACTACATAGAGATCCTGCTCCTGGGCCAAACCCTTAGGAATGCGAAAATAGGGATGATCCTCACCACCTACCTCGTGGATGGCATGCCTTACAAAGCTTTCGCTAACAAAGGTGGTACCATAAATTTTAGGGTTCAGTTCAGCATTTTCGCTGTGGGGATTAAACAAAATCTCTGTCTCTGGCAAGCTTGCTCCAACGGGCAAAAGCACTTGATCATGGACGCTGAAACAAAGAATGCCGCGTGGGTTCAGCAAGGATAGAAGCCGCTGCAGCCAGCGCTGGAATAGCCCTGGCGGTAGATGGGAAAATAGAGAAGCCACCCAAATAAAATCAAACTGCCGCTCGGCTTGGAATTGCTCCGGACTGGCACTGGACTCCAGCGCCTGAACATTGAATGTTTGGGTGACAAAAGCAAGGGCATCTTTTTGTATTTCCGCAACCCAGACATTAGTCGTGGACAGGCTGAGGGTCAGCAATCGAACTAACCGGCCAAATCCACAGGCAAAATCTAGAAAAGCGAAATCTGGCTCAGGGTTTGGAAAAAAAGCTTGCAGGATCTGTTGGGCGGCAAAATACTGCTGCAGCGCCACATTGTAATACTGACTCACGGCCGCATTGGGATCGCGGTGATGGCGCAATGAATGGATGAGCATCTGATCATGGGGATGGATCGCGGTATTGAGCGCCATCCCCATGCTTTCATGACCTGACCCTGGGAAGCATTCCCACACGGCCCGCCTGAAGCGATGATCCCGGCACAGGGCATCGGCTTCGGCACGCAATTGCTGTTCTGTCGGGTCCCTATTTTCCATTGAGTAGCAAAAACAGCTAAGCAGGAGCTGCCATGTGCTTCATAATGGCTTCCCCGAAGCCAGAACACGAGACTTGAGTCGCGCCTTCCATCAATCGGGCCAGGTCGTAGGTCACCGTCCTGGCGGCCAAGGCATCCGTAATACCCTGAATAATCAGATCAGCCGCTTCATTCCAGCCGAGATGGCGCAACATCATCTCCCCCGAAAGAATAATGCTGCTGGGGTTGACCCTATCCTGGCCCGCATATTTAGGCGCAGTCCCGTGGGTCGCCTCGAACACGGCAACCCTATCCCCCATATTCGCCCCCGGCGCCATCCCAATTCCGCCCACCTGGGCCGCTAGCGCATCGGAGATGTAATCTCCATTGAGATTAAGAGTCGCAATGACCTCATACTCTTCGGGACGAAGCAGAATTTGTTGCAGAAAGTTGTCGGCAATGGCGTCTTTGACAATAATTTTATGCCCCCTTTCAGGAGGCGTGAACTCACACCAAGGACCCCCATCAATGGGGCGGGCGCCAAAAGCTTCCTGAGCCAGCGCATAGCCCCAGTCACAAAAAGCCCCTTCAGTAAACTTCATAATGTTACCCTTATGCACCAGAGTCACTGAACGGCGATCGTTATCAATGGCGTATTGCAAAGCTTTACGGATGAGGCGCTGGGAGCCTTCCCGGGACACAGGCTTAATGCCAATGCCAGAGCTTTCCGGAAAACGGATTTTTTCCACGCCCATCTCTTGCCGCAGAAATTCAATAATTTTTTTCGCCTCGGGTGACTGGGCTGGCCACTCGATACCGGCATAGATATCTTCGGTGTTTTCCCTAAACACCACCATATGGGTGCGGGAAGGATCGGCCAAGGGACTTGGCGTCCCTGGAAAATATCGAACCGGCCGGATGCAGGCATAGAGATCCAGCACCTGACGGATCGCCACGTTTAAAGAACGGATACCTTTGCCCACTGGCGTGGTAAGGGGGCCTTTGATAGACACCACGAATTGTCGCAAGGCATCCAAGGTCTCCGCTGGCAGCCATTCATCAGTGCCGTACACGCGTGTTGCCTTTTCCCCCGCATAGACCTCGGTCCAGGCCAGGGAGCGCTCCCCCCCATAGGCCACGGCAATTGCTTTATCGACGACTTGGCGCATCACCGGGGTGATATCCACCCCAATCCCATCGCCTTCAATAAAAGGAATGAGCGGGCGGGCGGGAACTTCAAGACTAAAGTCCTCCTTAACGGTAATAGGCTGGCCATCGGAGGGAAGGGAGATTTTGTCATAAGCCATAGGGTATTCCTTACATTATAGGTAAAACAGCTTGCCGTACAGCACAGCAAATTTTGCTAAGTATAACGCGAGCCCAGGTTTCCGCCGATAGGCACTTATTATTGCTCCCGGCGTGTGCTAGCGGGGAGCGGAGCACTCAGGATAAAATCAAGGTTTTTGCTCAGTCTATGGATAATGGATAAATGGCTTGTTATCGGTGGTGGAATCCACGGTACTTGCAGCGCAATTGCTCTACGGGAGGAAGGGGTGGCTGCCGCGGATATCACCATTATTGACCCTCACCATCACCTGCTGGCGCGCTGGCAACAATACACTCAGCGGACAGGCATGTCCTATCTGCGATCACCGGGAGTCCACCATTTACATCCCGATCCCCTCCATCTGCATCGCTTCGCCCTTCAACGCCCGCAGCCAGAAGGGGCTCATCACCAGGACTTTATGCTTCCCCACTATCGTCCCTCTTTAGAGTTATTTCGGGCTCACTGCGAAGCGCTTATCCATGAATACCAGCTTGACCAGCGGCTCCTTTCAGCCCGGGCGGAAGGGCTGTCCCGCCCTTCTCTTCCCCAATTTACGGTGGAAACATCCCTAGGACCCCTTCACGCCCGCTATCTCATTCTCGCCATGGGGGCAGGAGAACAGCCCCATTGGCCAGACTGGGCCAAGCCCTTCAAAAGAAAAGACTCCCCCCTACAACATCTCTATGATCCCAATCCCCTGCCAACTCTTCAGGAAAAACACCTGGTAGTCGTGGGCGGGGGACTAAGCGCCATTCAGTTTGCTATTACCGCAAGCAAGCAATCCTCCAGCCCCGTTATGCTTCTCATGCGCCACTCACTACGGATTCACGCCTTTGACAGCGATCCCGGCTGGCTGGGTCCCAAAAAACTAAATAATTTTCGGCAAATACGGGACTTCTCCTTGCGCCGCCGCCTTATTGATAAGGCTCGCCACCGAGGCTCAGTTCCCTTGGACATAGCACGGCAATTATGGCGTGCTCTTAGGGAAGAGCGAATTCAGCTTATCCACGATCAAATAACAGGAGCTACCCTAAACCGAAATCAAAGCCTGCGGCTTTACTTGAATAAACGGGCCGACCCGCTCATCACTGACAGAGTCGTCCTTGCCACCGGCTTTGGTCGCCAGCGTCCCGGCGGAAAATGGCTAGAAAAAGCCATTGCCGAACTGGGTTTACCCGTGCATACAGATAATTACCCTCTTGTGGATTCCCACCTACGCTGGACCGAGGGGATTTTCGTGACAGGCCCTCTCGCCGAACTTGAACTGGGGCCTGCTGCCCGCAATATCGCGGGAGCGCGTATGGCTGCTGCCCGCATCCGCGCTGCTTCAAGGGTATAAAGACCTCTCACCCTAGCGTCCCCCTGCCACCCGCGAGCTAGGCCGTGCACTTGTCCTCATCGCAACCAGCATTGCCGCCAGCGTTCTCCGCTTCGGCTAGAGGCGCCGCTTTCGCTTCACTAATCAGGGTCGCAATATCCGCCCCTACCTGGATATCGTCGTCGCGGCCAAAACTATGCTTGCGAAGACGGCCTTTATGATCAATCAAGATCAGGCTAGGAGTCCCCTGCATTCCATAGGCGCGCATCGTCAGTGGCAACCCTGATTGCCCATCTGGCTGATCGACGCCGATGGGAAAGGTATAACGATATTCATGAATAAAAACTTCAAGCGCCTGGGGAGTCATGACCTCATGGTGCTCGAACACCGTATGCAAACCCACCACCACGACTTCATTGGCGTCAAAAACATTATAAATTTTCTGGGTCTGGGGCAAACCATGTACTACACACCCGGGGCAAAGCATTTGAAAAGCGTGCATCACCACGACCTTCCCTCGAAGGTCAGCGAGCTGCAACGGCTGCTGGGTATTAAACCATTGGGCTACCTTCCACTCAGGAGCTAAAGTTCCACTAGCGCGCATAGTCTATTCTCCAAATTTCTCTCTTAATTTCCGGTAAATAAATAAATTATGCCAGGGTGAGTTCCCTGCAAGCAATTTATCGGCCCCACGATTTCTTAACCGGTTTGAGCCAGCAGCGGCAGGCACCTGGCGGGAATGCGAGAATTTAACATCCGAACCGGTACCTGTAACCATGCCACCAAGTCTTGCCAGACCCGCTCAGCCTCTCGGTCCCGCAATAGCATATGGTAGCCTGCGGGATAAAAAGCCACCGAGTGGGGACCTGGAAGCTCCTCCAAGAGATGGCAAATGGGCCGTTCAGGAATCACTTGATCTCGGCCTCCATATAACACCAGCGTAGGCATATGAAGTTGGGGAATAACCTTCCGGGCCTTATCCATAAGCTGAACCATGCCATAAAGGGCATCGATTCGGGTTTCCTTGATAATCAGGGGATCAGCACGCATTCGTTTTAGCATCTCCCTATTATCCGAAGCTTTAATTTTCAAACTACTTCCAGTGAGCTTCAACCAGGGCAACGTATGGGCAGACACCCAGAGCAGTGATCGGTACCAACTATTCAGACTTTGCCCGCCCCAAACTGCCGGGGCAACTAGGATCAAACGATCCACCAAGAGCGCCTCAGGACCCGCCAAAGCCACCATGGCAACGGCTCCCCCCATGCTTTCGCCTAGCAGATAAAGGGGGCGATTTCGATGGCGGGTGCCCACGGCCCGGATAAAGGCGCGGAGATCCTTGACAAGCAATTCCACACCTGGCCACTTCCCCCGCTGCCGCGTGGCGCCAAAGCCCCGCTGATCATAGGCATAAACAGCAACTCCTTGTTGCGCTAAATACGTGCCCACCTTGGCGAAAGCACGGCTGTAATCATTAAAGCCATGAACCCCAATGACGATGGAACGGGGCTCCCCTTTCGGCAGCCAGGTACGTACGGGAAGAATTTCGCCATCCGCGGTAATAAACCGCGCTGTCTCCAACAGGGGGCTTTGCAACGGTTCATCCAGAGAATGCTGAACGTAGGGGGCGCAGGCCACAAGCGTTAACAACCCTACCACCAGTATGATTCCCACGGTACGAAATAGCATCATCCTACGCGAAGCTAATCACAAGGTACGGTTCGTTCGACCGCCCACGACCGCAAGTAGGCGATCCTCTCTGCCATCGTGACCGATAGCGGTCGGGTTAAAGCAATTTCCGCGGCAATGGACTGGGTATCGAGAACGGAACTTTGAGCATGGGTGGAATAATAAGCAGAAACAACCACCTGTTCGATTTCCGCACCGGAAAACCCCTCACTCATGGTGGCCAGATGGGGAATGTCAATCACGGTCATGTCTGCATTTCGCTTGGCTAGATGGATACGGAAAATCGTTTCCCGGGCTGTCTGATCCGGTAAATCCACAAAAAATATCTCGTCAAAACGGCCTTTGCGGATCAGTTCCGGCGGCAGGGCCTCGATATCATTGGCCGTTGCGACCATAAATACCGGCGCTTTTTTCTCCGCCAGCCAGGTTAATAAAGTCCCCAGCACGCGGCGGGAAGTAGCATTGTCCGAACCCTCCGTGGATACCCCCTTTTCAATCTCATCAATCCATAGCACACAAGGCGCCATCGCTTCAGACATGTTGAGAGACTCGCGCAGGTTGCGCTCGGTCTCGCCAAAAAATTTATTATAAAGTGCGCCAAAATCGAGCCGCAACAAGGGAATCCCCCACGCCCCCGCGACCACCTTTGCCGCCAAACTTTTTCCACATCCTTGCACCCCTAATAATAAAATCCCCTTGGGTACTGCCAACGGAGAAGGCTGGGGGCCGCTTATTAAGGGGTCGCGGCGCTGTTCCAACCAATGCTTAAGCCGCTTGAAACCGCCAATATCAGCAAAACGCGCGCTCTCATACTCAAAGGTAAGCACCCCTGCTTGATTGAGAAGCTCGTACTTCGCCTTCATCACCCGTTGCAAATCGAGGCGGGTCACTGCTCCATCATTAAAGATTCCATTGCGAGCCAAACGTTTAGCATCCTTGTAACTCAAACCCGATAAATTACTCACCAGCATCCGCAGCGCCTGGGGATCAGCTTTAACCGGTTTACCGTTGTGCTTGCGGGACCATTCCCTGGCGACTTCCCGCACGAGATTGTCTAATTCCGATGGGTTTGGCAAGGTTAGCACAGCACGAGCTGAGAACTTGTGTAATTCTGGCGGAATATTGAGACGATGGCTCAACAATACTAGCGTATGGCTCCGAGTTTCAGCGGTTAAGGCGATATCCTTCAACAGGCGCACATGGAACGGATCGTCCAAATAAGGATGAAAATCCGCAAGAATGAAAAGGCCCGGCGAAGAAACCGCCTTAATATGCTGCAATACGTCAAGGGGCTTGCTGTTATGGCGTTGAGGAGCATAATCCAAATCCATACGTTGCAGGCCCTCCGTCACGCTCCATTTAAAGGTCGGTTTAGCTAGGCGCCGCGCAATTTGCATGAGCAAATCTACCGCACGCAGCTCTTCATGAGTCTCAATCACGATGATGGGAATGTGAGATTTAATCAGCAGTTCGATATCGTAGTGATCGCTCATGGGGGCCTACTTTACGTTATCCATTTCCGTGGAATTTATCGGTAACCCAAAAAGAGTCTGAAGAGAGATCCCAAAGGAAGGCTTTCCCGCCAGCAACCTTTTATTAGCCCCAGAAACTAGACACTAGCAGCAGAAGATTTTCTGGGTATTAGCAATAATTCGTCGCTAAATAGCGACTCTATTGGCTGCCGTAGTCAATCTTTAGACTCGTGGAATACAGGGGAAAAGTCACCAAGTTATGGGTAGCCTATTATTTGCTTTATTATTGCCTCCAGCGCCTGAATTAGATCGCGCCAACCACAATACGTATCATCCATAAAACTATTAAAAGTTTTTTTCTAAATTCAAGAGGATTTCCATGTATCTCCATCGAAAAATGCTTTGCTTCGCGTTCTTGATATCAACGTTATGCTCCTTATCAACGGTCGCTTTTGCCATAGAAGAGAAATTAGCTATCATAAAAAATAACGCTAATGGACAGGGACTAACGCTTCAAGTATATACACCTCCGCTTGCCCCCAAAAACAGATTAGAGGCTAAGCTTTTTCAAGATGTCCAGATTTTTGGAAATGTTGCAAGCCTCGCAGCCGGAAATATCAACGGAACAACAGGCGATGAATTTATTTTCCTCACGGATGGAAGTTTTGGAAGTAACGGCCTTTATCTTTATACAGTCAAGCCGGAAGATGGCGCCTTGTCCTTCCACTTGCTGGCGGATGATAGATCTCTGGAGAGAAATGTCCAATTTGCTACCCTCTGCGATTGCGATTCCGATCCTGAGAAAGAGCTAGCTATCATTAAGCGCCTTCAAAATGGGAGCCATCAACTCATCATTTACGATCTTCCCACCCGCCGCTGGGGGAATGCTTTGGCAATTGCGGGCGCTGCGAATATTGGCAATAACATCATTGGCCTCAGCGCTGGTGATATGGCGGGTAACAGCAAAAGCGAGTTGGTCATCGCCCAAAAAAATGGAAACGGCACGGTTAGAGTAGAAATTTACTCACCTCCCTCTTCTCTTTCCGATAGCCTCGGACCACCGTTACTTAGTTATAGCGACCTCGGTAGTGATATTATACCGGATGGTCTTGCCGTGGGTGATTTCGATCATGATTCAGAGGATGAAATCGCACTTGTTCGCTCCCTAAAAAACGGGGCTCACGGGTTAGACATCCTGAAAGCTCCCACCGCCTTTGGGGATGAAGACCCCGTTTTTATTGCGAGTAATGTCAACATCGGCCAAAACGTCGCCAAAATGACCGCTTTTAAAATAAACACCGCCGGACCTTCCTTTAACCAACCCCCGCAGGCAGTAGTTAATGCCAATCCTCGGAAAGGCTCCTTGCCGCTCACCGTCACGCTTGATGGCAGCAATAGCCAGGATGCGGATGGATTTATTCAACACTATCTTTGGGAATTTGATAACGGCCAAATTATTACCGGTCCAAAGCTCCAATATACTTACGACACGCCAGGGGCGCATGTAGTTACCCTGACAGTCATCGACAATGAAAATAGCCAAGATTCCACCCAAATCACCATTGAAGCAACGGAGGCTGCTAATAATAACGACACTACCGATAGCCAGAATCTTCTTCCCGCCGAGCGGGAGCTTATCAAGCTGATTAACCAAGAGCGGCAAAAATATAATCTCGCTTCCCTGAAGGTCCATAGTGCTCTTGTTACTGCCGCAAAGGAACACTCCAAGGACATGGCCCAGAACAATTTTATCAGCCATACGGGCTCGGACGGTTCAAGCCCATTTACGCGGATGGCCGATGCGGGTTATCGGTTCCGCACGGCAGGAGAAAATGTCGCCGCTGGGTATTCCTCGCCCCAAGCAGTACTCGCTGGCTGGATGAATAGCCCCGGACATCGGCGTAATCTCTTAAATGCCAATTACTGCGAATTGGGTGTCGGCTATGCCTATCAAGGAAGGAGCACCTATGGGCGCTATTGGACTCTAACGCTAGGATGCCGCTAGGCTACGTTCTTCGTGCAGAGGAATTTTACATGGCTGGCAGCTACCATGGTAAATTGCTAACTTGTAAGGAAGCTGCCGTTAATCCATGAACAAGGGAGAAAAGAATGAACCCATTAGATTCTATTCCAGGCACTATTGTTTCGGGGTTTATCCTAACGGGGGTGTTGATTGTCATCATTAAAATGATAGCAGGCGGTTAAGCGTTTTTATAAAACCCTATGGAGATGACTTTATGGAATCAATAACTTCTTTAGCCCTTGATCGCTGGCTACACTTTCTCGCGGGTATTACCTGGATTGGGCTACTGTACTATTTTAATTTCGTGCAGGCACCCGCCGCGGCGGAAGCCGCTAAGGACCAGGGAGGACCCGGCCCAGCCGCTATTGGCAAATACATCACCCCCCGCGCCCTATTGTGGTTTAGATGGTCGGCGCTGGTAACTTGGCTGTCCGGAGCTTATTATTTAATGGTGGCGCCCCAGTATAGTTTGCACGGTGCTTTTACCCTAGGAATAGGCGCCAATAACGTAGCCTTGACTACCATTGGAATGGGCGCCTGGTTAGGGACGATCATGCTATTTAATGTCTGGGTTCTCATCTGGCCTAATCAGAAGAAAGTGCTAGGCTTGGTTGCCGCTACTGAGGAAGAAAAAGCCAAGGCCAAGCGGATAGCATTTCTCGCTTCCCGGAGCAATACTTTATTATCCGTGCCCATGCTTTTATTTATGGGAGGGGCTTCTCACGGCCTGCCATTTTAAGAAACGCCGGAAAGCCCAGCCTGAGAGTTATTATTCAGTCTAGGCTTTCCGGCTCCTGATAGCAAGCATGGCTTCATTCCCCATCCAGCAACTACGATCCTTGGCCGCGCGTACCCCAGGGAATTTGGGCAATTGCTTAACACAGTCCATGCCTGCCGTAGGCTGATCCCGGAAATAACTTTCCGAATACCCTATAATGAGATCTATTAAAATACGGATCGATCATTCGCCAGATAATGACTCCGTCTACTTCTGCTGATTCTTATCCCGATAGGTTGACCCTATATGTCAATGCTCAGATTTCTCCCAGGAATTATTATTATTCAGGCAGCTACCGCCATCCTTGTTTTTGCCTTTCTGGAACATCCTGGAACGAACTGGCTTCCTTATGGGCTGCTTGCATTAATTGCCAGCTTTATGACGGCTTTCTGGTTCGCTTCCATCGCTGATCACATCAGAAAAGATGCCTTGGTACGAACGAAGGAAAAGCTACTTCAAGAGCGAGAACAACTCCTCGTCTCCACGGAAAAAGAAAAGAACCGTGCCTTCGAACAAACCCATAAGCGTATTGTAAAAGAAACCAATCGCGCCCATGCTAAAGCTAATTTTAAGGTGGGCGCAGCCGTCGTTGGAGCAGCGGCTGTCGGGGTAGGGCTGCTTACTCTGCAATTTTTTACCGTTGGCATCTTGACCCTGCTGGCCGCCGGCGGCGCTCTGACTGGCTATGCAGTGCGGGCCCGCCAAGAAAGCCTAAAGGGAAAAGAAGCTAAAAAAAACCTATTTCGGCGTAAACCCATGGAACTTATCGAGGCAGAAACTTCAGGACCCAATCCTCCCCGCCTGGAAAAGAAACCCCAGCAAGATGAATCAAACCCTGATCATCAGCGCCCATCCGGATGACATGGAAATTGGCATGGGGGGGACCGCGGCTAAAAAAGCGGCCTCGGGTTGCCATATTACCTCGGTCATTTTAACCGATGGGAGAAGAAGCCCCAATCCCTTTGGCTGGCCGGAAGAAACTTTGGTAGATATTCGTAAACAAGAGGCCACTCGAGCGGCGGGAGTATTAGGAATCAACGAAGTTATTTTCTTTGATCTCCCTGATCTAAAAAACACTTCCCATTACCATTCAGCAAAGGATCAGCTTAGCGAGCTCATCATGCGGCTTCAGCCTGAAGAGGTCTATTCCCTCCACGATCACTGGGACCGGCATCCTACCCACCGGCTGGCGGGACAACTGACCCGAAAATGTATTGAAGAAACACCCCTATCCATAAACGCCCTATGGGCCTATGAGGTGTGGGGATTATTCCCCCGTTGGGATCGCCTTGAATATATCGATGACCAGATAGGGAAAAAAATGCAGGCGATAGGAGAACACAAAAGTCAACTTGCCTCCATCCCCTATGGAGAAGGGATTTTGGGGCTTAATCGCTGGCGGGCAGTCTTTGCCGATCCACAACAAAACACCCCTCAAGGAGTCTTTGCGGAAGTTTTTTTCACCATGAAGTTATAGGCTTTTTCTATTACTGGTAGATAATAGATATGAATGAGCCATGGCTTCAATAAAGAAATTGCTAAATCCCCAAAAGGAAGGATAATCCTCCTGCTTTTTGATTAACGACGCCGGAACTCTTAAATCCACTGCGAGAAGCCTCCAGAACTCGCACCATCACTTACATGGGATAGCCCTGTCACTATCTTCATGAACACGTGCCGGGAAGCGACTTCCCAGCAAAGTATGGCGCCACTCTTTTTTTAAGATTTTCCGCCCCAATACGCACCTCTGCCAGACCCTAACGCAGCTGCTTGATCTCTGCTTCCAGAACCGCCAACGCCCTCCCTACTCATGCCGCCGAGATTCTTTTCACAACCGCCAGCCGCCCAGCAACCTCTGGCCCGGAATTCCGGTGTATAGATCAATTCATTTTAACCGCCCAGTTGACTGCAACGCCTGCTTGGACTCCTTATACTCGACGATCTTCTGACAAAGTAACTCACCTATTCGCTTAATTTCACTGTCTAATTGTTTAGAATAGTCAAATTTAATTCCGCCATACTTGGTGGTCTCATCGAATATCCCTGGAGATACGTCGCTAAACCATACTGAAATTATCGCTTTGTCACCGAATCGTTCTTTAAACTGTTCTGATTCAAATCTGGTCCAAACTCGTTTAGGGTATTCCCTGCCAAGAAGAACAATCACAAATGAAGCTTCACTTCGATAGATAGGCGCAAGATAGTCTTCAATGTTTTCCGCAAGAATCCGATGTTGCTCATTATTATCGTAAAATACCGAAAGTTCACGCTCCTCCAGAAAACTAAAGAGTTTTTCTGCAACAACCCTATCTGCACCAGCCGAAGGACAGGGCATAATCATACGTTGAATCAAAATCGACTGATCGGTATCCTATTTTTTCACAAAACTTAGACCACAACAGGTTCCTGATAAAATATACAAATTTAGGATCTTCAATGCTAAGTTCTCTTGTCTGGCTATCGAAGTGAATAACATCCTGCAATTCACTATTCTTGGCGATGTGGTCAGCAAGAAAACCCTTATCTACTATTTGGCTTACACTGCTACGATGTGCGGGATTCTTTCTAATTGCATCAGATATATTTAAAGACCAATCTTTTGCAGTTGCTAGCCAATAAAGCAAAAAGAAATAGGGCGCTCTTCCCTCTTTTCGTAACCGAGGGCCTGTGGCAAACGGTTTGGCCTTCTCAAAAAATGTCTTTGATAAGTCACCAAGAACTCGTTCACGAACAACTTCCATGCTAGAGATAGTTCCTTTTTTTCGTTCCATTTCCCCAAGAATTTCAGCTTCAATACAACATTCATGGCATAGCATCTGTGCTAAGTGAAAACTGCCTTGGGATTCTACAATAATTTCATTCTTGATATTTATCGTGATATTTAGAGCATTCTCTCCCTTCGATATAAGCTCTTCAACCTTATTTTCTGGATTAGATTCAAATGCAATCGTATCTATCCTTCCGGTCAAATCAGAAGCATAATTCAATAGAGATTGTCCAGCTTTATTAATACCTACAATGATAATCTTGCTATTTTCGTTTTCCGTATCTGCAAGTCTCTTAATATAATCTGCTAATATAGATTTTGTTTCTTCTGGCAATCTATGAAAATCATCGATAAGAACTATTCCTAAATTACCCAGTTCAGGTAAAGCAGCAATCACATCATAATCATCTGTATTTCTTCCCGAAAGTTTCGTAACATTGCCACCAGGAGAAAGAGATTCGATGATTTTTAAGACGCTTGTAGTTTTCCCTATACCTGACGGTCCTTCAACAATAGTTCCGCGCCCGGGGATTCGGATGGAAACAAGAAGTGACTTGTATTCCGCTGGTTCAACGAAAGTGTAAGTAGGTATCCCGGATCGTTTGTAAACTTCTTCTAGTTTTTTCATTTTTGTGCTATCCATCTTGCAGCAGATCTACTAAATAAGGCCTTACTCAAATCTAACTATTTTCTAAAGCTGCACGAACACAGCTAATCAAGTAGCTGTACTGTCTACGCTTTTATGTGGAAACGATTAAAAGAGAGCCTTATCGACCCTCATTAAAAAGGATGCGGCGCTACTACTCATTTATTATGCCCAAAATATCGCTTCGTTCTTGCCTATCCAAACCCGCTATATCTTTAGCTAAGCCGATATACCATGGCAACGACACCTAATCGAATCACAGCCCTATTTCCACTGCTGGCGCTCATGGGGGCCGGAGTAGCCTACCACTATCCTGAACCCTGGGTAGCTTTCAAATCGGCTATCGTACCCTTATTAGGCTTGATCATGTTCGGCATGGGAATGACCCTTAAAGCCAATGACTTTGCGCTCATTTTCAAGCAGCCCCAAGTCGTTGCCACGGGTATCCTGTTACAGTTTTTATTGATGCCCCTCATCGCCTGGATAGTAAGCCACCTTTTTAGCTTACCGGCATATCTTACCGTTGGCATGATTCTGCTGGGATGCAGCCCAGGAGGCACCGCATCCAATGTAGTGTGTTATCTAGCCCGGGGTGATGTGGCCCTTTCCATCACCCTAACGGCCGCTTCCACGCTTCTATCCGTTCTCGCCACGCCTTTTCTTACCTGGCTTTATGTGGGGCAACAAGTCCCAGTGCCAATAGCTGATATGCTGCAAAGTATTTTGATAATTGTGCTGCTTCCTGTCACCTTAGGGGTTATCATCAATACTTTTTTCGGCCAACGGCTAGGCAGGTTCACTGACGTTTTTCCCGTCATTTCGGTTTTTGCCATCGTGCTTATCGTGGCGATCATAGTGGCCATTAACCAGGATAAACTGACTCTCATTGCCCCAACAATCGCCCTCTGTATCTTGTTACATAATGGGCTGGGCCTGGCAAGCGGCTATGGCTTAGCCCAGGCCCTCGGTTTCAATCAACGTCAAGCCCGCACCATAGCCATTGAGGTAGGCATGCAGAATTCAGGTCTAGCGGTGGCCCTGGCCTTAAAATACTTTACCGCCCAAGCTGCCCTTCCTGGAGCTTTATTTAGTATCTGGCACAATCTCTCCGGTTCTCTACTGGCCTATTACTGGTCACGCCGCCCTAGCCGCGTCCCCGGAAAATCCTTAAGAACCGAAAATTATCCTCTCCGAAAGAAGGCTTCCACCTCTTCAATATCCTGGCTTTGGGCTATGCTCGGCAGACTTTCTAGGAACAAACGACCATAGGATTTACTGCGAAGGCGAGGATCACAGAGCATCAATACACCTCGATCATGCTCATCGCGAATCAGCCGCCCCACGCCTTGCTTAAGCTGAATGACAGCATTGGGAAGTTGATAGTCCATAAAGGGATTACCGCCCTGGCGGCGAATGGCCTCAATTCTGGCTTGCAGTAGCGGTTCGCCTGGCGAAGCAAAAGGCAATTTATCAATGATGACGCAGGATAAAGCCTCGCCGCGGACATCCACGCCCTCCCAAAAACTGCTCGTACCTAACAATACACCATTACCCAAAGCGCGGAAGCGGCGTAGCAACTCGCTGCGCGGCGCGCTGCCCTGAACTAATAAAGGAAAGGTGATTCGGTCCTTGAGCAAACCATGGGCTTCCTTTAGCGCCCGATGGCTGGTAAACAGCAAAAAGGCACGGCCGCGGCTAGCTTCAAGTACCGGCAGGGCTTCTTCGATCACGGCCTGGGTATAACCAGGATCGTGGGGCTCAGGGAGCCCAACGGGCTGATACAAAAGGGCTTGCCGCTGGAAATCAAAGGGACTTTCCCAACGGTAGGTGGCGGGCATTGTTAAACCTAGCTGATGATTGAAATGATCAAAGTACTCCCCTACCGCCATGGTGGCCGAAGTAAATATCCAAGCGCCCGGCCGACACTCCATGTAAGCCTGAAAATTTTCACTGATTGCCAAAGGACTCGCACTTAAAATAAAGGATCGGTGGTAGGTTTCGAACCAATAAACAAAATCATCGCTTGCCTCTTCAGCAAACATCGCAAGCTGCTCCCGCAAACTCCCACAGCGCTTAAAACAATGATCCAAACCCTTGCCCCGCACCGCCGCCGGCTCAAGTTCTACTTCCAAATCCGCCAAAGCCTTACTTAGTTGCTCTAGCGCTAGGGCCACCGGCGGCGTATCCGCAACCTTCCGCCAAGCCAAGCGACGCTCTCCGAGACCCAAGGCCAAGCGGAAATCGGCCACAGTCTTCTCCAGCCACTGACAAGCATCGCGGATAGCTAGCATATCGGGAGCGTCATTGCGTTGTTCTGCTCCACTATCACGGGCCAGATCTAACAATTGACGACCGCTCACCCGGCGTCCAAAAAAGCGGGAGGCAGTTTCAGGAAGTTGATGGGCCTCATCCAGAATATAAGCCTTGGCTAGCGGCAGCAGATCGCCATGGCCTTCCTCCTGTAGCGCCATATCCGATAATAACAAATGATGGTTTACCACCAGGATATCGGCTTCCTGGGCCTGCCGCCGGGCCGCCATCAAATGACATTCCGCAAATGAGGGACACCCTTGCCCAAAACAGTTATCCGCGGTGGAGGTAATTCGGGGCCACACGGGGGAATCATCCGCAACGCCACTCAACTCACCGATATCGCCAGCGGAAGTCTGGCGCGCCCACAGTTGCGCCTTCACCAGATCCACAGCCAAACGACCATGACTCGCCTCCCCTTCCTGGGTAAACAAATGTAGACGGTGGAGGCAAAGATAATTACTCCGCCCTTTAAGCAGGGCTACCTGGGCGGAAATACCCAAGGCATTTTTCACCAAGGGTAAATCCCGATGGTAAAGCTGATCCTGGAGATGTTTAGTCCCCGTGGAAATGATGACCTTGACCCCTGACAATAATGCTGGTACCAGATAAGCGTAGGTTTTACCCGTTCCTGTACCTGCTTCAGTCACTAACGTTTGTCTTCCTTCTAACGCCCTGGCAACCACTTCCGCCATTTCCTGTTGCTGGCGGCGCGGGGTAAATCCTTCAATTTGGCGGGCTAAAGGACCGTCTTCGCCTAGAAGTTCAACCACGGAAAATAAAGCGTATTCCATGGGCACGTTATTGGAGATCGCTGTACACTATCGTTAAAATTGCCGCTAAACTACTATCGTTATAGCTTAACATTACCATATAGACCTCCCATTGAACCAAGCCATGCAGAGACAGGTAGGCGCCGTTATCATAGGCGATGAATTACTTAGCGGGAAACGGCGCGATAAACACTTTCCCCACCTCATTGAAGCCCTGGACAAGCGGGGACTGGAATTAGCCTGGTGTCAGTTCATCGGCGATGATGCCGGAATAATTACCCGCACCCTGCGCCATACCCTTCATTCGGAGGATATCGTTTTTTGCTTTGGCGGAATCGGCGCAACCCCCGATGACCGCACCCGGCAGTGCGCCGCGGAAGCTGTCGGCGTCACCCTCTTTCCCCACCCCGATGCCATCAAGGAAGTGGAGGCTCAGTATGGAGAGCGGGCCTATCCTTACCGCATCCGAATGGCCCATCTTCCCCAAGGATGCAAAATTATTCCCAACCCCCTCAACCGAGTCCCAGGTTTTTCCCTCCATTCTCACCATTTTTTGCCGGGGTTCCCGGAAATGGCCTGGCCCATGATGGAATGGGTCCTGGAAACTTATTATTTAGATTTGCGCGATTTAGCCCCTAAGACGGAACAGGTCATCCGCGTGGTTGGCGTGGGTGAAAGTGATCTGCTCCCGCTTATGGAACAGATCGTCTCCCGCTACTCCCGTCTGCGTTTTTCCTGCCTTCCCCATCTCGGCAAGCACCAACCTATTCTTGAGCTTGGGTTACGGGGAAACCGCTCAGAAGTCATGCGAGCAATGAAGGAATTGAAGGAGGGGTTAGCACAAATGAATATACGCTGGCACGCTACGTGAGGAATTGATACCAAAGAGGCAACGTCACTAGGCTTAGAGTCGTGGAGAAAGTGACAGCCGCGGCATAAAGGGAAGTGTTCAGATGAAAGCGATCACAGAACACTATTCCCAATACCATACTCGGCATGGCTGCCTCCAATATCACTGCGGTTTGCTGAGAAGAATCGAAAGCAAAAAAGCGACTCATAAACGTAGCCCAGAGAGGCATTAAGCATAACTGAATTATGAGCACCGGCAACAGGAGAGGTAAGTGCTGCCACTGGCGTCGAGACCACTCTAACCCCATCCCAAGGGACAAAAGCATCAAAGGTACCACGCTAGCAGCCATCCTATCTAAAAAGCCGTGGATTTCCGCCGGCTCCGGCACGCCGCCAAGGTTAAGGCTGACCCCCATTGCGGCCGCCCATAAGGGTGGCGTTTTAAGTAACTCAAGCAGGTGATTGGTGGATTTGCCATCTTTTCCATGAATACGGGCGATATATATACCTAGGGTAAGCACTAGGGGAGTACAGGCAAATAAATCATACTGGATAGCCACCGCTCTTGCCCAATCACCTAACGTACTTTGCAATACTGGAAGGCCCAAATAAGTGGCATTTGGAAATCCTGCCGCTAGTATCAGAGCACCCTGGGTAGAACGGCAAGAAGCAGCCAGAAGAAGACGATAAGCCCCCCAGGCCAGAGCAATGGCTATGAATACCCCGCTTGCAGCTACCACGGCGATCCCTCCCGCCGTTCCTCCCAAATCTGCCGACCACAGGACATCGAGCACCAAGGCGGGCAGGAATAAATAATAAACTAACTCGGTCAGTACTTCACGCGTGTTTTTAGGGCTTATTAGGTGTTGTTGAGAACAATAACGCCATGCGCTACCACAGGCAATAAACGCTGCCATTTGCAGCAAAACTTCAACCATATACCGCTCCACCACCATCAAGCAGATAGGTTCTAGCTATCAAATTGCGATCCAGCTCACTTAAACTCCCAGCAATATAGCCGAAACTAGGATAAATAGATCCACTCACCCTTGGAGAGACTCCCCGATGGAATTTAAGGATTACCTAAAAATACTTGTTGCTCATGATGGCTCGGATATTTACCTGAGTGCCGGAGCCCCCCCCTGCGCCAAATTCCACGGTTTGCTGAAACCTCTCGAAAAAACGAGATTATCTTCCAGCGATATAAAGAAGATCGCCTACGATATTATGAACGAAGAACAAGCAAGCGAGTTTGAACAAAAGCCGGAAATGAACTTGGCCCTTTCCGAATCTGGCATTGGACGCTTTCGAGTCAATATTTTCAAACAGCGCAGCGCAATTTCCATGGTTATCCGGAATATCAAAACTACCATCCCTAACGTAGATAACCTCGGCCTGCCTCCTATATTAAAAAACGTTGTTATGGATAAGCATGGCCTCATTTTATTTGTAGGGTCAACCGGTTCCGGTAAGTCGACCTCCCTTGCCGCCCTCATTGATCATCGCAATAATAGCAGCGCGGGTCATATCATCACGATTGAAGACCCCATCGAGTATATACACCACCATAAAAGATCCATCGTCAATCAGCGCGAAATAGGAGTCGACACGGAATCTTATGAAGATGCACTTAAAAATACCCTACGCCAGGCACCGGATGTTATTCTTATTGGAGAAATCCGTGACCGAAGTACTATGGAACATGCCATCTCCTTTGCGGAAACGGGTCACTTATGCCTCTCTACCCTTCATGCTAATAATGCTAACCAGGCGCTTGACCGAATTATCAACTTCTTCCCGGAAGACCGGCGCCCACAGTTACTATTAGATCTCTCTTTAAATCTACGCGCTTTTATTTCCCAACGTCTGATTCCTACCATTGATGGCAAGCGCACCGCGGCTATTGAAATTCTATTGGGAACGCCTCTGGTGCGAGACCTTATCCACCGGGGGGAAATCCACGCTATTAAGGAGGTTATGGAAAAATCAGAAAATCTTGGTATGCAAACCTTCGACAGCGCCCTTTATAAACTGTATACAGCCGGCCTTATTAGCGTTGAAGAGGCACTGCGTAACGCCGATTCGCTTAATAACCTCCGCCTCAAAATTAACTTGTCAAAAAAAGGAATGGAAGCGACCACCTATTCTCCCGCAGCGGAAAAAAACTCCATGGATAAGAAACCAAAAAAGGATGTATTAGGCGGGCTATCCTTTAGCTTGGTGGGAGAAGAAGACTAAATTCCTGAGCCTAGGTTTCCAGCTTTTTTGTGCTATTCTAGCCGATTTCATACAAGGTTTTTGGGGTAAGGTAAGGATAGGTCGCACACTTATCTAGCGAGGGTTCGCCTAACCTGAGAAATTCGCGTTTGGTGTAGACGCCTAGCCATCCTTTGCTAAAGGCAATTCAATCCTCCAGTAAAAGTGCTGGGAAAGGTAAAAAAACCTGGTGGGTGTAAATCGCCTAGTTACCACTAAGGTAAAAATTTTCCAGACTGATAAAGCGAAGATAGAATTAAGTTCATCCATGATGATGGCGTCAAAGGAATTTTAGTCAACTATCCATTATCCGATAAACTTTAATAGCTAACGCGTATCGTTGGTAGATTTATAAAACCCTAATAAGTACTCCTGCTCCGAAGGAAATATCATGGCAGAATTCAAGCAAAAACTTCTAACTTATTTACTTTGTCTCGTATTTTTCAGCAGCGCGGCTAGCCTTGCCAATGCCGCCGATACCTCTATGGAAGGCTATGATCGAGCACGCTCCCCATTCTCCTATACCCGGAATGAAGACGAGCCACGTTATTTTCGAATGATGGGGGATCTGCTTATCGCTCGCCCACTATTGCTAGTAGCCACGGGGCTAGGCACGGGAATATTTCTGGTAAGCCTGCCATTTAGTGTCCTGGGGGGTAACGTTAAGGAAGCTGCGGATACCCTGGTTGTGGGCCCTGCCCAGCAGACATTTACACGCTGCCTAGGATGCCGAATATCCGCTTTTGGATCAAATGACCATGCCCAGACACCTAAAATTTCAATAAAAGAAAGTTCACCTCCCTCACCCACGGAAAAAAATATACCTTCGCAAGAGATTACCCCCGTTGACTAAGCGGAAAAGTATTAAAAAACCAAACGCCAAGGTTACCCTAATTCTAGGTCAGAAATGCGGAGCTTACTTAATAATAAGTTCTAATTGTCTTGTTAGCATGTAATTTCAACCTTATCCCGGCTTTCTTCATCGGCAGATAATAATGACATAGTGCTGAACTAAAATATAAAAATACTTTGGTGATCATTCAGATGTTCGTTTTGTTAATCAGAGGATGGAGAAAGCCAAGCTTGGGAACTATTTAAAATGGAAGACTAATCCTTAACAGACCAATCCACCAGATGTTCCTCCAAGTCTCCCGCTTGAAATTCCGGAATCGCTACACCTTGTACTGAAATACCCGCCTGGTGTACCGTCTCTGGATCACCGGAAACGAGAGGGTGCCACGGAAATAACTCTTTGCCTTCATTTATTAAGCGATAGGCACAGGTTGGTGGCAACCACTTCAAGGCTTCTGTTAACTCCTCCCGCAAGTTTAAGCAATCTGGCACTTTCCGGACACGATTTTGATAATCCGTGCAGCGGCAATAATGGAGATCCAGGAGTCGGCAAGCCACATTGGTATAAAAAATTTCTCCAGTTTCTTCGTCTTCTAACTTGTGCAAACAACATTTACCGCAGCCATCACATAGGGCTTCCCACTCCTCCGAAGACATGGCTTGCAAGGGCTTATGTTTCCAGAATCCAGGCTCAGTCATCATATTCTCTCATTTGGAGCTCGCAACTAAACCTCGCCTGCTTGCTCCAAACAGGCGTATCCTCAACCTGCTGCAATTTGGCATTTCCCTGGGTTCTTTCTTCTGAGGGAAACAGGCTGGGGAAGCATGAGGCATCTCCAGAACAATATATACCGCTAGTATAGATTGAACTGATAGCTTATTATTGTAATTTTATCTTAAACTCTAATTCTTTATCCTTACCCATAAAAGCCCCGCGGCGCACCTTAACGATCACTTTCTCACCGGGTTTTTTATCCCACATTATTTCCTTTACATCCGACATATCAGAAACAAGGTGCCCATTTAAGGAAAGGAGTTCATCTTTTTCCTCAATTCCAGCCGTTTTTGCCGCACTGATCTCAGAAAAAGCATTGACCTCAAGTTTTCCGCTAGATTGCTTGAGCATAACCCCCAAAAAACCTGCCTTTGGCAATTCTTTTTTCTCGGAGAGTAATAAATAATCCGCAATATCCGGCTCAACTAGCCCCTCCCAATCGTTCAGCACAATAGCCACACTAGCGGTTGTACCAAGGCGTCGATTAAGGCGCTCCGGGATACCTACGCCATAAGCCAAATGGCCATTACCGGCCAGAACAATCATGTGGGCATCCGAGTGTTCCTTAAGATAGCGGCTGGCGCTCTCCGCCATTGCCTCATCCCATACTAATTGAGCTTCATAAAAAGTCTCGAAATTTCCAAAATGCTGAGGATGATTTTCGAACACCTCTTGCAAGCGCTCGCGGTAGGCCACATTGGAGCGGTCAATTTCGGAGGGAAGCTGCGCTCTTTCCTTTTTAGAAAGCTTTTCCAAACCCTTCCGGCCTACTTTCTGTATGAGCTCGGTAGGCACATTGAGGGCTAATATAGGAATATTATTTTCCCGAGCAAATTCAAGTATCGGTGCATACAGCCGGAAGTCGTAGCGCCAACGATCATAATATTCTGTT
Organism: Nitrosococcus watsonii C-113; assembly: GCF_000143085.1. Lineage (NCBI taxonomy): Bacteria > Pseudomonadati > Pseudomonadota > Gammaproteobacteria > Chromatiales > Chromatiaceae > Nitrosococcus > Nitrosococcus watsonii. Next base: position 1,323,782 of record NC_014315.1, on the reverse strand, counting down.
TTTTTTAAAAATTCTTCTACAGTAAGTTGATTCGCAACAAATTGCTCCAGGTACTGCTGAAACGGTTGTTGGAAAAACTCAACGCCGATCACTAACTTTGGATGTATCCCATGAAGGCCACGAATTATGGCAAGTTGATTCAAATGGTGATCAAAACGAGGATGCTGCTCCCCAACAAAGACAACCTGGTGGCGCGCCAACTCGGGAATAATTGCTTCCAATTCTGGCAACTGCCTTAAATTAACTGCCTTGGTGGAGGTGTTCATTTTAAGGGCCTGTTGCATTTCCAGCTCGTTGGCCTTTCCATGCGCTTGCCCACTTACAACAGCTACTGCCGCCGAAGGCCGCACCAGCACAGAGAAAAAAAGGATAAACAATAATAGAAGGAAAATGGGGATAGTGACTTGATTTTGCATCTATAAGAAGTCCAAGTTAATCAGTTCGCTCACTTAATATCATCGGGTAGGACGCGGGCTTCCGTGGAAAGATTATAAGGATGCCCCGTCGAGGTGACCATCTCTACTTCAAACAGATAGGCACGATAGCCCTGCTTTGGAATAACCATCTTAACTGTTGCATGACGGCTGCCCGGTAGGATTTTTAGACTGCGGCTTGACCAATGCTCGTTGCGAAAATCCCGATCCTCAGAAGTGGCTGTCCAGAGCTGAATTGCCCGAACTGGTTGTTCACTCATTACCTTAACACTTGCCTCTCCTGCGTCGCTAACTGGTAATTCCCATGCTAATTGGGGCAATTTCTGGCCATCAGCAATCATTTGAAAAAACGCGGCCAAGGTCTGCATCGCTTGTTTACCGCCATTTAGATCATGCCCTGCATTAGGCGTTTGAAAAATTAACTTAGGCGCTGGCAATTCGTTCCAATAGTGTCGCAGGGAGTCCACCACCCAATAAGGGTCATTGGTACCTAAGAGCAAAAGTTTAGGCATCGTATAGCGCTGCCGATATTCATAGGGATCTATCCACCTGCGCAGTTTTGCCACGGCCGGATCATCTTGATTTTGATGAAGGCTAAGCTCCGTATAATCGTCAATTTTTTCGCTTTGCCTACCATACGCCTTTTCAGCCCAACGCAGTTGCTGCTCCATATTCAGTATATCAATGACCATCGGCGCCAACCCTTTTATCCGCGAATCTACCGCACCAGTTAGCCAAGTGGTCCAGCCCCGCTTGGAAGCTCCCGTCACCACAAAGCCCTCGATTTTCTGCTGAAATGCCCGCTCTAGAAATGCCTGCAGGCTATCCATACCCCGAACCACACTTTTTACCATGGGAAAGAGCAATGGCCACGTTTCATCGCCAGTTTTTAAAAACTGGGCCAAGGTAAAAGCAATCAAAGCATCTTCTTTGAGACCATTGTAGAGTGGCTGATTAGGAACGTGGGTGATCACCGCAGCCGCCGCACCGGCCCGCTGAGCAAGCATTTTTAACCGTTTAACATACTTCTCCCCGTCTCCCCCCCCTCCAATCAGAAGTAAACCGGTTTCTGGATTCCGAACTTCCTTGGGCCGAGCTATAACAAGATGATGGCTCCAAAATTGATTGCGCCAATGCTGGGACACTAACTCCAGGTGGACCACGGTTCCCCAGGACTCTTTTTTCTGCTCCGTCAGTTTCCAATTATAATGAGGATCAGGCTTGCGAGCATAATCTTCAAGCGCGCCTGCAAAAGCCAGCTTAGCGATAAAAAAGAGCGCTATAGCCCAAAAAAACGCTCTCGAGGGTCGACCAAAAAAAGGAGCTATCATCATTTTAAAACCTTCAAAATTTAAATTATCCGCAGAGCATTCCCCATCCTATACCAAAGGACTCATGATTTCTGAGCACAATATAAAATCATTAATCACTCGCCCGAGCCAGGCAGTGGCAAGCGTACCTGTACTAACAATCCGCCTCCAGGATTATCCTCCAAGGTTAATTCTCCGCCATAGGCATCTACCATATCACTAACGATTTCTAGCCCCAATCCTTGGCCAGGCACCCGCTGATCTAGGCGTTGACCCCGCGCCAATACCACCTGCCGCTGTGACGGTGCAATCCCCGGACCATCGTCCACTACGGTAATAAGCAGCACGGCGGATTGCCGCTGCAGCGATAGGGTAACGGTGCAACGGGCCCACTTACAGGCATTGTCCAGCAGATTGCCGAGAATTTCTAGCATATCGTCCCGTTCCAATGGCAAGGCTGGCGGCAGCACCCCCTCGATTGCCAGCTTTAGATCACGATCATGGGCCCGTTGCAGAGTACGCAACAATAGAGGGACATCTTCAACAGGGGTAAAACGATTGGTGGGAGTTGTGCTAGCAGCAATACGGGCCCGCCCCAAGGCCCGCTTGATGCCAGCTTCCATTTGCGAGAGTTGCTCACTAAAGCTGCCTGCAAGGGCGGGAGAAAAAGCGAGCAATTGTGTACGGGACTGATTTTTCATGACTGCCAGGGGGGTTTTCAGCCCGTGGCTTAAATCTCCCAGAGCATGGCGGGAGCGACGTAGTTGCCGTTCAATATCGCCCTGGAGCCGGTTCACTTCTTCTACCAGGGGTTTCAATTCGCGCGCCACGTTTTTATCCAGCGTGGCGCGCTGGCCTTTACGGAATTGTTGTAATTGTTGTCGCACTTGGCGAAGCGGGCGAAGCCCGCGCCGGATGAGTCCCTGTTGAACGGCCGCCAGTACCACGAGGAGAGCTATCCAGGCTACCAGCGCTCCCGTTTTAAGGCGGCTGAAATCCTGCAATTGCGGTGCATAATCCTGAGCTACTACCACGACAATAGGCTGGCTCGCCATTTGATAATGGGCGCGATAGCGCAATAATTTTTGTTCCTGGGGGCCCTCTACCAGGGTAGCGCTAAGCCCCTCTTGCTCTGGTTCCTCAAATTGAGTATCCCATAAAGAGCGGGAGCGCCAACGCGCCTGCGGGGTAATAATCAGAAAATAGCGACCAGATAAGGGTCGCTGGTAAACTTGATCAAGAGCTTGGCGGTCTAAGTGCAGGCCGTTGCTCCCCCGGGCTAATGCCGCCAGTACGCTGACGGTTTCTTCTCGCAGGCTAGCGGCGAGGGTGGCGCGTTGGCGCTGATCCAGCCACCAGATAGCCGTTTGTCCCGCCAGCACACCCGGCACCAACAGGCTGATAAATAAACTAATGCCTAATTGGCGGCCGATAGAGTTCATTTTTGGAAGCGATAACCTTGGCTCCGGCGGGTTTCAATCACTGGGTCACCCAGTTTGCGGCGTAGCCGACTAATATGCACCTCCAATACATTGCTGTCCCGCTCGCTTTCACCATCGTAAAGATGTTCGTTCAGCTCCATCCGGCTAAGCACCTTGCCCGGGTGCAGCATAAAGCAACGTAATAGACGAAATTCCCCCCGGGTCAGTTCGTATTCCTGATCCCCCTGCCAAACACTCTGCCGATCTTCATCCAGAGCCAGCCCCCCTGCTTCCAGCCGCGGGCTATTGACCGTGCCATGGCTGCGCCGCAACACCGCTTGCACCCGCAATAGCAACTCGTCCGGGTGGAATGGCTTGCTCAGATAATCGTCGGCACCAGCGCGCAAACCTTCCAAACGCTCCGCCCAGGCATCCCGTGCAGTGAGAATCAGCACCGGCAGAGTTACCCCCTCTGCACGCCAGTGCTGCAGCACCTGAAGACCATCCAGGCCCGGCAGGCCCAGATCTAAAACGACCATATCATAAGATTCATCGTGAACCGCCAGTAAGGCATCCCGGCCATCCACCCGCCAATCCACCGCGTAGCCATAGCCCTTAAACAAAGGCAAGAGTTCATCGGCCAGGGCCACATTGTCTTCCACCAGCAGCAGGCGCATTAGTCCTCTATCTCGTCCTCGATGAATTGACCATTGCTGGCATTGATTTCAATTTCATGGACCACGCCGGCGGGAGTGAGTATTTCCAGCTCATAGACATAGAGGCCGTCTTCCCGCTCCAGCTCCGATTCCAGCAATTGAGCGCCAGGATAAGCCGTGAGCGCCCGCGCCAGGATCTGCTCAAAGGGAAGGATAGTGCCCGTTTGGCGCAAGCGGAGCGCTTCCTCATGGCTCAAGTCCCGCGCTTTTAGCGTGCCCGACATTCCCAAGGCAAAAGTGAGGATAACCAGAAGGACCGTCCAGGGGCGCTTAATCGTCTTGCTGATCACGGATAATCTTACCATTGGTTGGGTCTAGCTCCACTTCCCATTGTATACCTTGGGCGTCCCGCAATTCTGCTTTGTAAGTATAGTGGCCATATTCCGATTCCAGTTTGCTAGTTTCCATAGTGGCATTGGCATGTTTGGCAAGCGCAAATCTGTTAAGCTGTTCAAAAGGTTGAATCTTATCTTCTTTCACCAATTCTACCGCTTGGTTCGGATCAACGCTAATAGTATCGGTATACCCTATCATCGTGCCAGCCAGGCTTAAAATACTTGCAATTAATGACAATTGTTCTATGTTCATAGGCGCTTCTTAGGGGCTGTTGCTGCGTATTGAGTAGCCAGCTGTACGATTCTAAATGAACGGGGCTTCAAAGAGCCGGGGGGTATTTCCAGGTGAAAGGGGCGGCCTTCTAGCCGCCCCATGGGTCATTAATTATCCTTATCATCACGAAGAATTTTACCGCTTACCGCATCGAGTTCTACCTTCCACTCAACGCCCTGGGTATCCCGCAATTCTACTTCATACACATAGCTACCACGCTCTTTCTCTAGCTCAGTCTCTTCTACGGTGGCGCCGGGATGTTTAGCAAGGGCAGCCTCGTTGAGTTTTTCAAAGGACTGAATTCTGCCCTCCTGCATCAACTTAATTGCCTGGTCTGGACCGATATCATCGGCATGGGCTATCCCTGTACCCGCCAAACCTAGAATGCCTATGATTAACACCAATTTTCTTGCGTTCATTGAACCCTCCTTAGGGGTGTTGCTGAGTATCGAGTGATCACCTTACGATCCGTGCCTGAATTATTTATGAATAAGGCTTGGTACTTAAAAGGTAAAAACGAGCCGTGCCGCTAGGTGGGCAAAATTACGGTTGTGTACGCGCTGCATGCCGGCGCCAAATTGCAGCATGGTGTGTTTAGTAAATTTTAAATGCATCTGGGGAAGAATCAGGATTCGATCCGGGCGATTGGGTTTATATTCCCAATTGATCTCCAATCCCATTGTTAATCGAGGCGATAGGGTGTAGAAGAGACTGCTATTGAATAAACCCTCAAAACGTCCTTTTGAGCCAAGATCGGTATGGCGCAATCCCATCATATTAAGCGTGCTCCAACGTTTATTAAACCGATATCCGAATAAATAAAGTGCATTGTTTTGATATTGGTTTTGATCAGGGAAATACTCCCCAGAATACTGCCAACCATGGATAAATTGACTGCTCTGCGGGTAATTAAAAGTGCCCTGCAATGAAATTTTATAGGCCGCAATAGAAGTACCCTCCTCGGAGGTATTGTCTATCGGTAGCTCAAATTCAATGCCGTAGCCATCGGCAAAGGTATACTCTACCTCTGGATTTGCTTCTGTTCGTTCATGAGCAAAGTCATATTGCAGCAGGGTATTCGCTTCCAATTCTCCTTTCGGTGCCCCAAGAGGGCGAACCAAATCAAATACCATGGGTTCGGGGATATGGGGATGGGAATTGGACGGAACGCCTTCTGCGGAGCTGCTGATAGCTGGCAGGACTAGTGAGAGAAGAGCTAAAATAATAGCGAATTTTCGAACCTTATATCTTTTTTTTGTAACCACTGATATCCCCTTAATCCGCCTTGGGCGGTTTTATCCCGGTTAGAAATATTTTGGGCTATACCAACGTAATAGATTGATCTGAAAATAAGATTAACCGCAGGATTTTTTGGGAGAATCGTTCACGACAGGGGAATAAGTATGGAAGAACAATCCGGAAAAAACATAAGCCACCCTCAGACAGACAAAACCCAGGAGAAATATGAAGAAGTTTTGAATTTTATTAATAAATGGCTCAAAAGGGGTAACTTGCGTCGTTTGGTTATCCGCAAGCCTAGCGGCCATGTTTTTATGGAGATTCCGCTGACGGTCGGGGCCGCGATTGGCGGGATATTGCTATTTTTTACCCCGACGCTGTTGGCACTAAGCGCGCTAGTGGCCTTGTTTAAACAAATAAAAGTTGAGATTGTGAGAATTGATAATAGCGGTTAACTTGATACCAGCGGAACAGAAAAGTAGCGCTTGCTGAATGACCGCGTTACTTGCTTTTAGCATGTGCGCAACAAACGCTGCTAGATGCCCCGCTAGACCGGGATTGCGCTTATTTTCTAGAACTCATTAGAGGTTAACCATGGCTAATATTCAGGTTTTTCCTACTCCAGCGGTCCTTTATCACAGTGCAGCGGAGTATTGGGTAAGAACGGCTAAAAGAGCCATTGAAAGGGCGGGAGCCTTCCATATCGCCCTAGCCGGGGGAAACACGCCGAGGGGCTTATATCAATTATTAGCAACGGAGCCTTATGCCAGCCAAATAGACTGGCACCGGGTTCATGTCTACTTTGGGGACGAACGCTATGTGCCCAGAGATCACCCGGATAGTAATTACCGTATGGCCCGAGAGGCCTTGCTCGATTCGGTAGCCATTCCTCCGGAACAGATTTTAAGAATACAGACCGAGTTTCCGGAACCCGAGCTGGCGGCAGACGACTATGCGCAAGTGCTACAGTCTCATTTGCCGGAGGGGGAAATTTTTGATCTGATATTATTGGGGTTAGGCGCAGACGGCCATACCGCCTCTTTGTTTCCCGAGACCCCCATATTGACAGTCCGTGATCGTTTGGCAGCGGCAGTTTATGTAAAAAAATTAAAGGCTTGGCGTATTAGTATAACCTACCCCGCCGTTGAAAAAGCTCGCCAGATCCTGTTTCTTGTCACTGGCGCTGATAAGGCGGCGGTCGTTACCCACGTCTTATCCCCCTCAGCGGACAAGACTTTGCCGGTGCAGCATTTGCAGGCTCAAGGTGAGGTTAGCTGGTATTTGGATGCGGAGGCAGCCCGCAAGTGGGAGGTAACAAAATGAAAGTATTGGCTGCGGATATTGGAGGAACCAAAACCTTACTTCAGATCGCTGACTGGGGGGAAAACACTCCGCAGGTTCTTGCGGAACAGCGTTATCTCAGCGGTGATTATTCAAGCTTTGATGATCTCCTGCGAACATTTTTGACAGAGACGAGCAGTACAGGAAACGGCCTTAGGGGTGCTTGTTTTGCTGTAGCAGGCGTCGTGACGCAAGGCGTGGCGACGGCCACTAATCTCCCCTGGCGGCTGGATGCAACACATTTGGAGGCAACATTCGAGCTGCCTCAAGTGGTTTTAATCAATGATTTCACGGCCATCGGCTATGGCATTGAAGGTCTAACGCCAGACGATTTCGCAATACTCCAGTCAGGCAAGCCGGAAGCCGCCGCTCCCCAGGCGGTTATTGGCGCTGGGACCGGGCTTGGACAGGCATTGCTCGTATGGCAGGAGCAAACGGGTCACTACCAGGTTTTACCTACTGAAGGAGGTCATGTAGACTTTGCCCCTCAGGGAAAACTCCAGATTGCATTGCTGACTTATCTTTCTCGTCAGTTAGACCATGTTTCCTACGAACGGGTATTATCAGGCGGCGGCTTAGTCACGCTCTACCATTTTTTGAAGGAAACCAGCGGCATGGCTGAAAGCCCGGCCTTGAAAAAGGCGTTGAGCGAGGGCGATCAGGCAGCGGCCATCAGCCGCTCCGCTCTGGAGCATGGAGACCCATTAGCGGGGCAAGCGTTAGATTTACTGATCCAAATCTATGGCGCACAAGCGGGCAATTTAGCCCTGACTTGCTTGCCGCGGGGGGGGCTTTTTGTCGCCGGCGGTATCGCACCCAAAATTATCGAGCGCTTGCAGGCGGGCGGATTTATGGAGGCTTTTCTAAGCAAAGGACGACTGTCCGAGCTTATGGGGCAGATCCCTGTCAAAGTCATATTAGAGTCCAAAGTTGGCCTGCTGGGAGCCTCGCGATTAGCAAGAAGATTAGCTTATGAGCAACTATAGAATTGTTGATACTTTAGATAATATTTGTTTTATGGAAGAACCCAAGCCTTATAAGATAATAGTAGAAGTAGCGACAACTTTTATCGAGGAACAATCCGACCCTGCCGCAGCCCGTTACGTCTTTGCTTATACTATTACTATTCATAATCTGGGAACGATTGCCGTCAAGTTGCTAACTCGGCACTGGATCATTACCGATGGGGAGGGTCAGGTGCGAGAGGTTCGGGGGCAAGGGGTCATAGGCGAGCAGCCCTCTCTCAAACCAGGTGAACAATTTTGCTATACCAGCGGGGCCATGATTGAAACGCCGGTAGGCGCCATGCATGGTTGTTATGGCATGGTAGGAGAAGATGGCGTCACCTTCGATGCCGAGATCGCCGCTTTCACCCTAGCGATGCCAGGTTCTCTGCATTGACGATATGGCTATTTATGCGATTGGCGACATCCAGGGATGCTACGATGAGTTCCAGCAGTTATTAAAAAAGATTCATTTTGATGAGCGGGCTGATCAACTCTGGTTTGCCGGCGATCTGGTCAACCGGGGACCTAAGTCATTAGAAGTCCTGCGTTTGGTCTATAGCCTGGGAAAGCGAGCAATTACCGTACTGGGCAACCATGACCTTCATTTACTGGCGGTAGCTGCGGGCCTCCACCCCCTCCATTCCAAGGATACCTTAGCTGCTATTCTCTCGGCGCCGGATCGGGAGGAACTCATAACTTGGTTACGCCACCTTCCCTTGTTGCATCGGGATACTACGCTAGGAATAACGCTCATTCACGCTGGCTTACCTCCCCAATGGGATATGACCAAGGCAGAGTCCTGTGCCAGAGAACTGGAAGCGGTCTTGCAGGGGCCAAACTGGCGGGATTTTCTAGCCCATATGTATGGCGATAAACCAAAGCTATGGAAAGATGATCTACAAGGCTGGGACCGCCTACGGACGATTAGCAACTGTTTAACCCGGTTGCGTTATTGTGACACTAAAGGACGCTTTTTCCTGAAATTTAAAGAATCTCCGGGAGCTCAAACCAAAAGCGGCTTGATGCCCTGGTTTAAGGTGCCTCATCGAGCAAGCCGCGGAGAACGCATTGTCTTTGGCCATTGGGCTACCTTGGAAGTTGGCTCTTACGAAGGGTCTGTTTTCGCAGTGGATGGAGGTTGCGTCTGGGGAGGACAGTTAGTAGCCCTGCGCCTTGATGATAAGAATCCCCAATGGTTTTTTGTGGATTGTCAGGGGTATAGCAAGTTTACCTAAGCGTCTTCCTGCCAACTCAATCTAGTTACTCGGAATAGTCTGAGAAGGCCCTGAGACTCGTACCCACTTTAAACTTTCTTTAAGCTGCTTATCCTGTATAGGCTCCCGCTCTAGCGGGTGAGGCTGTCCACTTATCAGTCAGGCAACACACTGGCCGCCTGGCCGTGCTCCAAACTTCTCAGTAAGTAATTCCTAACAAGGAAACACTTTCGCTTTCCCGTCCTACGTAACTACTTAAAACCATCGTCCTCCAGTAACCCGAAATTTCCAAAATAGAAAGAAAAGAACGCTCTAGTAGTTGCGATAGATTCCTTAAATTGCGGGATATGCCGCAGTAAATCAGGCAAATGACTAAAAATCAAGAATCTGCTGAAGCGGCGTATTTAGCATAACACCATGAACTAAAAAAGAAAATATATCCTGGCTTGTACTTTGCGTTAATAGCAGTGTAGTAGTTGTCGGAAAGCAATTATAAATCCTGTGAAGCTACTTTCTTGTTCCATATACATTCATTGTTGAGCACTCACTAATCTTTGTAAGATGACCTCACAAGCCTGGCTGAGAGTATAATCGACTGACCGCTTTTAGATTATAAAATCAAGGATTACATATAAACAGCTAGCCGGCAGTGATGTGTGTCGGCTAGCATGTTTCCTGTAAAGGTTACATAAATTTGGAAAATTTATCCATTGCTGAAAAGATATTTAAGGCTATCGGCTTGATCGCAGTAGTAGTATCAATTTTGGCCATTCCGGTTAGTTTGGTATCTGGTGCAGGGATAATTATTTCTCTTATTACATTGCTATTATCGGCCTGCTCGGCGCTTCTCGGTAATACCAGATATTTACTGACTGTTTTCGTGATAGTTACTTTTAACCTGCGCTTTGTGAGCGTGCTTATGGATATTCCAAATCTTACAGAATCGATTCTCATGGTGCAGATCATAATCGCTTACACTATTACACTTATATTTTATGCAATTGGTGTCTATCGCCGAAAACGACGGATAAAAAGCTAGAGAGGAACTTGATACTAGAGATATGAGCCTCAGAAACATGCACAATGTTTTACCCAAACGAGAAACATGAACCGGATATGGCCTACTTTAGGTCTACTGGTTGCCGTGGCTTTACTAATGGGGTGCGCTCCCGGCCCTGACGGCAAAAATACGCTACGTTTTGGCCTAGCAACTTCACCCCTTACCCTTGATCCCCGCTATGCCACGGATGCCGCCTCAGCCCGTATTACCCGCCTCTTGTATCAACCCCTCGTTGATTTGGATGCCAGCGGCAAGCCCATCCCCAGTTTAGCCCATTGGCAACAACTGTCTCCGAGCCGCTACCGGTTTCGATTACAGCTTGATCGTCCTCGCTTTCACGATGGCAGCAAGCTTAGCGCTCAGGATGTGAAAGCGACCTATACCTCGGTACTTGATCCAGATAATGGCTCGCCTTTTTTAGCTTCCTTGGATAAAGTGCAGTCTATTGCGGTGCCCAATCCAGAAACCATTGACTTCGTTTTGAAAGAACCTGATTCCCTGTTTCCAGGGCGGCTTACCCTGGGGATAATCCCTGCTTCCCTAATAGCTGTGGGTCACCCTTTGAATCGCATTCCGGTAGGCAATGGTCCCTTTCGCTTTAAGGCGTGGCCGGAAGAGGGCCGATTGATACTCCAGCGGCGACGAGATAGACAGGGGTTTGTATTTGTTCATGTACCCGATCCCACGGTGCGGGTATTAAAATTACTCCGTGGGGAGATCCACATGCTGCAAAACGATCTTCCCCAGGAGCTGGTGGCTTACCTGGAAGATAAGGAGGAAATTTCCCTGCAACGGGGTCGGGGGAATACGTTTACGTATCTAGGATTTAATCTCGATGATCCGGTAACAGGCCAACCTCAAGTGCGTTTAGCGATCGCCCATGCTTTGGATCGTCAAAAGATCATTCGCTATGTTTTTAAAGGAGCAGCCCGGCCAGCTCAGGCCCTGCTGCCGCCCGAGCATTGGGCAGGCCACCCGGCTTTACCCCCGCACGCCTATGATCCCCAGCGGGCCAGGAAACTGCTTAAGGAAGCTGGCTTCAATGCCCATTCTCCGGCCCGCGTTAGCTATAAGACCTCTAGCGATCCTTTCCGGGTTCGCCTGGCCACCATTATTCAGCATCAACTGCAACAAGTGGGCATTCAGGTAGAGGTGCAAAGTTATGATTGGGGAACCTTTTACGGCGATATTAAGGCCGGGCGTTTCCAAATGTATAGCCTATCCTGGGTAGGCGTTAAATTGCCGGATGCCTTTCATTACATCTTTCATAGCGAGTCGGCTCCACCTCAAGGGGCGAACCGAGGCCATTTTAACGATCCTCAAAGTGATTTTTTAATTGAACGGGCGGGAAATACAGACAATCAAAACCAGCAAGCCAATCTCTACCGCCGGTTACAAGCACGCCTTCTGGAACAACTGCCTTATGTGCCTCTTTGGTACGAAGATAACGTGTTCGCAGCCCATCAAGGTATCAGTCATTATCAACTAGCACCCGATGGGAATTATGATGGCTTGGTGGAAGTGCGGTTCCATCGGTACGTGAAGTAATTTTATTGGATAAAATACCGCCGCAGATCACCAGCGGCAAAAAAAGCAGAGCGACGAAGGAGCGGTGCTTTTTTTGCCGTCCGAGTGAATTTGCCTTGTTAGGCGCTCATGCTTTTAAAAGCATCCATATGCCGATGCCAATGAACCCAACTCCAGCAATGTAATGCAGATGTTTTTCACTGATATATTGCGAAATGATGCCGCCAGCGAGAACACCCATACCTGAAGCCACAATTAATGCTAACGAGGCCCCAATAAATACAGCGAGCTTACTTACCTCTTTATCTGCTGCAAATAACATAGTGGCTAATTGAGTTTTGTCGCCAAGCTCAGCAATGAAGACTGCGACAAAAACTGTGAGGAGCACTTTGTATTCCAATGTTGTAATTCTCCATTTATTAATAGAGCCTAATAGAAAAAACCATGCGGAGCTAATCGCTCTATTTTTCCGAATCAAGGGGAACAACAAGCTCCATTCCTGCTCTGAGTAAATCAGGATTATCAAGTCTGTCCCGATTGGCCGCATACAGGAGTCGCCATTGAGCAGGATCGCCATAGAGACGCGCCGCGATCTGCGACAAGGTATCACCGTGCTGGACAACCAACCTTTTCGGCAGCCTAGACGTTAACGCACGCTTTTCCTGTGATTTTTTGGTTGCCGACGTAGGAGGAAGCCTAGTAATCATGTCGGCGTCTTTTTCGCGGGAACGTTCCTGGAGGCGCGTTACGAGAGACTCTTTTTCCCCAGACTTGGCTGTTTCGGAAACCGAAAGCGCCGGTAGCGCCTCCGCCCCTGCTTTGGCCGCTACAGCAGATTCAGGCTCTTCTATCAGGTAGCTTTTGAAACCGGCGGAAACAAGGATAAATAAGACAAAGCCACCAATGAAGGAAAAGTCCGACCAGCGCGTATCTTGCGCGATTTCATGAGCCTCGGAAACCATGTCCTCCACAGCGGCTACCGTAAGCAGTCCCGCCGTAAAAACTAATCCCGCCATTTTTAGGGTTTCATTCTGGTCACGAAGCAGGAAATAAGCCAGAGTGGCAGCGGTTAGCGCTGGCAAAGCGAAAGAAGCGGAAAGCCAAAACCGCCGTCTACGGGGGATGTTTTTATCCTTGAAATTGGCGATCGCGGCATACCCTTCCGGAACATCGGCCAGCACCTGTCCCAGCGCCAAAATAAGCGCCATACTGGGTGAAACAGCCGAACCGGCACCAATCATGAGGCCATCACTGAACAAATCCGTAGCCACCGCCCCATAGAGCATCCACATGGCCGTGCTTCCAGAGCTATTCTTTCCTTTTTTCTTCTGCAAATACTCAATCGCCGCTTCCAGGGCCATATAGGCGAAGCCGCCCAGGGCAAAGGCCAAGGCAATCATCCAGGGGGAGATACTTTTCAGCGCCTCGGGCATCAGTTCAATGGCGACGATAGCAAGGACGATACCGGCCGCGGCGTGGAGCGCCCGGTTGAGGGCGCGTTCTGAGGTTCGAAGAAATTCCGCCCACAGCCCGCCGACAAAATTCCCCAATGCGGGCAACAAGGCAAGGCCGAAAACTATTAGAAAGTCTTGCATTTTTAACAAAGATAGGAGAGTTGCCGCCCCCATCATCCCAACAAGCTTAGCTTAAACTACTTTTCCTGCCGCCGTCGCTTCGGGCACCTCTATAAGTTTACCTGTTTTGACGTCATAGACATAACCGTAAATAGGAAGATCCCCAGGGACTAAAGGATGATGGCGAATACGCTTTACATCTTCCAACACGCTTTGGGTCTGATCCTTAATGGTCAACCAATTGATGTATTTGCCTTCCGAACTTCCGGGTCCCGGCCCGTTATCATGCCAGCCACTACCATCCAGGATGGCGGACTTAAGGCTGCTAGACAATAATTTGTCCATAACTTCATTGGTAAATGTTTCCATACCGCAGTCAGTGTGATGGATCACAAACCATTCCCGGGTACCAAGAAGCTTATAAGAAATAACTAGGGAACGGATAGCATCATCGCTGGCCCGTCCCCCCGCATTACGGATGACATGGGCATCGCCTTCTGCCAAACCCGCATATTGCGCTGGATCTGAACGGGCATCCATACAGGTCAAGATAGCAAAATGGCGGCCAGGGGGCATGGGCAAGTCTGCTTTATCGCCAAAGTTGGCCGCATAGCTCTGGTTAGCCGCCAGGATTTCTTTTCGAATTTCGCTCATTTTTATTCCTCCATAGAAACCATTATACTTTTTGGCTGTAGATGTTAGAGGGTGAAAGCAGTGCCCATAGTAACAGTGTAGCACATCGTTTTTTATCGAAAAAACAAATACCGGCGGAGACAAACTTCCTTCCCGTAACTACTCATTCTCACAATAATTCGCCATGGACCCGCTTTACTCCCTGTAATGGATTATCCGGTAAAGCACGGGTAATACCAGAAGGGTCAATAGGGTCGAAGAGATGATCCCCCCGATGACCACCGTAGCCAAGGGCCGCTGCACCTCCGCCCCGGTGCTGGTGGCCAGGGCCATGGGCACAAAACCCAGGGAAGCAACCAGGGCGGTCATGAGCACCGGGCGTAAGCGAGTAAGGGCCCCCTGGCGGATGGCCTCTTCTAGGGACAAGCCCTGATCGCGCAACATGCGAATGAACGTGATCATCACTAACCCATTGAGCACCGCCACTCCGGAGAGGGCAATAAATCCCACTCCTGCGGAAATGGACAGGGGAATTTCCCGCAACCACAGGCTCAGTACGCCCCCCGTGAGGGCAAAGGGTACACCGGTAAAGACCAATAACCCATCTTTCAGATTGCCAAAGGTGCTATAGAGAAAAATAAAGATGAGCAACAGAGCAACGGGGACCACAAGGCTCAGGCGCTCAGCCGCCTCGGTCATCAGTTCAAATTGGCCGCCCCAGTCGATCCAATAGCCTGGCGGGATCTCCACCCGTGCCTGAATTTTGGCTTGTGCTTCCGCCACCACGGAGCCCATATCCCGGCCCCGGACATTGAAGGTGGTGGTCACTCGGCGCTTACTGTTCTCCCGGCTAATACGGTTAGGTCCTGGACTTATTTGCACCTCGGCGATGGTGCTCAGGGGAATATAAGCCGGAGCTGGAATCTGGGCAGCCCCAGCCCTAGCCCCAAGACTTGGCGGAATAAGGATGGGCAAGCGCCTTAAGGCATCCACATCCGTCCGGTATCGCTCCGGTAAGCGCACCACCAAATCGAAGCGGCGATCCCCTTGATAGATTTTACCTACCGCCACCCCGCCCATGGCGGCCTCGACGGTTCGTTGAATATCGGCC
Organism: Nitrosococcus watsonii C-113; assembly: GCF_000143085.1. NCBI lineage: Bacteria > Pseudomonadati > Pseudomonadota > Gammaproteobacteria > Chromatiales > Chromatiaceae > Nitrosococcus > Nitrosococcus watsonii. The sequence continues at coordinate 1,308,586 of NC_014315.1, read as the reverse complement.
ACATTGAGCCCGTAGCGGGCCAGCTCCGGCCGTTTTATCTCCACGGTTAGCACCGGCAACCCCGTGACTTGCTCTACCCGTACATCCGAGGCCCCCGGCACGGTTCTGAGGACAACCGCGATCTGTTCCGCCGTCTCTAACAAAACCGACCTATTATCGCCAAAGACCTTGACCGCTACATCGGCTTTAACCCCGGAAAGCAACTCATTAAAACGCAGCTCAATGGGCTGGCTAAATTCGTACTTGCCGCCGGGAAGCCGGGCGATCCGCTGGGACATGGCCTCGATGAGATCCTCCTTGGGCCGGTCCGGGTCGGGCCATTCTTCCCGAGGCTTGAGCATGATATAGATATCGCTGATGTTGGGCCCCATCACATCGGTGGCCACCTCCGCCGTCCCAATCCGGGCCGCGACCGTTTCTACTTCCGGAAACGTGTTGAACGCTTGCTCTACCTTCTCTTGCATGGCAATGGATTGCTGGAGGCCCGTGCCCGGGGTGCGCAAAACCTGGAGCGCAATATCCCCCTCATCCAGGCTAGGCACAAACTCCGTGCCCAGGCGGGTCGCCAGCAATCCACTCAAGGCCACGATGACCACGGCAGAGGTCACCATTAAGGTGCGGTGATGCAAAGCAAAGTCAAGGGTGGGCAGATAGGCCTTGCTACCCCATCTCATGAAGAAATTTTCCTTTTCCGAAACCCGCTTGCCGATGAACAAAGCCACAGCGGCGGGGACGAAGGTAATGGAAAGAATCATGGCCCCAAACAGCGCCATAATGACGGTCTGAGCCATGGGGTGGAACATTTTGCCTTCTACCCCGGAGAGGGCGAAAATGGGAATGTAAACCACCATGATAATCATCTGCCCAAACAGGATCGCTCGACGGGCTTCCTCGGAAGATTCATACACCACTTTGAGGCGTTCAGAAAGAGTTAGCGTCCGTCCCCGCCGCTGTTGCTCCTCCGCCAAATGGCGCACGCTATTCTCCACAATGACCACCGCGCCATCCACGATGATGCCAAAATCAATGGCCCCCAGGCTCATCAAGTTGGCGCTTACCCCCTCCGATACCATACCGGTGATGGCAAACAACATGGACAGAGGGATCACCATGGCGGTGATCAGCGCCGCCCGGATATTGCCCAGCAAAAAAAACAATACGGCGATCACCAGAGCCGCCCCTTCCACCAGATTGTTCCGTACCGTGACGACCGCCTTGTCCACCAAGTTCGTCCGGTCATAGAAAATCTCGGCTTCCACTCCTTCCGGCAAGGAGCGATTGGCTTCAGTGAGCTTTTCTCCCACCGCCTGAGCCACAGCGCGGCTATTTTCTCCCATGAGCATAAAAGCAGTGCCGATGACCGCTTCCTGGCCGTCTCTCGTGGCCACACCCGTGCGTAATTCCTTACCCAGCAAAACTTCCGCTAGGTCCTTAATAAGGATGGGGATGCCCTGATAGGTGCCTACCCGGATATTACGGATCTCTTCCAGCGTATAAACCCGCCCTGGAATCCGGATCAGGAATTGCTCCCCGTGGTGCTCGATATAGCCGGCCCCCTTCATTTGATTGTTCTCCGCCAGGGCCGTCATAACGTCCCGGAAGCTAAGCCCATAGGCGATAAGCTTTTCCGGACTCGGGGTCACATGATATTGTTTCTTATAGCCGCCGATGCTGTTGACTTCCGTCACCCCAGGGAGGGTAAGAAGCTGGGGACGAATCACCCAATCCAGCAGGGTGCGCAGATATGTACTGGTCACGGGACTACCATCTGGCTGGCGCGCCCCGGGTTCCGCCTCCATGGTCCAGAGAACGATTTCCCCCAGTCCCGTCGCGATAGGCCCCATGCGGGGCTCAATGCCCGAGGGAAGCTGGCCCTTGGCCTGCTGGATGCGCTCGTTGATTTGCTGGCGGGCAAAATAGATATCCGTACCTTCCTCGAAGATCACGGTCACCTGGGAGAGCCCATATTTGGAAATCGAACGGGTCTCCTGGAGCCGGGGAGCGCCCAACATGGCCAGCTCCACCGGGAAGGTGATGAGTTGCTCGGTTTCGAGGGGCGAGTAGCCGGGCGCGGCGGTATTGATCTGGACCTGGATGTTGGTGATATCAGGCACCGCGTCGATGGACAAACGCTGGAAGTTATAAATTCCCAGCAGGATCAGCCCCACCATGGCCAGCATGACCAATCCCCGGTGCTCGATAGAGGATCTTAATAACCGTTCAAACATAGCTTCCTTCCTGAATTAATGCTGATGGGTGGCAGTGGATTTACCGAGCTCGGATTTAAGCACGAAGCTGTTGCTAGCAACGTAATGCTCGCCTGCCGAGAGCCCCTGGCGCACCTCTACCCACTGGCCCGATCCCCTTCCCAGCACCACTGGCCGGGGCTCAAAAAGGTTTCCGTGCTGAACGAATACTACCGGGCGATTCTGATAAGTTTGAACCGCCTCGGCGGTCACTGCTACCGGAACCTTGATTTTCTCCTGCACGACCTCCACTGTGATGAATAATCCCGGACGCCAGCGTCCTTGGGGGTTGGGAATTTCCACATAGGCCTTGGCCGAACGGGTCTGCTGCCCCACCAGCGGTCCCATATAAAACACCTTGCCCTCTGTGGAAAGCGCCATATCCGTCGCTTTCACCGTCACTTCCTGGCCTCGCCGAACCTGATTTAAATCTTTGCTGTAGACAGTAATCTCGCCCCAAACCGTGGACAGATCGGCAATCGTATAGATTTTTGCGTTGGCAGTCACGGCCTCCCCCAAAGCCAAATGCTTTTCCACCACCTCCCCACTAAAAGGAGTTTCCAGCTCATAACGGCTAAAAAGCGCTCCGGTTTCCGAATCCATAGCCTGCAAATCAACCTTGGAAAAGTCCAAAGCGCGGAGTTTTTGTGCCGCCGCCTCCATCAGCACCTGGGCTTCAGCCAGCTCCTTTTTGGCTACCAGGTAGTCCTGTTCCGCGGACACTTTTTCCTTCCACAAGCGTTCTTCCCGCTCAAAAATTTCTTGAGCCAAATCCAAACGTTTAAGAGTCACCAAATATTGACTTTTCAGATCCGCCAGCTCCCGGCTTTTCAGCACCGCTAGAATTTCGCCTTCTTTCACCTTATCGCCGAGGAACTTGCGCACCTCGGTGACGACTCCCTCCACCCGAGGCACCACATGGGCCACTTGGCGGGGGTTGTATTGAATTTCGCCGGGGAAGGCCACGGTAGTCTTAATGGGCGCGGGACCAGCCACCTTAATCCCAATCCCCGCCTCTGCAATAGCGCCCGGTTGTAATTCGATTCCCCCTTCCACCTGCCAGTATTTCCACTGGTAGGTTTTGCCTTGATACTCGGCTGCCACTCGAACCCTAAATATATGGGGTTCAGCAATGGGCTGGGTACTACGTAGAGATTCTCCGTCAGCCTGAAAACCTATAAACTCTGGGGCCTCTCCCGGCCGCTGGAGTTGGAAAGCAAGTTGCGTGGACTTTGGATTAATCAGCTGTTCCTGTTCATAGGCAAAAACCCGAAAATGGGGGGAACTTTCCTGCCCCTCTTCAAGCCCAACTTCAAGCTCGAATCCATTTTGGATCAAGTGCCGCCGGTGGCGTTCCTCAGCCTTTCCGTCTTCTTCATGGCCGGCATGGGCTTCCCCTTCAGCAGGCCCATTAGGTGACTCTTCTTCCTGATGGAGGATAAGCCAGGCCAGAACAAGCCCTACCAAAATCACGCTAACCCCAGCGAATACACTTTTACTTTTCATTGTCCAAGTTTTAATCCAAAGTTGAGCAGCAGAAAAATCCTTATTGCCTGGGGAAGAGCACTCCAGCGAGAGAATCCTGTTCTGCAAGCAGGTTCTCCAGGCAAGCAGTACGGCACCGTTATCCCCCCTTAAGGGAAACACGGCGCGGGAGCACAGCAATTAAGGATTTAATTCAGAAGGACAACGCTACGAAGGGCAACCAGCCTAGAGTCAACAATAGAAGGATCGGGAAGAAAAACTGGTTTAGTTATCGTGTGAGGGAAGAGAATAACGGCGATAATTAGTACCACCGCCGCCAGACCTTCATCGAGGGAAGGCTGTTGAGATCCGCTCAATGGCTTGTGGGCGCCATGGTCTTCGCTCACCACGGGAATGTCCAGACACGGGCTTTCCCCTGTTGTTAGCCCCTGGGTATAAACGTCCCCTTTAGCAAGAGAAATCCCATTCGAGGTAGGCGGAACAAAATGGTTATGATCGGCAGGCTCCACCGCCACATGGCTGTCTACCCCAAAGCAAAGCACCCACCCAGACTCTTCAGGGTGACTTAAGCCGAAATGCCCCAGCACCGCGACGATAAGCCACAGGCTAAGCCATCCTTTTGAGCGGCGGAAACGATACATTGATTTTGCTTAAGGGATTACCAATATTCCCGAGGTGATCAGTTCCAGTATAGTCAAGTCAGAGAACAACCGTCAACAGCCTTCTACTAGCGTTATATGGAGAAGATTTCTCTATAATTATTAAAGATGAGTTTAATATCTATTTTGGCCTTCGCTCTCGATGGCGCCGTTTCACTTCGCCTGTCTGCGTGCGGACACGCACAGGCAAACACTCTCGCTAGGGGGGGCATTAAACATCCATGTTTAATTCCAATGTAGACATTCCACCGTTACCTGATAACCAGGAAATTGCAATGCTAACCGTTAAACTTCAACCAGGTGAATCTAACTCGCCCCACAAGCATAGCGCACATACATTTGTTTATGCGCTGGAGGGCAGTATCATGATGCAGGTAAAAAGCGAAAAGGAAAAAGTGCTAAATTCTGGGGATACATTTTATGAAACCCCTGCTGAGATACATACGGTGATGAAAAATGTGAATAATACTAAAAGAAGGCAAATTTCTTGTGTTTTTTATTAAAATAAAAGGAGATCCTATTTTAGTTCCTCATCAACGCTAACTCATTAAGGCTATCTGGAAGGTTTGCGCTAACCATTTCTCATTAAACAGATAGGAGGAAAAAATGACTGAAATAACGAGCAAGACATTTACCAAGGAGCGGGCTCCCGAAATAGAGAGAGTATTCGGAGATCTGGGTAAACACTGGGGCTGGTTATTAGCCTTGGGCATATTGTTCATAGTATTGGGAACGATTGCGCTTGGAATGAGTGTGACCCTTACGGTTGTCACCGTACTGTTCTTCGGCGTTCTGCTAGGCTAGGTGGTGCTTTCGTTGCGACGGGGGTTTTACGAATTGTAATGGGTTTCCATATCAAGCAGATAAAGCGGCTATGGAGTAGGACTAGATAGCAAAATACAGACCCAAGAGGCGCCGCTAAATCACGACATTATGTTCAAGTTGATTTAGATGAAACGAATACCACAACGGGATGACGAATTTGAGTGAATTTATCTTCTCTCAGGAGATACTTCTTCGCTTAGGATTTTTTCTTAGCATTTTTGCCCTCATGGCACTATGGGAGTTCGCTGCTCCCCGGCGCAAACTCTCCGTATCCAACCCCATACGGTGGCTGAACAACCTCGCTCTGGCATTCTTTAATACTCTCCTTTTACGGTGGCTCTTTCCCACTGCTGCGGCAGGTATGGCAGTGCTTGCTTCCGAACAGAATTGGGGTCTGTTCAATATCTATCCACTCCCACTTTGGTTGGCTGCTGCCCTTTCGGTGCTGATACTGGACTTTACTATTTGGCTTCAGCATGTCATGTTCCATGCCGTACCGGCCCTGTGGCGACTCCACCGAGTCCATCATGCCGATCTCGACTTTGATCTGACCACGGGGGTCCGTTTCCATCCCCTGGAAATAGTGCTGTCTATGGGGATCAAATTTACCGCCATTGCGGTACTAGGGCCACCCGTGGCAGCCGTCATCATCTTCGAAATTCTGCTGAATGCCACTTCCATGTTTAACCATAGTAATGTATATCTCCCTACCCAGTTGGATAGAATACTACGTTGGTTTTTGGTGACCCCCGATATGCACCGAGTACATCATTCCATAGAAGACGATGAAACCAACTCCAATTTTGGCTTCAACCTGCCCTGGTGGGATCGGCTACTTGGCACCTATCGCGATCAACCCCGTGCAGGCCATAAAACTATGGACATTGGTATCCATACTTTTCGTGACCTCCGCCACTGTGCCTGGCTGCCGGGAATGCTGCGATTGCCCTTCATTGGCCAGATAACCGGCTATGCCATCAACCGCCGCCAATGGCGCGATAGGGATTAATATCTAAGCGGAGCCATCTCAGCGAAGGTCTTCCTTTTTTTGGGTAAAACATCTTCCGCTTCCGACTATGTATGCGGCTTCATAAATAGTCTATTTTTATACAAGGCAGACTATTTTTATAGGCTTGGGTGAAGATCATGTTGATTCGAAAGATGCTTCTAAACTGGAAAATAGGAATAGTCTTTGTGGGACTATTGGAGATCGGCTGCGCAAGCCAGGTACCGGTGGTCATTCGCATTCCCCCTCCGGAAAACCCAAGCGTGGCGGAAGTTCGTGCCGATGTAAACCATTATATGGAAACCCAGGTGCGATGGGGCGGTACCATTGCCGCCATCAAGAACGGCAAATCCGAAACTTCCATTGAGGTGGTTTCCCATCAACTCGATAGCGAGGGGCGACCCAAGGATTATAGTCAAAGCGAGGGACGCTTCATCGCTAGATTCAAGGAGTTTCTTGATCCAGCCATCTACAGCGTCAAGCAGGACTTGACGATCTTTGGTACTGTGAGCGGGGTAGAGACCCACCCTATCGGTGAATTTCCTTACCAATTTCCAGTCATTACCGTGGAGTCATCCTATCTCTGGCAGCCCCGCTCCGATTATTACGATTATGGACGCTACTACAATAGCCCTTGGTTCTACGGACCTTACCCCTATTTTTATGGCAATTTCTATGGCTATTACGGTTGGCCCTATGGGTTTTGGTGGTAGAAGACCCAGCAGGCATTTCACCCTAACGAATCGCCGCCTTTTTAAATTACCCAATAGCCTGCTCCTTAAAATTAAGATAGCGGATAGCAGAGGCACAGAGTCCGCCCCTCAATAGAACTATTTTTATCAAGTAGCGTAACTTGAGGAAAGGCAACATCACCCTTTCCCTTGCTTTTCGTCTAAGATTTGCTGGAAAGTATCTCATGAGCTATGGTTAATTAAGATATTTAACTGTCTTAAAAGAAAATCGCTCATTCATCTGGATGCCGTCGCTATTACGCCTAAAAGGCATCGCAGGTGATTTATTCAAGCACCACGCATCTAAGGAGAGTAGAACATGCACAGAATTGAATATGCTCCCGACGCCACCTTTAAAACCCGGGTCAGAGATGAATCCATCGAAGGCTCCAATCCTTACCGCTGGCAGGATATCACCAGCAAGGAAATTTTTACCGGCAAGAAGGTAATTGTTTTCTCCCTACCCGGGGCCTTCACGCCAACTTGCTCATCTAACCACTTGCCTCGTTATGAAGAACTTTATGATGAATTCAAGGCCATGGGGATAGATGAAATTTATTGCCTCTCGGTGAATGATGCCTTTGTCATGTTCCAATGGAGCCGCCATATCGAAGCGAAAAAAGTTAAAATGCTGCCTGATGGCAATGGCGAATTTACCCGCAAGATGGGGATGCTGGTAGATAAGAGCAACCTTGGCTTTGGCATGCGTGCCTGGCGTTACTCCATGCTGGTAGATGATGGAAAGATTGAAGAATTATTCGTGGAGCCTGATTTCTCCGATAACTGCCCCACCGATCCCTTCCAGGTTTCCGATGCTGATACCATGCTAGCCGCCCTTAAGGGAGAGGAGACAACGGAAGTATCCGAGCCCCGCCGCGCATTTGTTGGCTAAGCCTCGACTATATCGGGCCAGGGGAGGTTTCCTCTCCTGGCTCACCTAAACAGGCTTGCTCTGTATGTCCCGGAGGCAAGACTGATTTGTGGCAAGCTCATTGGATTATTCTGATAGCCCGCAGTAATAGCCAAATTAGCAGCAAGGGAAGAATAATCGTCTGTAAAACAAACACCACAATCAAAGCAATCACATGCTCGGCAATTTCCTCCGATTTTACCTTTAACCGTTGAATCTCCGCCTCGAAATCCAAGGATTCCCGCATGCCTCCCATTAACTGGGATAATTTCTCCCGCCAGGTCTGCTCCTTTATCCGAGCTTTCTCAGTTGGCAACGACTCCTCAATTCGTTTGAACTCCTGACTCTCCTGCTCTAGTGCATTCATCGAGATTTGCTGCTTTTCCCTAATAAAATCCTCAAATACCTGGTCACTAAAAAAAGTCACCGTAGGCACGGCGAAATTAAGGAGCAAGGCTGTCAGTAATAATTGCGTCACCCAGGGAGAAAATTGCCCATAAATACGGGATGGCCACCACATGCAGACCATAAACAATAGTGTTGAGCCCAACAGAAAAATGCGTATTCCCCACCAACCTGCCATCTCCAGCAACAGCTTTTGCAGACCCAAGGCAGTGGTGCTAGCCAGCATAACCCAGGAAAAACGCTCGATAAGATCATTGATGGGATCGAGCACTTCCCCCAGGGCAAAATTCGCTCCCACGCCTGCCGGCTCAACAGCCAATTTAGTGCCCTGGGCCACGGAAATTACGCCATTCAAGGCCCGCGCTACCGCAAATGTAGTCAGCGCCTGTGTAAAGACTCGGTCAATATAATCCTCCCCATATTGGCTGAGGGTACCCAACCAGGCTAAAGCCACCAAACCTAGAAGCAACGTAGTTAAAGCCAGCTTTTTTAGGAAAACCCGCTGATCGGCTACCGCCTTTCCAGCAGATCTCTCTGGCTGGCCGCCATTTGGTTTTCGGCGGCGCTTCTTAATAGCAGTCATCCAATCATCGCCTCTATCAGGCTAGGACCCCTCGGCATACCGAGGTTACACCCTATCCCTCGCACTTTAATGCTTCTACGCCGCTGCAGCCGCTTATCATGGTTGAGAAAAAACATCGTATAATATCTCTGGAAAGCCCCGGAAGAAAAAATATCTTTTTTCTTTAAATTATACCCTCCATGGAGACTTACCCTTGCCATTCCGGTAATATTAAGTTTCGGAACACGCAACCACATTTCTCAATAACAATCAGGAAAATAACAGCGCCTCCTTGCCAAAATGATGGGCTCTTATCATATTAGTTACGATTCAACCGACAAAAACTACCAGGATTATATTCTTCCTGGCGTCTCCCGTACCTTTGCCCTTACTATTCCCCAGCTCCCTTCCCCCTTGCAAGAGGTGGTAGCTAATGGCTATCTCCTGTGCCGCATAGCCGATACCATTGAGGATGAACCCACCCTCAGCACCACCCAGAAAAAAAACTTTTCCAACGACTTCGTTACGGTAGTCGCAGGGCAATCCTCGGCTGAGGCTTTTGCCCACGCCCTCTACCCTTTACTATCAGAGCATACCCTAGCCGCCGAACGGGAACTCATTCGAAATACGCCGCGGATTATCCGCATTACCCACAGCTTCAATTCCCGCCAACGCGCAGCCCTAGAACGCTGCGTGCGCATTATGTGCGACGGTATGCCTCACTTTCAGAATACCGCCAGCTTACGGGGTCTAGCCGATATGGAGGCTATGGACCGATATTGCTACTTTGTCGCCGGCGTCGTCGGCGAAATGCTGACGGAGCTTTTTTGCGATTACTCTCCTGGGATCAACCGCAACCGCGAAGCCCTGCGCAATCTCATGGTCTCTTTTGGCCAAGGTTTGCAAATGACCAATATTCTCAAGGACATCTGGGATGATCGAAAAAGGCGAATCTGCTGGTTGCCCCGCACTATCTTCGAACAAGCGGGCTTTAATTTGGATAACCTTCAACCCGGCCACTATCAATCCACCTTTGGCGATGGCCTCCAACACCTCATTGGCATTACCCATGCCCATCTCCGCAACGCCTTAACCTATACTCTACTCATTCCTCCAGAAGAAGGAGGTATCCGACGTTTTTGTCTGTGGGCTATTGGCCTTGCCATGCTGACATTACGCAAGCTCCATCGGCGCCGGAATTTTTCAGCTAGCCGGGAAGTCAAGATCTCCCGTCGTAGCGTAAAAGCAACAATACTCTTAACAAGTGTTGCAGCAAATCACGATAAGGTATTAACATTCCTATTTAAACTTGCGGCAAAAGGTGTGCCTTTTATACCACTAGAGGCAAATAGCAACGACAGTAAACAAATATCTGCGCCGCAAGCGTCATCAGAGAAATAGGCTTGATGGAATTAATAAACCCAAGGGGATCGCATTATGACCCGCGCACTTCGACAAGCTCCGGAATCAGCCGGCGCCATAGATATTGCCACCGCCGCACCAGCCACTGAAACCTTACACCAAGATACTCGCCCTAGAGAGCTCGGTGGAGCCATCACCGCTGCCCGGGATGCTTTACTCAAACTCCAGCAGGCAGATGGCCATTGGTGCTTTATACTGGAAGCAGACTGCACCATCCCTGCTGAGTATATTCTTTGGACTCACTTCACGGGCGAACTGGAACTGGAAATCGAGCGTAAACTCGCCGCTCGCTTGCGCGCCAAGCAAGCCAGCCATGGGGGCTGGCCCCTGTACGAAGGGGGCGACTTGGACATTAGCTGTTCAGTAAAAGTCTACTACGCCCTAAAATTGGCCGGGGATGATCCCAATGCGCCCCACATGCGCCGGGCCCGCGAAGCCATTCTCGCCCAGGGTGGCGGCGCCCGCGCGAACGTTTTCACCCGCCTTGCCTTGGCTATGTTTAACCAGATTCCCTGGCGTGGAGTTCCTTTCATTCCCGTGGAAATCATGCTCCTGCCCCGTTGGTTCCCTTTCCATTTGAGTAAAGTCTCCTATTGGTCGCGGACAGTTATGGTTCCCCTGGCTATTCTTTACAGCCTTAAGGCGCAGGCCCAAAACCCCCGGAATGTGCATGTCCAAGAGTTATTCACTGTTCCACCGGAGCAGGAACGTCACTATTTTCCGGTACGCTCCCGCCTCAACAAAATTTTACTTTCGGTGGAACGCACGGCCCGCCTGCTGGAGCCATTGATTCCATCGATGCTTAGGCGCCGCGCCCTCAAAAAAGCGGAAACCTGGTTTACCGCACGCTTAAACGGAGAAGATGGTCTCGGGGGAATTTTCCCCGCCATGGTCAATGCCCATGAGGCTTTGATTCTGCTGGGTTATAGCCCGGATCATCCGAGGCGGGTTCAGGCTAAAAAAGCACTTCAGAATCTGGTGATAGAAGAGCAGAGTTCCGCTTCCTGTCAGCCCTGCCTGTCACCGGTTTGGGATACGGGTTTAGCTGCTCTGGCCCTCCAGGAAACCGAGGGCGGGCACACCACGGCACCGGTCATCCGCGCCCTCGATTGGCTCAAGGAACGGCAAATTCTGGAACAGCCTGGAGATTGGCAGGAGCAACACCCTCACCTTAAAGGCGGTGGCTGGGCCTTTCAGTATAATAATAGTTACTACCCTGATCTCGACGATACAGCTCTCGTAGCCTGGGCCATGGATCAAGCCGCAACCCCGGAGCACTACGGGGAAGCTATAGGGCGAGCCAGCGATTGGCTCTGCGGGATGCAATCTCGCAATGGCGGATTTGCTGCTTTCGAAGCAGATAATACCCATTATTATCTAAATGAAATCCCCTTTGCCGATCATGGGGCGCTGCTCGATCCTCCCACTGCTGATGTTACTGCCCGCTGCATCGTATTGCTAGGGCGTCTAAAAGCCCCCCAATATGCAGAACCCTTGCAGCGCGCCCTCGATTATCTGCGCCAGGAACAAGAACCTAATGGCTCCTGGTTTGGCCGTTGGGGCACCAATTATATTTATGGAACCTGGTCCATCCTAACCGCCTTGGAGCAGGCGGGTATCGACCCCCAAGAAGGATTTATTCGGAAGTCGGTTGAGTGGCTGAAACAAGTTCAACGCTTAGATGGAGGCTGGGGTGAAGACAACTACTCGTACTTCGACAGCTCACTTGCGGGGCACTATCAAGAAAGCACACCCGTTCATACCGCCTGGGCCCTGCTTGCCCTCATGGCCGTAGGGGAAGCCAATAGCGAGGCCGTTAAAAAAGGCATTACCTACCTCCTGCAGGTTCAACAAGAGGATGGGCTGTGGGACCATCCAGCCTTTAATGCGCCAGGATTTCCCCGAGTGTTTTATCTTAAATACCATGGCTATGATAAAATTTTCCCCCTGTGGGCCCTCGCCCGCTATCGCAACCATCTTAATCGGCAGTGTTGATCACAAACGCTCGCAAAGCGGTCCGCCAAACGACTGTGGCGCTACCCTTATCGTCTACGCGGACCGGCGTGGTGGCCGCCTTACCAGCGGAAGGCGGCTGCCTTGCCAAACAGCGGCTGCGCCCTGGCGATAAGATTGTTTTGTCGGACTCACTTCATTTGCAGCTTTCCGGTATCGGTCCTGAACGGGCCCACCGGGCTGCCGAAAACCTATTATCCACAGGCGCCAAAGCGCTAATTAGCTGGGGAGTCGCGGGTGGCCTAGCGCCTCACCTGAAACCAGGAGTGTTGCTTCTACCAGAGCAGGTACGCCTCCTCAATGGAGAGCAATACGGCACTGATCCCTGCTGGCTGCAATCCCTTTTAGAGCGATTGGAAGGAACATTACTCTTATCCAGCGCACCCCTCCAGCACACAGAAGCTATCCTCTCCTCGCCAGAGGAAAAAGCCCGCCTTTATCGGCAAACAGGCTGTGTGGCGGTGGATATGGAAAGCGCAGCCGTGGGCAAAGCGGCAGCTAGCGCCGGTGTCCCATTTTTGGTGATCCGGGCGATAGCCGATCCGGCTCAAACTGCCTTGCCCCCATCCGCTCTAAAGGCCCTGGATAGCAAAGGGCAGTTACAGCTATTCCCCTTGCTGGCAAACCTGCTTAAGCGCCCCTGGGAAATGCTTGATTTATGGCAACTTGCAAGGTATTTTCAGGCTGCAAGGGCCACTTTACGGACGGTAGTGGCAAGGATAGGCCCTACTCTCCTGGCGCCATAAATTGAGTGAATGCTAGCAAACCATGCGCGCCCTTATTCTAGCCGCCGGTCGCGGCAAACGCCTTGCCAATCACCATAACCAACCCAAATGCTTGCTGGAATTCGGCGGCCACAGCCTACTTGAGCGCCACCTTCTCATCCTTTCCCGGTTAGGCGTTCAAGATATCGCCATTGCGGTAGGCTATCAGGCTGAGCAGGTGGAACAAGCACTCGATAGACTGGCATTCCTCCCTCGCCCACAAACTGTATATAATGCTGATTTTAATGCAGGCAGCATCGTCAGCTTATGGTCCTTGCGGGATCAACTCCGCGCCGGGGGAGAGATTTTATTAATGGATGCGGATGTGCTCTATGACTATCGCCTAGGGCAACGCCTCCTGCAATCCCCCCACAGCAATTGCTTTCTACTTGACCGCGACTTCGAACCTGGCGAAGAACCGGTCAAACTCTGCCTTCGGAAGGGGCTTCTGGTGGAATTTCGTAAACAGATCCCAGCAGAACTACACTACGATACAATAGGCGAGTCGGTAGGCTTCTTTCGCTTCGCGGAAGAAATGGCCTCCCGACTCGCTGACCGGTGCCAACACTACCTCGATCAAGCACACCAAGAGGCACCCCATGAAGAGGCCGTGCGGGATTTGCTGCTAGCAACGCCGGAGCGTTTTGGGATCGAGGATATCACCGGATTGCCCTGGATAGAAATTGATTTTCCGGAAGATATCCAGCAGGCTAATAATAGCATTTTACCCTACTTACAGTCCCTAGAGCCGTCTGCACCAAACGCTAACATTTAAATTTCTTGACACCAAAAATATTGACCCTGATATGAGCACTGTACCCTTGCCCGCGGCTGAACCTTTTAAAGACCGACCTTCAAAATTTGCCCAATTACGGGCTTTGTTGGAATCTAAACCTACGGAGTTTTTACTGGAAGCCCACAATGGCCTCAGTGCCCGAATTGCTGAAGAAGCCGGGTTTAAGGGAATTTGGGCCAGCGGCCTGGCTATTTCTTCCCAGTTTGGCGTGCGGGACAATAATGAGGCTAGCTGGACCCAGATAGTGGATATGCTGGAGTTTATGTCCGACGCTACTACCGTTCCTATTCTCCTGGATGGCGATACAGGCTATGGAAACTTTAATAACTTGCGCCGGTTGGTGAAAAAGCTAGAACAAAGGGAGATTGCCGGCGTTTGTATCGAAGATAAAATCTTTCCTAAAACTAACAGCTTCATTGGTGGCGAGCGCCAGCCTTTAGCTGAGATAGACGAATTCTGCGGCAAGATCAAGGCTGGGAAAGATTCCCAAAGCGATCCGAATTTCTCCATCGTGGCACGAGTCGAAGCTTTAATCGCGGGCTGGGGGCTGGATGAAGCCTTGCGCCGCGCAGAAGCTTACCATCGGGCTGGCGCGGATGCCATCTTAATCCACAGTAAGCTCTCCCAAGCCGATGAGATTCTGGCCTTCGCCAGGGAATGGGGAAACCGGGCACCGCTCATTATTGTCCCCACTAAATACTACAGCACGCCCACCGAGGTATTCCGCAAGGCGGGCATCAGCACCGTCATTTGGGCCAATCATTTAATTCGGGCCGCAGCGGCCGCGATGGCCCAAGTGGCGCGGGAAATCCATGCCACGCAAACCCTGGTTAACATTGAGGATCGGGTTGCACCGGTCAGTGAAATCTTCCGTCTCCAAGGAGCCGAAGAATTACTAGCTGCTGAACGCCGCTACAGCACTGCCCCAGAAGCCGAGACGGGAGCGATTGTGTTGGGAGCCACCCAAGGCAAAGGGCTGGAAAGCCTCACTCAAGAACGCCCCAAAGTCATGCTGCCGGTGGCTGGCATCCCACTACTACGCCGCCTGGTAGACGAATTTAAACGCCAGCACATTAATCGCATCACGGTAGTGACTGGCTATAAACCAGAAGCTATTGATGTCAAAGGGATTTCCCTCATTCATAATCCAGACTACGGCCATAGCAGTGAGTTATCCTCCCTTGCCTGTGCCCTTGAGAGCTTAACGGAAGATACCATCATTACCTATGGCGACCTGCTATTCCGCAGCTATATCCTAAATGATTTGCGCCACGTGCCAGGAAACATTGTGGTCGTGGTGGATTCTGCCCTTTCTCCTGGCATGAAGGATGACATCCGGGATGTGGCTTTCTGCTCCCAGCCCGATGACCGTTCCTTGTTCCGCCAGGATGTGGACCTCCTTCGCATTGAGGCGCAAAAAGAGCAGCTCGGTAAACAATCCCACGGTCGCTGGATCGGCATGGTACGAGTCGCGGGCGAAGGACGCCAATGGCTACTCGATGCTCTCCAAGCGTTACGGCAACAAGAGAATTTTCCCCAACTTGCAATGCCCGATTTATTCAATCATCTGGTCGCCAGCGGCCATCCTATCAAGGTTCTCTACATTAACGGCCATTGGCTGGATGTAAACAACATGGAGGATCTAACTCGCGCTGGCGACTTTGCCCACGGTCATCAATAATTAGGATTCCCATGATAGAAGCCCATGAGTTTATCGACGGTGCTCGCGAAGGCGGGTTTAGCTGTTATGGAGGCGTTCCCTGCTCCTTCCTCACTCCTTTTATTAACTATGTTATCGAGCGCAACGATTTAACGTATGTTTCTTCGGCCAATGAAGGTGATGCTGTAGCGCTAGCTGCGGGTGCCTATTTAGGCGGGCAGCCAGCTATTGCCATGATGCAGAATTCTGGCCTCGGTAATGCCGTTAATCCACTGACCTCCCTGACCCATACCTTCCATATCCCGATACTCCTCATTATTACCCTTAGAGGGGACCCAACGCTTCAAGATGAACCTCAACATGAGCTTATGGGACAAATTACCGGTTCACTGCTGGAAACCATGGACATTCCCTGGGAGTATTTTCCTTTGGAAAGCAAGCAAATCCACTCAGCCTTGGGGCGGGCCAACCAATATATGCGCCAAGCAGAGCGCCCCTACGCCTTTATTATGCGCAAAGATTCCGTAGCCCCCTATGGTGCAAGCGGCAGTAAAGTTCTCAAACGCGTCACCCATCAAAATAACGAACTACATCGCTATTACCAGGCTGGTTCTCTTTGCTCCCGCTCCGAGGCTTTAGCTGCTCTGCTTTCCCGAACGCCGGAAAAAAATACCGTGGTCATTGCTACCACAGGCTACACGGGCCGAGAGTTATGCGCCCTTGAGGATCGGCCCAATCAACTTTATATGGTGGGCTCTATGGGCTGCGCCTCCTCACTGGGCTTAGGCTTATCCCTAGTCCGCCCGGATTTACAGGTAGTGGTCATTGATGGTGATGGCGCCGCCTTGATGCGTATGGGCAATTTAGCAACAGTGGGTACCTACGGCGGCTCTAATTTAATCCATATCCTTCTGGACAATGAAGTTCATGATTCCACGGGAGCCCAGGCAACAGTTTCCAACAACTTCTCCTTTGCCCAGGTAGCGAAGGCTTGCGGTTACTCCTTGGCCCTGGAAGGAAACAGCCTGTCTTTGCTGGATGAATTATTTTCGATCCCCGATTCTAACGGTCCCCGTTTTGCCCAACTTAAAACCCGCCCGGGAGCTCCCGCGGATCTACCCCGTCCCCCCTTAGCTCCGCCAGAGACTAAAGCTCGGTTAATAGCCCACTTAAAGAGGATTCCATGATTCTACTCAATCCAGGTCCGGTTAATCTTAGCGAACGAGTCCGAGCAGCTTTACTGCAACCCGATCTCTGCCATCGGGAAGCGGAGTTTGCCGATTTGCAGGACCAGATCCGGAAGCGACTATTGGCTATCTATGGGCTTGATCCCGAACGTTGGGCAGCCATACTGCTAAGTGGCTCCGGCACCGCCGCCATGGAAGCCATGATAAGCAGCCTAGTTCCAGATCGAGGAAAACTGCTAGTTATTGAAAATGGGATCTATGGAGAGCGGCTTTCCAAAATTGCTCAAATTCATGGCATCCCTCATACTGCCCTGCACCATAACTGGGGAGCCGAAATTGATATCCCGCAACTAGAACAAATGCTCGCAGAGGAGACCTGCATTACCCATGTGGCTGCTGTCCATCACGAAACCACTACCGGACGACTCAATGATCTGGCGGCAATTGGCGCACTTTGCCGCCGGTACAATGCCCAATTGCTAGCCGATGGCGTCAGCAGCTTTGGTGCTGAGGCTCTGGCCTTCGAAGAATGGGGAATCAGCGCCTTAGCAGCCACTGCTAATAAATGTTTGCACGGTGCGCCAGGTGCCGCCTTTGTCATAATACGCCGGGATAGCCTGCCCACACCTCCTCCCTGCCGCAGCCTATATCTAAATTTAGCAACCTACTGCCAAGAGCAGGATCGGCGAAATACCCCCTTCACGCCAGCCATCCAATGTTTTTATGCCCTATCGGAAGCCTTGCATGAATTGACCGACGCTGGCGGTTGGCAGGCCCGAGGAGAACACTATCGCCACTTAGCTAATTTAGTTGCCGATGGACTCAGGCAAATGGATATCAAACCATTGTTACCCCGTGGATCATCGTCTTGCGTCCTACGATCCTATCATTTGCCGCCGAATATTGACTACGAGACATTACACGATGAACTCA
Source organism: Nitrosococcus watsonii C-113 (assembly GCF_000143085.1). Taxonomy (NCBI): domain Bacteria; kingdom Pseudomonadati; phylum Pseudomonadota; class Gammaproteobacteria; order Chromatiales; family Chromatiaceae; genus Nitrosococcus; species Nitrosococcus watsonii. The sequence goes on along the minus strand of NC_014315.1, from coordinate 1,290,982 downwards.
AACAACAAGGCTTCATCATCTACGCTGGGCAAGGAGGATTAGTAGCCAAAATCTTCCGGATATCCACCATGGGTGCCATTTCCGTACAAGACATGCAACGATTTCTCACTGCAGTTAACAATATTTTAACGTAGTTTTATTTAACTTCTGTGCCTTGGAGGGTAATAGAAGCATGCCCCAAGCTGCTCAGCTTCTAGGCTTTGCGCCTACCATGCACATCCAGATATTAAGTCCAGGATAAGGGGTATTTTAGAGAAATTAGATATGACTTCCATTCGCTCTTGCTCCAAGATTTTTTATCTTGCCCCTTCCTTCTTATGCCCAACAGTATAACTGCCTCTTTAATAAACAAGCTTAGGAGAAAAATTCATGCTAGAAACTAAAGCCTCCAAAGCCCCTCCAACTATTTATTTAAAGAACTACCAAGCCCCTGACTATTATATTGAAACTATTGATCTGCATTTTGAACTCGGAGAAAAACACACAACGGTTCATTCCCGGCTCGCACTCTCCCGCCGCTCAAAGACCGATTCCTCCTCTCTCGTCTTGAATGGCGAAGAGCTAGAATTACTTTCAATTAAACAGGACGGTCAAGTTTTAAGCACGAAGGATTATCATCAAGATTCGGAATCGCTTACCCTCCTCCAAGTCCCGGATCGCTTTACCCTAGAAATCGAGACTCGCATTTACCCTCAGGATAATACCACTCTCTCCGGACTATATACCTCAAACGGAAATTTCTGTACTCAATGCGAAGCAGAGGGATTCCGCCGTATTACCTATTTCCTAGATCGTCCCGATGTGATGGCCCGTTACACTACCACCATTGTGGCGGATGAAAAAAAATATCCAATACTACTTTCCAATGGCAACTTGATCGCTCAAGGCAAACGGGATACTGGCCGCCACTTTGCCAAATGGCAAGATCCTTTTCCCAAACCCTCCTATTTATTTGCTTTAGTGGCTGGCGATTTAGCCCGCATCGAGGATGAGTTTATCACTCGATCAGGCCGTAAAATCCAACTGCATATGTATGTACAATTTCATAACCGGGATCAATGCGACCATGCCATGGACTCCCTTAAACGAGCCATGGCATGGGATGAGGAGGTCTATGGCCGGGAATATGATTTGGATATCTACATGATCGTTGCCGTGGATGACTTCAACATGGGCGCTATGGAAAATAAAGGTCTTAATATCTTCAATTCCAAATATGTACTGGCTAAACCGGAAACGGCTACCGACACGGATTATGAAAATATCGAGGCAGTGATCGCCCATGAGTACTTTCATAATTGGTCAGGTAACCGAGTCACTTGCCGGGACTGGTTTCAGTTAAGCCTCAAAGAAGGTTTTACAGTCTTTCGTGATCAACAGTTCAGCGCCGATCAAGGCTCATCCGCCGTCAAGCGTATCCAGATCGTCAACCGCTTGCGTAGCTATCAATTCCGTGAAGATGCTGGACCTATGGCCCATCCCATACGGCCGGATTCCTACGTGGAAATTAATAACTTCTATACCCTAACCATATATGAAAAGGGTGCCGAAGTTGTACGTATGCTTTATTGTCTATTAGGTACGGAGGGCTTCCGCAAGGGGACTGATCTCTACTTCGAACGCTACGACGGTCAGGCCGTTACCACTGACGATTTTGTCCAAGTTTTAGAAGAGGCGAATCATGTCGATCTCTCTCAGTTCCGCCTTTGGTATAGCCAAGCAGGAACACCAGAACTGCGAATCAGTAACGTGTATGATCCCAAAGCATCTACTTATACCCTTAAGGTAAAACAGACCTGTCCCCCTACACCGGGGCAACCCCATAAAGCGCCTTTTCATATTCCCCTGGCTGTCGGCCTGCTCGATGCTGAAGGCCAGGATCTTCCCCTACAACTTGCCGGAGAGGTGGAAGCAATTACCGGTACCCGCGTTCTCGAATTACGCCAAACAGAAGAAACCTTTGTTTTTCAAAATGTTCCTTTTAAACCGGTACCGTCCCTATTACGTGGTTTTTCAGCGCCGGTCAAACTTTATCTGGACCTTAGCAATGAGGAATACTGTTTTCTTCTTGCCCATGACAAGGATCATTTCAATCGCTGGGAAGCAGGCCAACAACTGGCCATCAAAATTCTTCTGGGACTGGTGGAAGATCACCAACAAGGAAAGCCGCTTATTTTAGATCCTGCCTTTACCAATACGATTGAAAAAATCCTAGCGGGCGACGAATCAGACCAAGCCTTCGTGGCTCAAATTCTAACGTTACCCTCTGAGCATTATCTGGCTGAATTTATGGCAGTCATCGATCCAGAGGCCGCTTATAAAGCGCGCCGTTTCCTTCAGCGCGGCCTTGCTGAAGCCCTGCACGGTACTTTTACCACCACTTACGAATCTCTAGCCGGTACTAGTCCCTATCACTCCTCTCCTGAAGAGATAGGCCGGCGTAAGCTGCGCAATATCTGTCTTGAATATCTCATGACGCTGGATGGGCCAGACATTAGAAGCCGCTGCCTTCAGCAATTTAACGAGTCCGACAATATGACCGATGTCATTGCTGCCCTCTCTAGCCTCGCGGATACCGAAAGTTCCGAGAGAAAAATCGCTCTCCAAGCTTTTTATAACCAATGGAAAAACGACTCTTTAGTCATGGATAAATGGCTTTCTCTCCAAGCCCTCTCGCGGCGCCAGGATACACTTGCTATCGTTAAAAAACTCACCCAGCATCCTGCTTTTAAACTAACTAACCCTAACAAAGTCCGCGCCCTTATTGGCGCTTTCTGCCAGGGAAATCCAGTTCGCTTTCATGATCCTAGCGGTGAAGGTTACCGTTTTCTTCGGGATTATATTCTTAAACTCGATCCGCTTAACCCGCAAATTGCGGCCCGTTTAGCCAGCACTTTTAATCTCTGGCGGCGTTACGATCAAAGCCGGCAAATAATAATGAAGGAGCAATTAGAACACATCGTTAAGTCACTCCGGATTTCTAAAGACGTTTATGAGATTACCACAAAGGCCCTGGGCTAGCGGAAAGTAGGGTTGGCTTTCGCCTGCTCTTACGAGCCACCGCTTACGCGGGTTAAGGTTCCCTCGCTCGGTTATCTCCCGGTTTGTCCCACCCTTGCGGGTCAATCCATCGAGGAAGCACTGCCCGTTTTACCGGTCCGTACTGTTTAACCCCCTGGCGCAGTGTTCGGAGCTAGGAATGCACCCCAAAGTGCCTATCTTTACCGGCTGAGGTAACACCTACCCATACCCCAGAATTCGCGAGTAACGTCTCCTACCGAAGTAGGGAGCTGGTTGAGTCAATGACCGATCATTTAAAGACACGAAAGTATGAAAATTTCAGTCAAACCGGGGACTCAACATCAAGGCTTTACTTAAGAAGCTGCTTTTTTCTTGGCAGCAGGCAAAGCTTCTTTTTCCGCCCAAATCATAAGAATTTGGGAGAACGTCTGAATACGCCCATCAACTGACGGAATCATATCCGCTATTTCACGGGCCAGCCGCCAGCTTTCGGCTTTAGCGGCTGCCTCGGCCAGCGCCTGCAAGGTCCTGGCTTTATCCCCGGAATCCTCAATCCCGGTGGCGACTTCTCCCGCAGCCTTCAGCCACGCCACCGCCTGCTCGGATCGCTCAAGTTTCAGCGCCGCCTCGGCCAACGCCTGCAAAGCACGAGCTTTGTCCCCGGAATCTTTAATCCCGGTGGCGGCTTCTCCCGCAGCCTTTAGCCACGCCACCGCCTGCTCGGATTGCTCAAGTTGCCCTGCGGCCTCGGCCAACGCCTGCAAAGCACGAGCTTTGTCCTGCGGGCATCGAATACGCTCCACCACCTCCAAAGCCTTTTGGACATGATTTCTGGCGAAAAAAGCCAGGGCGCTCTTTTTCAGCAGCGCCGGGTCTCTGGTTTTTTGCGCCAGGAAGCGCAAGTCCCGCTCCATTAACCAGATCTGTCCTCGGTCGCTGTAATACATGGTCGTAAGGGAGACGGCAATAACCGCCGCCATCCCGACCGCTGCCAACCCCCCGTTTCGGCGCTGTCGGCTCTTTGCAATCAAGGCTTCCTTTTGCGCTCGCTTGGTCCCCCACACCAAATAGGGGTGTTGTTTTTGAATGAGCCTCAATTCCCGCCAACGCAGCAGATAGCGCGCGGCGCGCTGATTCCCCATCCATTCGTTGACCCGCCGGTCCAAGAGTTGGTTGGCTTTGTCGGCCTCGGACAAGGTCTTACCGGCCAGTCGGCGCAAGGCGGGAATAAGACGTTCATGGGCCAGTTCATAGCCCGATTCCTTTTCCTGGTGTCTGGCCGTGACCAGCCGGATGTCCCCCCGCGACAACCAGTGCACGGCTTCCTTGGCCTCTTCAGCCCTCAATAACCCGGAAAGCTTGCATTGAAGATCGCTCAGCGTCAGGACTCCCGCCCGGGTGCTGCTTTCCAGATCCACCAAGACCAGCAACACCTTGACCGCCGCCTGTCGGCGCGCCTCGGTTTCCCGCGCCTGGAGCACCTGTTGCAGGAAGCGCTCCAGCAGGTGTTCGATCCCGCCGAGCTTTTGGTAGGTGGAACGATCGAAGGCTTTTCGCTCGGCCCCTTTTTGGGCCTTGATCATCCAGGTCAGAATTTGCAGATCGACCGGGGAAACCAATCCATCCCGGGGGCTGGCCAGTTCCTGGGCGGTGAGCTCTTGCGCAAACCCTTCATCGAACCCCAAAGCTTCGGTTTCCGCCATCACCCGCAACACGCTGGCGGCTTCCCGGGGTTCGAACTTCTCCAGATAGAAGCTTTCATTCGGGCCGAGCGAATAGCCCATGGCTTCCTGAAGTTCATACAGGTAGCCCACATAATCTTTGCGGATGCTGATTAGGAGCCGGACGGGATGCCCGGATTGGCGGTACCAAGCGGCCAAAGCCTCCAGAAACGGTTGGCGGTCGGCTTTGTAGCGCTGGTGGACAAAAAACTGCTCGAATTGATCAAGCACCAGCACGACCCCCTTATTGTCGGAGGACGCCGGCTCACCGCCGGCGGTCGCCTCGAGAATGGCAGGGAAATCCAGCTCATTCACCGGGGCTTGAGGAATCTCTGTCTGTTGCGGCAGCCCCTGCCGAATGACCGCAAGAGGGTCGCGCTCGGTTAATTTGACGTAGAGGCAACGAAAGCCCCGGCTTTCCAGACCGGGCCAGAGCCCGGCCTGAAGGAAAGAGGTTTTGCCACAGCCGGACTCCCCAGAGAGGACCCCGAAACGAAAGTCCGGGTGGGTGACATTATCCAGGCATTTACGCAGACTGTCGGTTCGTCCCAGACGCTTAAAAAGGTCGGCATCTTCATAGGTGAAGGACCACAGGCCCTTGATGGCGCTGCGTTCGCTGAGATCAATGGGTGGAGATTTCCTGCTCGCGGGCCTTGACTCGAATAGCAAGGATCAGGGCGCTCAAAAAAAGTGCGATCAACAGTACCCCATAAGCCCACGGATACCCGTCCAAGAAATCCTCGGGCAGGTCCTGGCCCATCAGCCAAGGATAAAGCGCCTTGATTGAAACGGGGTTGAGTAAGACCGCAGCAGCCACAAAGCAGAGCATGAGCAGTGCCACCCAATTCCTGGTGCGCACCTTCTCGGCGAGCCAGTTGATAAACTGAGTGGAGTCCTCTACCTTCTGCCGGAGGGACTCTAATCCCGGAAGAGTCATCAGCGAAAAATCTCTTGGGCCTTATTGCGTGAGACGGAAAAATAGAAGTTATCGGGCATCCGTTTCAAGCTTTCCCCGATCCGAGCGCGGCACCAGAAATCCGTAAGATTTGCACCAGGGAGCACGGTGACAGACAAGAAGCAGTAATCGGTCCACCCCTTGGACCATAACCGCGTTCTGCTACTGTAAGAGCCTCCGAAAATACCTTGCGAGCAAGGGTACTCAGTCAACCTCCTTTTCCTACCCGTACTAGACCCCCCTAACCCTCGGCTATCAAACGCCTGGCATAACATTCGATAGATGGGCTCGGGTTCCTCCTCCTGCAAAGCTCGAGCGAGCAAGTCCCTAGCATGCTGTTGGCTAAAATTTCTTATTATCCACTTAATCCGGGGTAAATCGCCAGCGGTCAAGCTGAGATTATCTATCCCCATACCGAGTAATAATATAGCTGCCGTGGCTTCTCCCGCCATCTCACCACACACGCTAACGGGCTTATGGTGTCGGCGAGCCGCCTTAACTACTGCGTGAATGGCCGCCAAAACAGCCGGATGGAGGGAATGATATAATTCCGCCACCCGCTCATTACTGCGATCAACCGCCAGTAGATATTGAACCAGATCGTTAGTACCAATGGAAAAAAAATCTACCCGCCGTGCCAGCGCTTACGCCTGATAGACTGCGGCAGGCACCTCAATCATGACTCCCACCCGAGGCCAAGTAACCCGAACACCTTCCTCTACCAGCCCTTCATAGGCCCGCCGTACTATATGGATGGCTTCTTCCAACTCGGAAACCGCGCTAATCATGGGAAACAGCAAATTCAGGTTACTTAACCCTTCGGCAGCCCGGAGTGCGCTCGTACTTGAGTCAAAAATATAGTATTTCTTATTAAGGATAGGACATTCGGGATGACTTGACACATAGAAGATCGAGCAGGTATTTATCAAAGTCAAGTTTTTACCTACTTCGCGGAGCCTGATATGCAGAACAACTCAAACAAAAACGTTCTTTTAAGCCTATCAGCCCTACTTCTGCTGATCGCTTGCGCTACCTCCCCCACAGGTCGGTCGCAGTTGGAGTTTTTCCCTTCTAGCCAAATAGCGCAAATGGGAAAGGCAGCTTATCAACAAATCAAACAAGAAACACCTGTTTCAAAAGATCCGCAAATCAACCGCTATATACGCTGTGTAGCCAATGCTATCACGCCGCTAGTCCCTCCTCTTGAGAACGGGGAGCAGTGGGAAGTAACTGTATTTAAAGCCGACCAGGCCAATGCCTTTGCCTTGCCGGGAGGCCATATCGGCATTTACACCGGTCTTCTTTCAGTAGCTGAGAACGCTGATCAGCTTGCGGCGGTCATTGGCCATGAAATTGGCCATGTCATCGCCGAACACGCCAATGCTCGCATGTCTACCCAATACGCTACCCAAGCTGGCCTTCAACTCATTCAAGCATTGGCGGGCGTTCCTGGCAGCGCTACCGGACAACAGCTCATGGCCCTAATGGGGGTAGGCGCCCAAGTTGGGATTATCTTGCCTTTCAGCCGTGCTCAAGAAAGCGAAGCAGATATCCTTGGCTTACGCTACATGGCCCAGGCTGGTTTTGATCCGCGTCAAAGTATTCAACTGTGGCGGAATATGTTGGCAGCCGATGGCGGACGCAAGCCACCTGAATTTCTATCCACCCATCCCTCTGAAAAAGCCCGCATTAGCGAACTAGAACAACACTTACCCCAAGCACTGGATATCTATCAACAAGCACTTTCTGAAGGCCGGCGACCGAAATGCAAACCATAAAACTAGCATTGATATCCTCCCGTCCTTCCAAAGGATAAGGTTTGGCACGGCTGGCTAACTACTCACTATCTTTAAATTAAAAACAAAAACGCCTGCTAAAAGAGCAGGCGTTTTCCAAGGTAAAAACTACTTATTTGGCTGAGGAGTCATGCGCAGATAAGGCTTAATTTCTTTGTAGCCCTTGGGGAATTTCTCTTTAAGAACTTCCGGATCTTTTAAGGATGGAACGATCACGCAATCATCTCCATCTTTCCAATCTACTGGTGTCGCCACGCTATAATTATCCGTCAATTGCAGAGAATCGATAACCCGCAGGATCTCGCCGAAATCACGCCCTGTACTCGGGGGATAAGTAATGACAGCGCGAATTTTCTTGTTAGGATCAATAAAGTAAACTGAGCGCACCGTCACAGTCTCGCTGGCGCCGGGATGAATCATATCATAGAATTCGGATACTTTTCGATCCGCATCAGCAATGATAGGAAAATTCACTTGGCATCCTTGGGTTTCATTAATGTCGCTGATCCACCCTTTATGGGAATCCACATCATCAACGCTTAGGGCCGCCACTTTGACATCACGCTTTTTAAACTCATCCGCTAGCTTGGCGGTGGTACCTAGCTCCGTGGTGCATACTGGCGTGTAGTCGGCAGGATGGGAATAAAGCACCGCCCAACTGTTGCCAATCCAATCATGAAAGTGAAGCGGACCTATGGTGGACTCTTGCGTAAAATCCGGCGCGACATCGCCGATATGTAATGCCATGACGCTTCCTCCTAGTAAGTTATTTTATAAATAGGGAATGATAGCGAATAGATCTGAAGAACGCCAACCCCTCTATCCTGTCGGCTTTCCGTTAAGCGCTTTGTACTGCCTTCTCCGACCGAACTTCATGGAATTCCCGACCCTCTCTGACTTCATCGACATAACCCGTCCGGACTACAAAATCCCCAAAGTGCTCGCCTTGTTGCCTTTCTTTGGCATAGTGTTCAAGAAGAGGAGTCAGCGTTGCAATAATTTCATCCTCTGTCAGAGACTCCCGGTAGAGCTTATTCAAGCGTTGGCCAGCAAAGCCCGCTCCCAGATAAAGATTATAACGTCCCAGGGATTTACCCACCAGCGCGATTTCACTTATGTAAGGTCGGCTGCAACCATTTGGGCAGCCGGTCACACGAAGGGTGATCGGCTCATCGGCAAGCCCTGCTTTCTCCACCACGGCTTCCAGCCGAGTCAGAAACCCCGGCAACATACGCTCGCTTTCAGCCATAGCCAAGCCACAGCTAGGCAATGCCACACAAGACATGGCATGCTGGCGGATAGGACTAAACCGTTCGGGCATCGGAATACGGTATTTTTCCAGTAAAGCCTCGATGCGCGGCTTATTAGTTTTGGAAATATTGGCGATGGTCAAATTCTGATTAGTAGTCAGGCGAAAATCTCCCTTATGGATTTTGGCGATTTCCCGCAGACCCGTCATCAGAGGCTGATCCAGCGTATCCTTGATACGGCCGCTTAGCAAGAATAGCGTAAGATGCCAACGGCCCTTTGAATCCTCGACCCAACCAAAATGATCACCATTACTTTCGAAATGAAATGGGCGCGCCGGTTCCAAATCCCAACCTAACCGTTGGTTAAGCTCAGCTTTAAACCAATCGATGCTGCGGCTATCAATCGTATACTTCAGCCGCGCTTGCTTGCGGTCACAACGATTACCAAAATCGCGCTGAATTTTGAGGATATTCTCAGCCACTTCCAGCAGTTGGTTAGGGGTACAGAAACCGATGACATCTCCCAGGCGGGGATAGGTTGATGGTTCGCTATGAGTCATACCCATGCCACCACCCACGCAAATGTTAAATCCAACCAGGCGACTACCTTTTGCGATAGCAATAAGTCCGAGATCCTGGGAAAAAACATCAATCTCATTGTTCGGCGGAATAGTAATGCCTATCTTAAATTTACGGGGAAGATAAGTCTCACCATAAATCGGCTCTTCATTTTCAGGTAATGTACCCGCTACCTTTTCCTTCCCCATCCAGATCTCATGATAAGCTTGGGTCTGAGGCAAGAAATGATTACTCAACCGCTTGGACCAGTCATAAATTGACTTGTGGAGGGGGGAAAGATAGGGATTATTGTGACAGACCACATTACGGTTAACATCGCCACAAGCAGCAATGGTGCTTAATAACGCCTCATTAATTCCCGCAATAGTACTTCTGAGATGGCGCTTGACCACGCTATGAAATTGAAAAGTTTGGCGAGTAGTAATACGCAGGGAATTATTGGCGTATTTGCGCGCCAGCTCATCCAGTTGCAGCCATTGTTTCGGCGAGCAAACCCCGCCTGGCATCCGAACCCTCACCATGAATGAATAGGCCGGCTCCAACTTCTGGCGCATCCGTTCCGTACGCAAATCCCGGTCATCCTGCTGGTAGGTGCCGTGAAACTTAAGTAGTTTAGTATCCTCCTCCACGACCGCACCCGTTGCCAGATCGGCCAGGCCTTCCTTAATTGTCCCGCGCAGATAGCGGCTCTTTGCCTTAATCTTTTCTACCGCGCTAAGCTTGCTTTTTTGCTGCAAATCGTGAGTCACTGCCCCAAACCTCGTCAATATACATCTCGTTGATAGCGTCTGCCTTGTTGCAGGTCTCTCATGTATTCAACCGCTTTCTCGCGGGATACGCAACCTTCCTTTTCCACAATGGCAAGCAACGCCTCATGGACATCGGGCGCCATATACTCAGCATCGCCGCAGACATAAAAATAGGCACCTTCCTCTAACCATGCATATAACTCACGGCTATTTTCAAGCATCCGGTGCTGAACATACGTTTTTTTCTCTTCATCCCGGGAAAAAGCCACATCAATTCGGGTTAACAGGCCTTTTTTGCGGTAATCGAGCCATTCCCGCTGATAAAGAAAATCAGTATGAAAGTGCCTATCCCCAAAAAATAACCAATTCTTTCCCGTGGCGCCAATAATTTCCCGCTCTTCCAAAAAAGCACGGAAAGGCGCCACACCAGTTCCTGGGCCTATCATAATAAGAGGCGCATTGGGATCTTCCGGAAGGCGAAAATTTTTATTGCTGTCCACATAAACGGGCACTGTACCATCCTCGGAAACCCGTTCGGAAAGGAATGTGGTAGCCACGCCCTTACGACTGCGCCCATGACTTTGATAGCGGACCACCGCTACCGTCAGGTGAACTTCATCGGGATTAGCCTGGTAGCTGGAAGCAATAGAATAAAGCCGTGGTGGCAACTTTCTCAGCAAACCGACAAATTGATCGGCCGTGATTCCAGGCAAAGGAAAACCACGAATAACATCAATGACTTCCCGGCCATAGATGAAATTTCGAAGTTGCGACCGATTTTCTTCTTGTAGCAGCCTGCCAAGTTCTCGTGACTCAGCAAAGGTAGCATATTTTTCCAGGAATGGCCGGGTAATCGTAGTGATTTCATAGCCATGAGACAAAGCGTCTTCCAACGTGCTGCTCTCTCCCTTGCCATCGGTAACAATCGCCTGGGGATCAAGCCCTGACACCTCTATCAGTTCAGCCACTAATTCTGGACAATTGCTCGGGACAACACCCAGGGAATCCCCAGGCTCAAATGAAAACTGCGAACCTTCCAGGGACAGCTCGATATGTCGAACGTCCTTACTAGAGCCCCGCCCCGTAATTCTGAGGTTTTCTAATAAGGTCGCAGAAAAAGGGTTTTTTCTCGTATAGCTTGAAGCTATGGCCTGAGTAGCTACTGTTGAGCTGACGGCTGCTACCGCCGGCGTGTCGAGCCGCTCGGAAAGCGTTTGCAGTATCCCATCCATCCAAGCATCAGCGGCATCATCGTAGTCCACATCACAGTCTGCCCGCTGCGAGAAACGCTTTCCTCCCAGTTCCTCCAAGCGCGTATCAAAGTCCTGCCCAGTCTTACAAAAATACTCATAGCTGCTATCCCCAAGCGCCAAAACCGAAAACTGAAGACCATCCAGCTTAGGCGCTTTTTTACTATGAAGAAACTCATGGAATGCTTCGGCATTATCCGGAGGATCACCCTCGCCATGAGTACTCACGATCACGAAAAGGTAATTCTCCCGCTTCAACTGTCGAGGCTTGTAGCTTCCCATATCTTGTAATGTAGGAACACAACCTGCCTGGGACAGTTGGCCGCACAGCTTTTCTGCAAGCTTTTCCGCATTGCCTGTTTGAGAACCAAATAATACTGTAGCAGTCCGAGCAGCAGTACCAGAATCCGTTAGTGGCTGGGCTGCTGTAGGCTGCACCACACTCGCGGCTCCCTGCTGGGCCGCATTAAAACCAGCAAGATAACCGCTGAGCCAGGTCATTTGTTCAGGAGAAAGCTGAGGGATAAGGCGGTTTAAATATTCCGCCTGTTTTTCGGTAAAAATACTATTTTGAGTACTAAATAAATCGTGTCCCATGGCGAGTTATGTCAGTGTCTCCTAAGTAATTCTTATGACTTGCTAAAAAATCGTGATGATTCCGGCGATAAGCCTTCATTAAGGCAGAAAAATAACAAACACGCCTTATAATGTAAAGTAATAAAAAATTATTTATTATAATTATTTGTTATAATTACAGCAATAAATCACTTAATTGAGCAGGAAAAGACCTTGCAGGAAAATATCGCCCCATATAGCTTGCTATTGCACATTTCCGTATAATTGATACTAGACTTATAAGCAACGAATGCCAATTTATTTACAAATGGAGCAATCATTACATGCAAATTGATGTGTTTGATACCTACGTCACGACAACAGAAGGCAAACGGCTGCATTTCGATGTGTTTCTTCCTACAGGCAAGCAGGGAGAACTGGCACGGCAATATGCCAAAGAATGGCTTGAAAGCATTGGTATCCATACAAAAGATGTCCAACAGGAATCTTGCAATTATTGCCACAGTGAAGCTGCTAACCCCAAAGTGCAGCAACATATCAAGCAACACGGATACTATATTTATCAGATGGAGGGCTGTCCTTCGTCAGAGCGATAACCTAAGTCACGCTAAGGCAGCCTGCGGGTATTTTGCGCCAGCACTTAATCTTTGCCGGACCAGTTTTGGTGAGAGTGGGTAGTATTTTCTCCTCCCGGCTATAAGCTGCTTGCAGCGAAATAAAACTTAAAAAGCACTTATAAAAAACTAAGTGCTTTTTTTTGCCCGTGAAAAGGCCTCTGCCATTACCCCTCCTCCTTGAGCAGCCGGCGATAATTTAGCTTTACTATGCCGAGGTTTTTTCATGGGCTCTTTGGCTGTAAGCTGGGATGATTGTTTTTCTGCCATCTCGCCTAATCGCATGGTTAAACCAATCCGCTTGCGAACGTTATCAATTTCCAGAACTTTCACTTTCACGATATCCCCCGCCGAAACGATCTCATGGGGATCCTTGACAAACCGGTCTGCCAAGGCGGAAATATGCACTAACCCATCTTGATGCACTCCTACATCCACAAAAGCACCAAAAGCAGTAACATTGGTGACCACGCCTTCTAGGATCATTCCTGGCTTGAGATCCTCCAACGTTTGAATTTCTTCCTTAAATACTGCGGTTTTAAAGGCGGGACGAGGATCGCGCCCTGGTTTCTCAAGTTCCCTGAGGATGTCTTGAAATGTAGGCAAGCCAAATTGCTCATCAACGAATAAGGCCGGATCAAGGGAATTCAGAAAATCCGTATGACCAATCAAGCAATGTATATCATGCCCAGTTTCTTCCATGATTTTTTGCACGATAGGGTAAGTTTCTGGGTGGACTGCCGAGGCATCAAGCGGATTATTCCCTCCTCTGATACGCAGGAAGCCAGCCGCCTGCTCAAATGTCTTCGCTCCAAAACGGGGAATCTCCTTGAGACCCTCGCGGGAAGCAAAGGGGCCATGCGTATCGCGGTATTCCACAGTGTTGCGGGCTACCGTTGAAGTAAAGCCGGATACATAGGACAGCAGGGCTGGAGAAGCCGTGTTGATATCAACCCCCACTGCATTAACACAATCTTCCACGACGCTCACTAGTGCCCGGCCTAATTGGGGCTGATTGACATCATGCTGATACTGGCCAACACCAATAGATTTGGGATCGATTTTAACTAATTCCGCTAACGGGTCCTGCAAACGGCGAGCAATGGAAACAGCACCTCGTAAGGAGACATCAAGATCCGGTAATTCTTCAGCCGCGCCAGCGGAAGCAGAGTATACAGAAGCTCCCGCTTCGCTTATCAGCAGCTTTTGCAATTCAAACTGCGGGAATTTTTTTAATAGCTCCGCCACCAACTGTTCAGTTTCCCGAGATGCCGTACCGTTGCCGATACCAACCAATTCAACCCCATGCTTTTGTAGCAAGCTAGAGAGGGTATTAATCGCAGCATCCCACTGTTTCTGGGGTGGATGGGGATAGATCGTGGCGGTTTCTAGTAGCTTCCCAGTCTTATCGATGACGGCAACTTTCACACCCGTGCGGAAGCCTGGATCCAGCCCTAAAACTGGACGAGAGCCCGCCGGAGCAGCTAATAGGAGGCTGCGCAAATTCCGGGAAAAGACATCAATAGCCGTTTCCTCTGCCTGCTCCCGCAGGCGTAATTTAAGATCCGCTTCTAGACGAGGATAAAGCTTTATTTTCCAAGCCCAGCGCACAGCTTGCAGCAACCAGGCATCGGCAGGCCGCCCTTGCTCCTCAATCCCGAAATGCCTGGCTACCATGAATTCACAGGGATGTTCTTCTCTCTGCTCCCTAGCGGGCGGCGTATCTAGGGTTAGTTTAAGCACTCCTTCGTTCCGACCACGAAAAAGTGCCAAGGCCCGATGGGAGGGAATTTTGCAAATGGCTTCTTGATATTCAAAATAATCCGCGAACTTACGACCTTGTTCCTCTTTCCCATCCTGTACTTTAGCGCTCAGCTTACCCTCTTTCCATAGATACTCCCTGAGCTGGCCCAACAAGCTAGCCTCCTCAGCAAAATACTCCATTAAAATCCGCCGCGCACCTTCTAAGGCTGCGGGTACCTCTTCGATACCCTTATCCAGATTTAAATAATCCACCGCCATTGCTTCTGGATCGAGTTCCGGATTTTCCAGTAACTGTAATGCGAGCGGTTCAAGTCCCGCTTCACGAGCTATTTGTGCTTTAGTGCGGCGCTTTGGCTTATAGGGCAGATATAAGTCTTCCAGCTCGGTCTTGCTCATTGCCGCTAGAAGTTGCTGTTCTAATTCCGCAGTTAGCTTATCTTGTTTTTCGATGGAACGTACAATCGTCTCCCGACGTTCTTCAAGCTCACGTAAATAAGCTAAACGGCCTTCCAAATAACGTAGCTGAGTATCATCCATCCCTCCCGTAGCTTCTTTCCGATAACGGGCTACAAAAGGCACTGTAGCACCTCCATCTAAAAGGCGTATAGCTGCGCTTGCCTGTTCAGGCCGAATTCCGAGTTCCTGAGCAATTATTCCTGCCGATTTCATGAGAAGATATTTTTTATCTTTTGAAGTACGATTTAATCTTGGCATTTCCCCTAACATCTAGAACCAAGCAGTAATTCCCCAGCCAGGGCAAGGCACTTTGATAGGCTGAGCAACTTATTCTGGTGATAAATTCGGGGTACTTGAGGGGTTAGGAGAGCGACGGTTGGGTTCTGGTAAATGAAAATGGGTATGAGTAAGCTCGGAAAGATGATATTCAGCAGGAACATGACACTCGCGGTGAAAGCTCAAACTCATCAAGAGCACGTGGTAACTAGGCCGTTTCCGCTCACCCATCGAGCGTAAGCAAAAGATCAATCCCCAGGAAAGGTGAAAGGAGGATTTTTTTGTTTTATTTAATAAATAAACACGTTTTTTTAAATTTTCTCGCAGTACCCCCATCCCCCACATTCCCCATGAAACCATTTTAACAATTATCACGGCAAGTGCAGATTTCTCCAGTCCCCAGACAAAAATAATTAACATCGTCCCCGCTGATGCGCTCCAGGCAAGAATACCAAGAGGGCCTCCAATAATGACTTTTATACTATCCTTATTTATTTTATTATTTTTAATGGGATTTACATTAGTATGCTTCATAAGTGAACTAGTCCTCAACAAAACCATAGGCTTGGCAGAAAAGTCCTTATTTACCCAACCCCATGTTAATACGCGGTCCTGCCTTCCACTGGCTTTTAGCCAGTGGAAGGCAGGACCGCGCACCCTCCTTTAAGCAACGCTAAGTGAGGGCACTCATTATTTTCAACCTGCCCTCAGTTATTGCGCTAACTCAAAAGACTTACTTACTCCATCTCAACTGAAAGATCAACCTAAATAAAAGATGTATTTTCTCTACCTAAAACAAAGAATTAGATTCTATAAATTACACCTTTAACAAAATTAATGAGTACATCTAACCGTTTTCCCTCACCTTGTCTCAGTGCCTTACTAATTTAGACCAGTACGTAAAAGCAAGTTCAAAATAAGTAGCCGATTAATTCTTGATTTATAAACTATTTATATACCTTTTTAAGGGCTGTTCGCCTTGCTAACAGCAACCAGCTTAGTAAAATAAGAAATTTGCAAACTCTCAGCTTCGGTACAATGGGTTCCATTATCTTGCAGCCGCAACTAGAAATATTAGCCTCGAAAATTCCCTCCTGCATGCAGCGCGATCAACATCGGCTAAAACGGCGCCTGCAACGACTCACTAAAGGAAATTCAAGCCACAATTTAGACCGCCTAACCCAAGCCATCGAAGATTCCCGCCTGTGGCGGGAACAGCGCCAAAATCAATTACCTAAACCAGCTTTTGAGCAATCCTTGCCAGTCGTTGAACGGCGGGAGGAAATCGGGACAGCTATCCGTAATCATCAAGTGGTTATTCTATGTGGCGAGACGGGTTCTGGAAAAACTACCCAATTGCCCAAAATATGCTTAGAACTGGGACGGGGCGTTGCGGGCATGATTGGCCATACCCAACCGCGCCGAATCGCGGCCCGTACTGTGGCCAACCGAATTGCCAAAGAACTCAACAGTGATATGGGGCAAATCGTAGGCTATAAAGTGCGTTTCCATGATCAGGTTGGCCCTAGTACCTATATTAAGCTTATGACCGACGGTATTCTCTTGGCTGAAACTCAGGGAGACCGCTTTCTAGACCAATACGATACTCTCATTATCGATGAAGCCCATGAGCGCAGTCTCAATATTGATTTTTTGCTGGGCTATCTCAAGCAACTGCTGCCGAAACGGCCTGATCTCAAGGTTATTATCACCTCTGCCACGATTGATACCGAACGCTTTTCTCAGCATTTCAGCCAAGCGCCCATTATCGAAATTTCCGGGCGCACTTATCCGGTAGAGATCCGCTATCGTCCCCTTTGTGGCGAACAAGCAACCCAGGAGCGGAATTTATCCGAGGGTATTCTAGATGCGGTGGATCAACTGTCCCGTCTGGGTCCGGGGGATATTTTGGTTTTTCTCCCTGGGGAGCGGGAAATCCGCGAGACTGCCGAGGCCCTGCGCAAACACCATCCCCCCCACACTGAAATCCTGCCCCTTTATGCCCGGCTTTCCTCCGCCGAGCAGAATCGGGTTTTCAAACCCCATTCAGGAAGACGCATCGTGCTAGCAACCAATGTTGCGGAAACCTCCTTAACCGTACCAGGCATTCATTACGTCGTGGATCCGGGGTTGGCCCGTCTGAGCCGCTACAGCGTGCGCAGCAAGGTGCAACGCTTGCCTATCGAAAAAATTTCCCAATCCAGCGCTAATCAGCGGGCAGGCCGTTGTGGCCGCATTGCGACAGGGGTTTGCATCCGCCTCTATAGCGAAGAAGACTTCCTCGACCGGCCTGAATTTACCGATCCGGAAATCCTCCGAACCAATCTGGCATCGGTTATTCTGCAAATGAAATCTTTGCAGTTAGGAGCGGTGGAAGATTTTCCCTTTCTCGATCCCCCTCTCCCCAAAATGATTAATGATGGTCTGCGGCTACTAGCTGAATTAGGGGCTATAGACAAGACCCATAATTTAACCCCTATAGGCCAAAGGCTGACGCAACTTCCCATTGACCCTCGTATTGGCCGCATGGTGTTGGCAGGTGGTGAATTTCATTGCCTTAGGGAAATACTTATCATCGCCAGCGCCCTCAGTATCCAGGACCCCCGGGAACGCCCCCTTGACGCCCAGCAAGCCGCCGATGAAGCCCATTCCAGGTTTCAGGATGAGCGCTCTGATTTTCTCTCTTATCTAAAACTATGGGAGGACTTGCAACGCCAATGGGGACGCCTTTCCCAGAATAAACTCCGGGCTTACTGCCGGGAGCATTTTCTTTCCTACTTGCGCCTTCGGGAATGGCGCGATATCCACCAACAACTCAAACTACTGGCCACCCAACTTGGCTTTCGTCCCAATCAGGTGGCAGCGGAATACGAGGCTATTCATCGGGCGCTGCTCACGGGACTGCTGGGCAATATCGCTGCTAAATCAGAAAAAAATCACTATCTGGGCGCAAGAAATATTAAGCTCCAGATCTTCCCCGGATCTGCCCTCTTTAAAAAAAGCCCCAAGTGGATCATGGCGGCGGAATTGGTGGAAACCTCCCAGCTTTATGCCCGCTGCACCAGTAAGATTGAGCCTGAATGGCTTGAACCTCTTGCCCTCCATCTCGTTAAACGCAGTTATTTTGACCCCCATTGGGAGAAACGCCCTGCCCAGGTAATAGCCTATGAACGGATCACCCTTTACGGTCTTACGGTGATCCCTAAGCGCCGGATTCATTATGGTCCCATTCATCCCGAAGAGGCGCGGGAAATCTTTATTCGCGAGGCCCTGGTTAATGGCGACTATGATACCCAGGCCCCCTTCTTCCGCCATAATCAGAAATTGGTAGCAGAAATAGAAGAACTAGAGCACAAAAGCCGGCGACGGGATGTGCTTATTGATGAGCAGAGCCTCTATCAATTCTATGAGGAGCGGCTTCCAGCGGGGATCTACAACGGCACTGGCTTTAAGCAGTGGCGCCAACAGGCGGAGAAAAAAAATCCCCGGCTATTATTCCTCAGCCGGGAAGAATTGATGCGTCATGATGCAAAAGAGATAACAGGAACGCGTTTTCCCGATCAAATAACCGTAAAAGGTTTCCCCCTTACCTTGTCCTATCACTTTGAACCGGGCCATCCTGCGGATGGAGTAACGCTAACCGTCCCCCTCGCCGTGCTCAATCAATTGGAAGCAAACCGTTTTCAATGGCTAGTCCCAGGGCTGCTTAAAGAAAAAATTATTTGTCTGATTAAAGCCCTACCTAAGAGTTTACGCCGTAATTTCGTGCCCGTGCCTGATTTTGCAGAGGCTTGTATGCGCGCTTTATCTCCCGCACAAGGCCCGTTGCTAGACAAGCTAGCTCGCCACCTCCAAATCATGACGGGAGTCCCCCTCTCCGCTACTTGCTGGCAAGAAATAGAGCTGCCACGCCATCTGCAAATGAATTTCCGGCTAGTGGATGAAAAGGATAAAGAGCTGGCTACCGGCAGGGATTTGACCATCCTACAGCAACAGTGGGCCAGCAAAGCCCAGCGCAGCTTTCGGGGCTGGGATAATAACGAACTGACCCGTGAAGGGATCACCCAATGGGATTTTGGCGAACTACCAGAACAGATTGAATTAGAACGCCAGGGGCTTAAACTCAAGGGTTATCCTGCATTGCAGGATACAGGAACCGCGGTTTCCCTGGTCATTATGGATTCAGCCGAGACGGCGCAGGAACTCACCTGCTTGGGATTACGGCGTCTGTTTATGCTGGTATTGACTCAGCAAATTAAATATTTAAGAAAAAATCTGCCAGGCATTCAGAAAATGTGCTTGCACTATACGGGCCTCCCAGCCATGCCGTGGGGGGGCAATACCCCTTCCCAATCCTCTTGCGAAAGCCTCAAGGATGCCTTGATTCAGGGAGTCATAGACCGCACTTTTATTCTTGACCGCCCTCCCATTCGCAATAAGCAAGCATTTATGGCCCGTAAGGAAAAAGGCTGCGCTGAACTCATGGCCACCGCCAATAAACTCTGTCATCTCGTGGAGGAAATCCTGGCTGAATATCACGAGGCCGCCAAGCAGCTAAAGGGCAATCTTCCCCTTGTATGGCTAACCTCCATTCGTGACATGAAGGAACAACTAGCCCATTTGGTCTATCATGGTTTTATTAACCAGACACCGCCAGCATGGCTTAGTCATCTTCCCCGCTATCTCAAAGGGATAAGGCTACGACTTGCAAAACTGCAGGCAAACCCCCACCGAGATCAGCAACGACAAGCAGAAATTACCCCTTTATGGCAAGCTTATGAGAAAAGAATGGCAATACAGCACCAGGAAAACGGACCATCTCCAGCCTTGGAAACCTATCGCTGGCTACTGGAAGAGTACAGGATCTCCCTTTTTGCCCAGGAACTAGGGACCAAGCACCCAGTCTCCCCTAAGCGGTTAGCCGCTCAATGGCAAGAGGTTTAATTAAAACCCCAAATATTGCTCTATGATTTCAACCCAACGCCACAGTGATCATTTACTCCCTCAGTCTGCCTCCCAATTGGAAGAAGCCCGAGCGCTTCTAGCAGATGAAATTGATGATGAAAGCCAAGTGAGGTCTTTGATCGTCCAGGGGGACGCCATTGTGGAATTGCTAGCGAAGTTGCAAGTGGATACCGAGACCCAAATTGCCGGACTATTGTTGCCAGCGATGGAAGCAGGACTGCTTAAACGGGAAATTGTCACCAAAAATTTGGCTCCGACAATTACGCGGCTACTCCGAGGATCTGAACGCCTGGCGGTGCTAAAACATTACCGTAATAATAGCGAAAAAGATCCGATTCAAGCTGAAAAACTGCGTAAGATGTTACTAGCTATTGTGGAAGACCCCCGGGTCGTCCTCGTACGCTTGGCCGATCACCTCTATCGCCTGCGCAACGCTAACAATGCGGCCATAGCGACTCGCCAAACGTTAGCTCAAGAAACCCTGGATATCTTCGCCCCCCTGGCTAATCGCCTAGGTATCTGGCAACTTAAATGGGAACTGGAAGATTTGGCTTTGCGCTATCTGCAACCTCAAATTTACCAACGGCTAACCAAGGCTCTGGATAAGCGACAGGTAGACCGTGAGCGATATATTATCCAGGTGAAAGAACAGCTCAAAGAAGCACTCGCCCAGGCAGGTATCCAGGGCCAAATCAGCGGTCGCCCTAAGCATCTTTACAGCATCTGGAAAAAAATGCAGGCTAAAAATCTAGCCTTCCATCAGCTATTTGATGTCCATGCCTTCCGGGTCATTGTGGTGGATGTAAGAGATTGCTATGCGACCCTAAGCCTAGTACACACACTCTGGACCCCCATCCCCGAGGAATTTGACGATTATATCGCCCACCCTAAACCCAATGGCTACCGTTCCCTGCATACCGCAGTGCTTGACCCACAGGGAAAACCCATGGAAATACAGATCCGTTCCTTGCAGATGCACGAAGAATCTGAGTTAGGAGTAGCCTCTCACTGGCGTTATAAGGAAGGAGCGGCGCTGGATACGGGTTTTGAGCAGCGCGTTGCCTGGCTTCGAAGCTTTTTGGACCGGAATGAGTCCGGCTCCAGTAGCACCGATCTCATTGAACAATTCAAATCCGAAGCCTTCCATGACCGCATCTATGTTCTAACGCCTCAGGGACGCGTTATCGACTTACCCGAAAAAGCAACTCCCCTGGACTTTGCCTATGCTATTCACACTGAGGTCGGCCATCGCTGCCGGGGCGCCAAAGTAGATGGGGCCATGGTGACTTTAACCCAACCACTCGCCAGTGGCCAGGAAGTAGAGATTCTCACTACCCGGGAAGGCGCCCCTAGCCGGGACTGGCTTAATCCGCGCTTAGGTTACCTCCATACTCCGAGCGCCCGAGCCAAGATTCAACGCTGGTTTAAGCAGCAAGATCATAGCCTCCACGCAGCCCGCGGCCGAACTCTCCTGGACCGGGAACGGCAGCGGCTCAGGCTGACGGAAGTGGATTTAGCGCCACTACTCAAACGGTTTCGTCACCCCCGTCCGGATAGCTTGCTGGCAGCGCTAGGACGTGGTGATATCAGCCTTGGCCAGCTCAATACAGCACTCCGGGAACAACAGCCGGAACCTCCCCCGCCAACGTTTGGGGCAAACCCACCCCCAAGGGCCTCCTCAACAACTGAAAATGCTATCCACGTACTAGGAGTCAGCGATTTGCTATCGCGTCTAGCCCGTTGCTGCAGCCCTATCCCCGGTGACCCCATTACAGGCTATATCACCCAGGGGAGTGGCGTCGCTATCCACCGCCGCGATTGCCCCAATATTATTAAACTCTCGCAAGAGCGCCAGAATCGTCTGGTGGAGGTGGCTTGGCGTCACCCAATGGGAGAGGCCCACTCCATGGATATCTCCATTCAAGCGGAAGATCGTAAAGGATTGCTACAGGATATTACCCGCCTTCTGGCACAAACGGATACTAACATCCTCGCTATCAATACGGTCAGCGATCGCTCCTCTGGACAGGCCCATATGCGGTTAACCATTGAAGTAAACGATACCGAGCAGCTAAACAGCCTGCTCAAACGCCTCACCAGGCTTCCCGGTATCATCAATGCTCACCGCTTCAATCCAGGAAAGTAAAGGAAACCCAATTGGAACAGCTTACTACTGATTGCATCTGCGGCTCTGGTATGCCTTATACAGAATGCTGCGGGCTTTACCATTCCGGCAAAAAAAATGCTTCTACCGCGGAAATACTCATGCGTACCCGCTTTACAGCCTTTGCTATGGAAAATGAAGCTTATATATTGGAAACTTGGGAGCCCACCAAGCGGCCACCAAGGGTGGATTTTCCGAAAAAGGGCACTCAGTGGAAGCGCCTGGAAATTATGGAAAAGAAAAAAGGAGGTGCCCAAGATACAAAAGGAATTGTTGAATTTAAAGCCTATTATTTACTGGAAGG
Organism: Nitrosococcus watsonii C-113; assembly: GCF_000143085.1. Classification (NCBI taxonomy): domain Bacteria; kingdom Pseudomonadati; phylum Pseudomonadota; class Gammaproteobacteria; order Chromatiales; family Chromatiaceae; genus Nitrosococcus; species Nitrosococcus watsonii. The sequence continues at coordinate 1,268,542 of NC_014315.1, read as the reverse complement.
TGAGGAATATGCTGTTAATGAAATCAGCCGTTTTCGCAAGGGACAGGGACGGTGGTATTATCTGGACGGCGCAGTCAAATCCATTGCCAAGGTAGGTCAGCACACCAATAAAGGGAAAAACGCGCCTTGCCCTTGTGGCAGCGGCAAGAAATACAAGCGCTGCTGCGGAAAGCCTAAATAGGAGACATTATTTAATAAGCTAATCCTGCCGCTTTCTCATTCCTTCTTTTTCAATAATTCTCCCAGCCCGGCGAAAGCTTTATAACCGGCAGCCTGATTTTCTCCAGCAGGAGAATCCAGGGCTCCACCGTCTACCCTATCAATAAAGCGGGCATGTTCATTGTCATGGCAATAAAGGCACAATAGTTCCCAATTACTGCCGTCAGCAGGATTATTGTCATGATTATGATCCCTATGATGCACAGTAAGTTCATGCACCGTAGCGCGCGTAAACTCCCGTCTGCACCGACCACAAATCCAGGGATACATCCGCAGCGACTTCTCTCTATAACCCTGTTCCCGTTTAGTCCGATTACGCTGAGCCTCGGCAACGATTTCATCCAGTTTATGGGTGCTTGATCGGGTTTTTTTCATTAGCTCACTTGCTCCTATATTGATAGTGTTCCGCCTCCACCCTAAAAATGGGCGGCTAGCGAGTAGCAGATACTGGCAATAGCCAGAAACAAAATCCACCCTCAACCATCGGCTTTGAGCAATAGCTGCGGGCAATAAAAATTGCTCCCCACATCATCGGTAAAATTTTACTTTAATAAAGTAAAATTTTCACATCACCCTTACCTCCCTTAGGCTAAACTAATAATTAATTGCTTTTCATAACGAGTATCCACGGGCCGAAGCGCCGAAGGCGGTATTATTCAATGGAAGAACCGAGGATAGGTAGCAAGCAAACAGCTCCGGAACCACGCGAATTCCAGAATGGGCCTCCTGACCCTCCTCGCACCGCAACCCTGGAGCGTATTAATCCCAAGCACATCTTCGCCGTGGCCACCGTAATCACCTTGGTGGCGCTTGGCGCCACCATCTTCTACCTCTTTAACCCGGATGATTGGACACTCCCCAGCTTTGTTGTGATCATCGTACTCATGTTCTTTGCCCTTTCTACTGCGAACTCGTTGCTGTTTGTCAATTCCACTCGCATTGGTGGCACCCTAATGGGCCTGACCGTAGCAGTTGCGGGACCTGTCGCCCTGTGGTTTAGCGGTATGCTGCTATTCTTTTACCTCGTACCGCCGACAGCGCTGTTTGAAAAAGCAGCTGATTTGTTTGAGCAGGCCAAGCGGTCTGAAGAGCCCCTTAGGCGGCCCGTCACCATTGAAAAATTTGGCGATCTCATTACCCAAGTAATGGAGAGGGAGCTCAATTGGAGCAGCTACACCAACTGGAAAAAAGACCAAGATACCGTGGATAAAATTTTCGATGAGGAGGAGCCCACAACCCTGCGCAACTTGCTAGGCGGTCTTTATGAGACCCGCAAATTGGGTGGCAAACCGCTAGCCATGCTAAGGGAACCCCATATCACCACGGTATTTTTCTATTTTGAAAAAGCGGTCATCAAAGTGCAACGCATCACGGGCCTGCGGGAAGGGGAAAATACCTATATCCGCTTCGAGTCCCATGGGACCGAGTCTGATGCAAAAACCGCTTCGGTAATCTTCGTGGGCGATAGCGATAAAAACAGCGGAACACTACGGAGAATGAAGCGTTTCTCCTCTAATAGCTCCTATAAGGGTTATTACGAAGAGATTTCTGAGAATCCGGTGGACTGTCTAATCCTCGCCTACTATGACGATGCTGTCCAAGAGGATTATTTGATCGTCAATCTAAAGCGCTTCTCCAATGACCTTTCCGGGCGCATCGATCTGGCGGCAGTCAGCCTGGATGAGATCCACCCCATTAACGCAAGCAGCTTTTGGCAAATACAGCCGCCTCTGTTCCTCAAGCGCATCATTTCATCAACTTCCAACGAAGAGCATATTGAGGTTCCACTGGTATTCCAAAAAGTGCAGGGAGCGGACGTGGAAGCAGCCCAGAAAGTACACGATAGAATTATCCCCTGGCTCGAGACCCTAGACGTGTCCTTGGCCAATGATCAAATCGGCGCCTCACCCGTACGGAACCTCATCGAGGCAGTTCGTGGCGCCTTTGAAAACGCCACCGGCGCCCCCACCCTGGCCGAAGCGTACCATTTGATAAAAGATGAAAACTTCAAAGCCTATCACCTCGAAAATGCCCGTTATGCTTCCATGATGCTGCTGCGGAGGTAGATAGGCAACCCTATCCAGAGATGGGTATTCGGGCGCGCTATCTTCTGCTCTGCGCCCTATTTGGCGCCCTGGTGGGCCTGCGCTATACCCTGGAGGTTTGGGTGTTCGCTCGGCTGGCGCCCGGGGACCGCGCCGTCCTGGTGCTCATGGCCGCCAGCTTTGCTGGGATGCTGCTCGGAGAATTGGCCGCGCCCCCAGTCTCCGATCATTATAGCCGCCCAGCCGCCATCGCCGCCGCTGCTGGGGCACAGGGTTGTTGGGCCCTGCTGACAATAGGTGGGATTATCGGAAACGCCCCCTCCCTAATTTATGCTGCTGGACTGAGCTTTGGTATCGGCCTGGGACTCTACCACGCCTCGTTGGATGCTTGGCTGGACGAAGCCTGGAACCGGAAGACTGGCGGGCTTCCAGCTACGGATCGCCAACTTACCGAAGGGTATTTACTCTATAATCTGGGCTATCTCGGGGCCGCAACTCTGGCCTTTCCCCTACTCTACGGCCCGCCCTGGGATGCCTCCCTAGATCGCCCTAACTTGGCCAATATTAGTCTAGCTCCCTACGCGCTTGCCCTGGGATTGGCTAGTAGCGCGATTTTACTACGCCCTCCCCGGCTACCGAATTTAAGCACCCAGCCCCCCCGCTCACGGAAACTTCTCGTCTTTCCCCTCCGTGATTATCTGGCGGTATTGCGGCGTGGGCGCGCAGGCCTCCTGGTTGCAGTCACCATAGGCGCCGGCACCAATTTACTGTTTCAGTATATCGACTACCTCGCACCCGCTAAGCTACTGCCAGGCAGCACCGTCGCCGACCGCGCGCTGAGCATCTTCGCTTTCAACTGCATCGTGGTGGTGCTGGTAAGCGCTCTCGGCACCTATCTGGCTTGGCGTTTCCCCACCCAGAAGCTGACCCATAAGCAACGGGCATTGCTCATCGCGGCTGCGCTTTGCCTGTCTCTTAGCCTGGGCGCCGCGGCAATAACCGGCCCCCCGCCTGCTATCCCCCTTTTGTTGGGCTTAGCGCAGTCAATCCTGCTCGCCCTGCCGCCACTCGTTAAATCCTGGATGCTAGATTACGCGGTGGGGGGCCTGCGCGCCACAGCCCTATCCCTGCTCGGCATCGCCAAACGGAGCCTAGGAATTGGGGCGACTCTGGGCCTCTTTCTTGCCAGTCAAAATGCTCCTTCAGAGGACCTAAACAATCGCGATTTCTTCATCGTGCTTGCCGGAATAGGAGGCTTTTGTGTAGTAATTCTTGTTACCTACGCCTTATCAAGGCGGTAACAGAGATTCGATTCCCTTTGGGACCACGTAGGGCGGGAAAGCGAAAACGCATCCCGCCTTCCAGGGGCAACGGGCAGCCCGAGCAGGTTAACCATTGATGCTGCCACCAATGTATTACCCAGCGTTCCCCTTCAGCGGCCGCAAGTGGTTCAATTGCAAGGGACTTACTTAGGCATTGTCATCACTTACCTTGATCTCACAATCTCTTGGAGCGGGTTGGGATATTTTTGCCTTAGGGTTTTGATACCAAGCATGTCGCATGCAGGCGGGGGGATTTTAATCTCCGAAAGGAGCGCGAATCACGGGCCTCTTCGAGGCGCGCACCCACTCATAATAATTTGATTGTGTCTCCTGCTTTACAAGGGCTTCGGCTTAACTCTGCTAATTTTTGATTAACCACTTGTTTTAAAAAATAAAAAATTATTGGCGTTATTTTTGCCTATGGCAATGCAACAATGGTCGGATTAAGAAGCAAGGAGTCTACAAAATGTTCTGCAATCGTTTAAAAACAACCATAAACCTGGCTCTAGCCGCCAGTGTATCAGTGATGGCGTTCGGAGCGCGTGCGACAGTGATTACGAATGGTTATGTGTTTCCGAATGTAGCTATCACACCGACTGGCACGAGCCAGATCAATGTCGGATACGGAGGCGCTTCGGGTGAAGTGGAAGTCAATGGGGGAGCGACTGGAAACAGTTTTACCGCAATCGGCGGCAGCGGACTTCTCGTTGGTGCAAGCGCCGGATCAACGGGCGAGGTACGCATCATTGGTAATGGCATTTCGGGATCGGCCACGGCAGCCATCAATAATGGTATCGGTGCGCGAATTGGTTTTGGCGGTTCCGGCGCGCTTGAGGTTCGCCAAGGTGGCGTCCTGGAAAGCAATGCGGATATCCATCTCGGCGAGAGTTTTTCAGGCAGCGCCGGGACTTCAAATGTCACCATTGATGGCGCGGAATCGGTGCTGCGAAGCCAGACGGCAAGCGGCTCCTTCGCTGGCGGCGGCAGGATACTTGTTCCATTCGGTTCGGCGAGCAGCACATTGACCGTTTCCAATGGCGGTCTTGTTGATGCGGTCGGCAGCCAATTGAGCGAATTTGAACAGGGCGCCGTCTTCATTGGCGATTATTCTGAAGCCACGGCAACAAATGTGAACGTTACCGTGACGGGCGAGGGCTCGACAATACAAGCCCAGCACGGCATCTTTGTCGAGAATCAATTTGGCCAGGCTGTTGTCAACATCACGGATGGCGGCGCGGTGAAACAGCTTGAGCCAGGCTTCGTCTTTGATGGAAAGCAGGAACCGGGCATTATTATTGATTCGCTTGACGCCAACGGCGCGCAGGTCAATGTTAGTGGCATATCAGCGGGCGGTGTCGCATCGAGCCTTTCCGCCGTTACGGATATTGATATCGGCATCGAAGTATCCCAGGGAAAATCAACAGGCCATCTTCTAGTGGAAAATGGCGGCGAGGTGACCACCCTTACCGATATCAATATTTCCAGTAACAATACCGATCCCCACGTGACACCCGTGAGCGGGCAGGATTCCTCCCTAACGGTGCGCAATGGCGGAATGGCCACAGCGCAGAACGTGTTCGTCAATGCGGATGGCCGGCTTTCCGGCGATGGGATGATCACCGGTAATGTGATTGTCGACGGCGGCACGGTCGCGCCGGGTAATTCGCCGGGCACAATGACCATCGATGGCGATTTTATAGTCAATGACGGCACGCTTGAACTTGAGATCAATTCGCTTTTCGATAGGGATGAATTCATCGTCTCCGGCGATGTGATCTTTGGCGCAACGGCCATGATCGATTTGACTCTTGGGTTTGAGCCGGTGGACATTCTCAATATCGAGGATTTTTTCTCTGGGTTCGCTCTGTTCCAGGTTGATAACACCTTTAACCCTTTCGCCAATATTGACGTGATGTTCACAGCCGACTCGGGCATTACTGGCGGCAGTACCGTCAATATTGGCTTGGGAGGTGAAACGTTTGCTCTGACGGCGGAAGGTGGAACGGTTTTCGTGGCCGAACCAGGCACGCTTGGACTGCTCGGTTTTGGCCTAAGTGGGCTCCTGATGGCACGTCGCAGGAGAAAAGTTGTGGCTTGGAAACCGCAAGGCCATTCGTTTGAGCACGCATAAGCGCGAGGGGGCCGGCACGGCAGAAATGTCGGCCCTTTTTTGTCTCGTTCGTGTTTGGGATCGATAAAAAGTCGAACAAACCTTCAATACCCTCCCATCAGAGGCAACAGAACCCTAATCAACCTTAACTGGCGTAACAAAGCCCTCTGGCTTGATAGCAAGCACGGAGCAGTCCACCTGCTGAAGCACCGAGTCAGCCGTATTGCCGATGAAAAAACCCGGTATTCCGGTGCGCCCCACCGTCCCCATTATCAACAGATCCGTTTCCATTTGGTTGGCTATAACGGGAATCAGCTCTTTCGCCTCGCCCTTATAAAAGTGTATCCGTACTTTTTCTGGCGCTAACCCGTTTTTTGAAAGCGATTCATCCAACCACTGGCGGTGCCGTTGCTCCTCATTTCGCACCAAGTTATCAATAGTATCCGCCAGCACCGTTCTCCCCCGCAAGGTCGTTTCTCCATACAGATCCCAGATATGAAGCACATCAAGCTGAACACCGGCTAGGCGAGCGATAATTTTTCCCCACTGCATCACGGTGTCGGCAAGGGCGGTTTTTTCTTCGTCAAGGGGCAATAAATCCACCGCTATCATAATCTTGCTCACCTGGGGATGGTGAGTCGGTTTAATAACCCAAACCGGAGCAGGACACATACGCAAAAGCTGCATATCGGTGCTGCCAAACAACATGCTTCTTACGCTCGACTCGCTTTCAGCGGGCTTCATAACCAGATCGTATTTCCCTTTTAAAGCTTCACGAATGATTTCCATAAAAGCTTTTCCCTGAACAACCTTAACCGTTACTTGAACACCATGTTGTTCAAGCTCCGAGGCGATAGCCTGTAACCGCTCTGCCCGCTCTTCGGTCATAAGCTGTTGGAGTTCCGACGATGCCATCCCTACTTCCTGCCTGCTGGGCGGCGACTCCAAAACACTCAATAGCGTTACCCGCGCGCCTCTGCTTTCTGCTACCGCGGCCACTTGGGCTATCAATGCCTGCCGCTGATATTTACCATCGAGGGCTAAAAGGATATTCCTGATTTCTTTCATACTGCTTAACCCGCCTGCTAATTAATTGTTTAGTAAACCATTCTTGATATTAATTATAGACTATCCTTGACTTACTTTTGCATGGGGGCAAAATAATAAATATTGGCGGGAGGCGCTCTTAGTCATAAGCATACCCCCTATTCGCAGCTCCACAATAACTACCAGATAACCCAGACAAGGAAGAGAAATCCCGTTGAAATCCCAGCCCCCGCAACAGTTCTTGCTAGCTTCCTGGCGCTCTATCCTGGTACGAATACTACTCTTTGCCTGCCTATGGTGGATTCTGACGGACGGTGCTCCTGCTTCCTGGAGTGTAGGCGTACCCGCTATACTAATAGCAAGTTACATTAGCTTCCGCTTCTCGCGGGCAGCCCCTTTCAAACTGGATTACCTGAGCCTGTTATCCTTTATCCTCTTTTTTTGCTGGCAATCATTGCATGCTGGCATCGATGTGGCAAAACGGGTGCTTCAGCCCCGTTTACCCCTTAATCTTGGCCTGGTGGAATTCCCAACCCAATTGTCTCCAGGTACGCCGGCCCATACCTTGCTTATCAATGCGATCAACCTTTTGCCTGGCACCCTAGTGACGCGCGTCCGCCGCCATAGCCTTACCCTCCATGTCCTGGATACCCAGGCCCCAATCGCCGCCGAAGCCCAAGCCCTTGAAACACGTATTGCAGCTCTGTTTCGATTGCCGCACACTAAATAGCAGCAATCATGAGAAAATCGGGAGTAAACAACTGCCAGCTAAAGCAGGCAGCTTTCAACTACATCATGCGAAAAGTTAATTTCACAATCTGCATTGATTCGGGACGGTTTACACACGCCCCCGCCTGCGATGTTGGCCGCAGCGTTAATATCGCTGTGGCTTTCACCGCAGGTTGCGCAACGAAAAACATCCTGTTGACGGCTACCGCGTTTACCGCAACACGAGCAGGTTTTAGAGGTGTAGGCCGGATTAACGTGCTCGGTTTTGATTCCAGCACGTGTCGCCTTGTACTCGACAAATTTTTGCAATTCGCCGAACGACCATCCGTTGACCATACGATTCAAGTGCTTGTTTCTGACCTTGGTTCTCGCCCGAATGCCAGTGAGCTTTTCCAGTCGGATCGTGCCGCACTGGTGCATTTGCGCTTCGTCAACGAGAGCCTTGGACAGGAGGTGGTTCTCATGCCGTATGTGGCGCGATTCTCGGCCCGAGAGCCGCTTCAGAACACGCCGTGCACCGCGTGTTCCTTTACTTTGCAAGCTAGCGCGGACAGCCGCCCGCTTGGCTTTGTATTGTTGGCGGGATTGACCATTGTGCAGTGAGTGTGCCGTGACTAGTCGCCGCCGTATTGCGGATGCCGCAGTCAACGCCCAGCGTGTTATCGCCCGGTGGCTCGGCGTCAATATCCTCGATCACGATGTTGATATTGAATCGCCCGCGCGAACGAGTCAGCACGGCGGCGGTCGGTTTCTTAGCTTTAAGTACTCGGCGCTGGTAGTCACCCAGCACAAGCGGCACATGGATGCGTCCACCCATTACCGTCAACGAAACCGTTTCGTCAGATTCTCGAAAAGCAAATATCCGGGCATCGTAATCAACGCTAGTCGGACGAAAAGCACGAGGCTTGCCGCCATAGCGCTTAGCTCGGGTCATGGCCGCGTTTACGCGGCGAATGGCCCGGACTGCCAGGTTGGCGGAAAGACCGTGGGTTTTCCGAATGTCGGTATAGCAGGCGTGATGCAGCTTGATGTTATTCGATATGTTTTGCCGCACTGCAACCGCAAGCGCTTCGTTGCAGGCGTTCGCAAAAGACTCGCAAGTATCCGCCAATTGTTTCGCCATAGCGGGCGTTGGCTGCATTTTGCATTTTACGGTGCGCTTACTCATAGTGAAAGTTATATCACTAGCAAAGCACGGAATCAACGAATGGGCGGCTTTCCACCTCCGCCCCCTAAAGAGGGCGGTCTCCAGCCGCAATATTTATGACATCACTTAATTTAGGATTAGCGCTTATTCTCATCGTCACCATTATGATGGGCCTCATCCGGGTGCTGCGAGGACCTACGGCGGCAGACCGGATGCTCGCCGCGCAACTTTTTGGCACCACCAGCGTGGCTATTTTATTGTTATTGGCCGAGGCAATGCAGGCACCTTCCCTACAGAATGTCGCCTTAGTACTTGCCTTGCTGGCGGCTGTTGCCACCATCGCTTTCATCCGGCATATCTGGAGCGTATCACCCCCAGAGCGATGACTAATCCGGTGTCTATCAGCCAATGGTTAAGTGCGGCATTGACCGTGTCGGGAACCTTCTTCTTTATCGTGGGTACCCTCGGCTTGCTGCGGTTTCCCGATATCTACAGCCGTCTCCATGCCCTTACCAAAGCGGATAACCTGGGGCTTGGGCTTCTCATCGCTGGATTAGCGCTACAGACCGATACTTTAAGTAGCGCGCTCAAATTGATTTTGATCTGGCTATTGGTGATGGTTACTAGCGCTACTACCAGCTTTCTCATTGCCCGAACCACATTAGAGCAGGGCATTCAGCCCAAGGATAAACCATGAATTTCTGGCAGTGGGGCATCGATGGGTTGCTGGCACTTACCCTACTTTGGCTAGCCTGGCGAATGCTCACCGGCCAAGATTTGTTCCAAGCCATCGTGCTATTTGTTGCCTTTAGCTTCATCATGGCATTGGCCTGGGTGCGGCTGGCTGCCGTCGATATCGCTCTCGCCGAGGCAGCTATCGGCGCGGGCCTGTCGGGCACCGCCTTGCTGGTGACCTGGCGCCGAATGAGTAATGGCCAGCCCAGGCAAAGCAAACCGAATCCCGACCACCATGACCCCCAATAAGTCTCGATCAGCAATCACAGCCATGATAGATCCCTATAGAGCTGTGCTGCTATCCCTGCTATTAGTGCTCATGGCTATTCTGATCTGGGGAGTCATGGATCTTGCCCCCATTGCAACGGGCTTGGGGCCAATGGTCTTTGCCGCTAAGGAGCCGGGCAAGGAGCCGGGCGGGGAAATCAGTCCAGTGACGGCGGTACTGTTGCTCTTTCGCGATTACGATACCTTGCTGGAATTGGCTGTGTTACTCCTAGCCCTCGTTGGCGTATGGTCCTTCGGGGAGGCCCCTCCTCCCTCCCCGAGTTCTCCTGATCCTATCCTACTCGATTTTCTACGGCTGGTGCTTCCCCTCATGGCCCTCGCTTTCTTTTATCTGGTCTGGGCGGGGGGAAGCGCTGCTGGCGGCGCCTTCCAGGGCGGCGCCATGTTGGGCACAATAGGGGCACTCTTTCGACTCTCCAATCTTTCTGGGATTCCTCTCCCCCCGGAAATCTGGCTACGCCTTGCCGCGGCGCTAGGCATCGCCATTTTTCTCACCGCAGCCATGATTCCCCTTGTGGGCGGGGATCTGCTGTTGGCGGTTTCTCCCCAGTGGATGAAAACCAAGATTCTATGGCTGGAGTTTCCTGCCGCTCTTTCCATTGGGGTAATCCTGGCTGCCCTTTTTGCGGGTGGCCAGCCTCACCGGCATACCAACAAGCAGCCATGATATTCACGCCCGCTTTACTTTATATCCTGACAGGAATTGGATTATTCATCCTGGGCCTCTACGCCCTGTTCGTCCATTCCCATCTGCTGCGTAAAATTCTGGCTCTCAACATCATGGCTAGCGGGGTTTTTTTAGTCTATGTAGCCGCGGCTTACCGCAGCCCGGAAGGGATTTCCGATCCGGTCCCTCAAGCTATGGTACTGACGGGGATTGTGGTAGCCTCGGCTTCCATGCTGCTCGGACTGGCCCTCGCGGCTCGAGTCAAGGGAAAAACGGGGCGCACGGAACTGGATGATAATTCGCCCTCAGAATAAACCCTTAAAAGGACTGTTTCATCCTAGGAATTCATGGCAATCTTCAACCACAGCGCCCCATGGCTCATGGTGCTGCCCCTAACGGGGGCACTCCTGACCTTCATCCTGTATCGCTACCAAAATCTTATCGGCCTCATGACCGCCATAGGAATACTATGGGCAGTGATCGCGCTCACGCAACAAGTGCTCACAGAGGGCCCCCAGCGTTATTCTATCGGGGGTTGGGGCGCGCCCCTCGGGATTGATCTCTATGCGGACGGCCTCAGTACGCTTATGCTCCTGCTGACAGCCGCGGTAGGATTTTTTGTTAGTTTTTATGGCATGGGCTACGCTGGGTTTCGCCAACGCAACCATGGCTCCGATTATTTTTGGCCCCTATGGCTCTTCTTGTGGGCCGCCTTAAACGGCCTTTTCCTTACCGCCGATATCTTTAATGCCTATGTTACCCTAGAATTAATTGGGCTAGCTTCCGTGGCGCTGGTGGGGCTTTCAGGCCAGGCGCCGGCCTTAAATGCCGCTATGCGTTATCTGCTGGTAGGATTGCTAGGCTCTCTATTTTATCTGCTGGGTGTCGGCTTGTTGTATGCTGGCTACCACACCGTTGATATGGCATCCTTGGGTCAAGCAGTCCAGGCCGGACCCTTGCCAAGGGCAGCGCTTACCTTGATGGGGGTGGGGCTGCTCTTAAAAACCGCCCTTTTCCCCCTCCATTTTTGGCTGCCTCCAGCCCATGCCAATGCGCCTACACCGGTCAGCAGCGCCCTCTCGGCGTTGGTAGTCAAGGCGCCCTTTTATCTCTTGCTGCGACTATGGTTTACTGTTTTTCCCGATAGCACCACTGGAGCGGCGGCTAACCTGCTAGGGCTACTGGGCGCCTTTGCCATTCTCTGGGGTTCCATTCAGGCTTTACAGACCCCGCGTCTCAAACTCCTGGTGGCATATTCCACCGTGGCCCAGTTGGGCTATCTGTTTCTGGTTTTTCCTTTGACCCAAAATAGCATGGCGGCATCCACCGCTTGGAGCGGCGCGCTTTATTACACCCTCGCCCACGGCCTGGCGAAAGGAAGCATGTTTTTGGCCGCTGGCACCCTATTGTACGCCTTGCAACAGGATCGCATTCAAGCCTTAAACGGGATCAGCCGGCGTTTGCCCGTCACCGTCTTTGCCTTTGGACTGGCGGGGGTTAGCCTCATGGGATTGCCACCGAGCGCGGGTTTTCTCGCCAAGTGGTCTTTGCTTACCGCCGCCATCGCCAATGGCCAGTGGGGGTGGGCAATCATTATTGTACTGGGTGGTTTGCTCGCCGCTGGCTACGTTTTCCGGGTATTGTCCTACGTTTTCATGCAAGCCCCAAGCAAAGCCCATTACCGTCCCGTTCCCTGGTTGATGGAGTGGCCGGCGCTCCTGCTCGCCCTGATGGCCATCTGCCTTGGTTTTATCACCCAAACACCCCTGACTCTCATTGAGATCGGCGCCCCTATGTCTTACCAATATTTGCTGCCATGAATTGGAGCTTCTGGCTGCCACTGCTTATCCTATTGAGTTCTTTGGGAGCCGGAATTGTGATCTTTTTTCTCCCCCAACGTGCCTATAGGACCCGTACTACCCTCAATATGACAGCGGCGACTATCAAGTTGCTGCTCGTGGCGGCTTTAGTCTGGGGTGTTTTCCACCACCAAAGCTACGAGACCCGGCTGCCTCTACTACCGGAGATGGATTTGTTGCTCCGGGCAGATACCCTATCGGTGTTATTCATTACCCTCTCTTCGATTTTGTGGTTTTTTACTACGCTTTATGCCATAGGTTATTTGGAAGCCTCCCCCCATCGAAGTCGCTTTTTCGGCTTTTTCAGTCTGTGCGTAAGCGCCACGGTAGGAATTGCCCTTGCCGGTAACCTGATAACCTTTTTTATCTTTTACGAAATGCTAACCCTCTCCACTTATCCCCTAGTAACTCACCGAGGGACAAAGAAGTCCTTGCGCGCGGGCAAAATTTATCTGGGCTATACTTTAATGGGGGGTGTGCTGCTGCTAACGGGCATGGCCTGGCTGCAAACGCTGGCGGGACCGCTTAGCTTCACCGAGGGAGGACTACTGGCCGAGGCTCCTCCCATCGATCCCCAAACCTTGACCATCATCTTTACACTGCTCATCGCCGGTGTAGGCGTCAAAGCTGCCCTTGTACCTTTGCATGGTTGGCTCCCCCAAGCCATGGTAGCGCCGGCACCCGTCAGCGCCCTCTTGCACGCGGTCGCGGTGGTCAAAGCAGGCGCTTTCGGTATCGTCCGAATCGTGGACAACGTATTTGGGGTCGAATTTGTTGCCAAGTTAGGCGTGGCCGCACCCCTGGCTTGGCTGGCTTCCTTTACGATTATTTACGGCTCGGTACGGGCCCTGTTTCAAGATGATCTCAAACGCCGACTGGCCTATTCCACTATCAGTCAAGTCTCTTATATTGCCTTGGGCATCGCCCTTTTAAATCCAGTTGCCACCATTGGGGCCATGGCCCATCTGGTACATCAGGGGCTCATGAAGATCACCTTGTTTTTTTGTGCCGGCAATTTAGCCGAAACTCTCGGCATCCACCGTATTAGCGAGATGGCTGGCGTGGGACGGCGCATGCCCTGGACCATGACCGCTTTTACCCTAGGCGCCCTAGGAATGATTGGCGTCCCGCCCCTAGCGGGCTTTATCAGTAAATGGTACCTGGGAAGTGGCTCTGTCTTGGCGGGGGCAGAATGGGTGTTAGGGATACTGGCTCTTAGCAGTGTATTGAATGCCGCCTATTTTCTACCCATTCTTTATAGGGCCTGGTTCAGTCCCCAGAAAAATCCTTGGCCCGAGGAAACATCCCGTGGCCGCTTAGAGACTCACTGGATGCTACTCCTGCCGCCCCTCATCACCGCGGCCATGGCTCTAGGCGCTGGTCTTCTGGCCCATGCGCCCTTCAGCCCCGCCGAATGGGCCCGCCTTATTGCCGTCCGGGAATACCCCTCCCCCTGATGAGTCTAGTGCTGCCCCTCATCCTGCTTCTGCCCCTAGGCTTGATCTTGGCCTGGTCAATACCCGCTTTGCGTCCGCTTATCACCCTGCTTACTCCTTGGGCCGCTCTGCCGGCGTTAGTAGCCAGCTACTGGCTGCCAGTGGGCACTGAAATTCAGATTCCGTGGCTACTTTTGGGGACACGCTTGGGTCTAGATTCTACCGGCGCTCTCTTTCTTTCTCTTACTGCCTTGCTGTGGTGGCTGGCCGGCCTTTATGGCCTTTGCTACCAGGTCAAAGATCCTCACCGGGAGCGGTTCTTTTTCTTCTATCTCCTCGCCATGACCGGCAATCTAGGGCTGATCCTGGCCCAGGATATGATGAGCTTTCTGTTCTTCTTCGCTTTGATGAGCATAGCCGCCTACGGTTTAATCGTCCATTCAGGGAGCGAAGAAGCAAGACGGGCCGGACATGTTTATCTAACCCTGGTTATCATCGGCGAAGCCTGTTTGCTCTCCGCCCTTATATTATTGGCTGTCAAAACAGGCACCGTAGAGATGAGTCACTCCTCCCCCGCAACCTACGGTCCGGTGGTTTTAACCCTGTTATTGATAGGTTTCGGCATTAAATTGGGACTCCTGCCTCTACATTTCTCCCTGCCCCTGGCCTACGGGGCGACCCCCGTGCCAGGGGGTGCGGTCTTAGGGGGGGCCATGATTAATGCCGGACTGCTCGGCTGGCTACGATTCTTGCCCTTGGGAGAAATGGCCCTTCCTCAGTGGGGCAATGGATTGATGATAGCCGGCTTTGCCGCTGCTTTCTATGGCGTGCTGGTGGGCCTAACCCAGCGGGAGCCCAAAATTCTTCTGGCCTATTCCAGTATTAGCCAAATGGGACTAATGACCTTCGGAGTCGGTGTTAGTTTAGGGGCACCCGCCCACTGGCCTCTGGTACTCACCGTCCTGACCCTCTTTGCTCTTCACCACGCTCTGGCTAAGAGCGCGTTGTTCCTGGCCGTAGGACTGACCCACCATAGCGGCGGGATTTTAGTACGCCTGACCCTCTTATTGCCGGCGCTTGCCCTCGCGGGCGCTCCTTTTACCAGCGGGATCATTGCTAAAACAGCCTTAAAATCCCTAAGTCCTTTAACTGCTCCGCCGTGGAGTGATGGGTTGCCTGGCCTTTTGTTTGCCTCCAGTCTGGGAACAACTTTGCTCATGGCGCGATTTATTAACCTCACCTGGCCTAAAGGCTTAGGGGGCCGCCTACCTCCAGGAATGTGGCTACCTGCCATAGGGCTTCTATTGGCCGTTAACTTTGCCACCTGGCTTTGGCCTGCCGCCGAGCAAGCCGCCGCGTCTTCCCTCACCTCGGCTGCTATCAAAAGCGGAGGGTGGGGCATTCTCCTGGGCGTCGCGCTCTTTATATTAGGAAGTTTACTGTGCCACCGGCTTGGGGTG
This sequence comes from Nitrosococcus watsonii C-113, assembly GCF_000143085.1. Classification (NCBI taxonomy): domain Bacteria; kingdom Pseudomonadati; phylum Pseudomonadota; class Gammaproteobacteria; order Chromatiales; family Chromatiaceae; genus Nitrosococcus; species Nitrosococcus watsonii. The sequence continues at coordinate 1,253,478 of NC_014315.1, read as the reverse complement.
AGTTGGTTTATTCCGAGCGGCGATATTTTGGTTCTGATCGAGCGATGGTTAAGCTTTATCGCCCGCGGGTGGAATAAGGTAATTCATCCAATCTTTCGCCTTCAGCCTCAAATCTTGACTCTACCCCAGCGGTTATCTGGACAATGGGATCTCCCCACGGCCTCAGCCTATCTGGAAACAGTCTTGCGGCGTTGGAAGAACTTTGGCCTCCTATTCTTGATGATTGCCCTCCTATTATTCGGCTCCCTCATAATTTAACGTACTCGGGAATAGGCTACTCAACGAACAATAGCAGTAGGGCCATTACTAGCATGCCAATATCTTCCGTTAAGGTTACGGTTGAGAGAGGAACCGAAAGCACGCTGCCCATACAGGGACAATTGATATCAAGTCCCTGCCGCAACGCTATTACGACGCCAATCGCACCAAAGCTAAAAACCCCCACGGTAGCCCAGTAGGTAAGCTCCGGCGCAATGAAATTAAGGTACATAATGGCAAGGGCCAGCTCAATAAAAGGATAAACATAGCCGTAGGTTCTGACCCGCTTGGCCAGCAAATCGTACATCACAAATCCGTCCTGAAAGCCGTTTAAATTAAAAATCTTCAATAGCGCGAATACCAACAAGAATACGCCCATATAAGCATGCATAAAGGTACGCATATCAACACTGGCGAAACCATCCGCGATTGCCCATGCCGCCAGTGCGGAGCCGCCCACTAGGGAGATCAAGGGCCAGTAATCCGCCAGCGTCTCGCCTCGCCCCCCATCCCGTACTTTTGCATCATTGCTTGATAATGCCCTACTCATAATCTCTTTATCCCCCTATCCCAATTTGAAGAAGAGTAGGGCCAATTGTGTACGACTACTCAACCAACCCTGTGAAACCTATCCAATCCTAATAATTAAAACATAGTTCAAAATACAACTGTGTTCAAAAATATGGTGGTTTTCAGCCTTTCTCAAGAATTACCGTGGGTGATTTAAGCCAGTGTACTGGCTTAAACCTCATACAAGCTATTGATTTTTATTTGTATAAACAAATTGGCATTGATGCTGCACGGGTTATGGGCATGTCCTAATTAACATCCATGGTAAGTTATTATGAACGAGCTTGTCGTTATTGCCCTACGAAAGCCTTATACTTTCGTTGTTCTTTCCATTCTTATTGTGATACTCGGATTTCAGTCGGTGCGCAACGCAGCGACCGATATCTTCCCGAGTATCAGAATCCCCGTCACCTCGGTGGTCTGGGCCTACGATGGCATGCTGCCGCAAGACATAGAAGGGCGGATCACCTATATGTTCGAGCGGTTTTTGACCTCGACGGTCGAAGGCATCAAGTATATCCACAGCCATTCCTATTTTGGCAGCAGTATCATCAATATATTTTTGCAAGAACACGGCGTCGACCCTGCCCAAGCCGAAGCCGACATCACGGCGATTGCCCAAACGGTGGTCAATTTCTTACCACCGGATATTGCTCCTCCCATGATCATGAAGCTTGCACCCTCGTCAGTGCCGGTGGCCACTCTGCAGGTAACCTCCGATGACCTGACACCGGGGGAACTGTACAACCTTTCCATCATGCGCATCCGCCCTCTGCTAGTCACTGTAGAGGGAGCGATTCTGCCCCATCCCTATGGCGGGCAGGACATGCAGATTGGAATCATGATTGACCGGGAAAAATTGTTGGCACGTCACCTCACCCCCGAGGAAGTCCACGAAGCGGTCAACCGGCAAAATCTGGTGCTGCCGGGAGGAGACATGAAAATCTACTCCTACGATTGGGTCGTTTTGACCAACTCCTCCGTGCTGAAGGTCGAGGATTACGAAAATATTCCTATCAAAAGAGAGGGCAATAATTACATTTATCTGCGCGATGTCGCCGATGTTAACCTCATGGGCCGAGTGATAAAGAACCCGGTGCTGGTGGAAGGCAAGCAAGCAGTCATGATTGTGGTCATGAAAAGCAGCGAGGCCTCAACCCTGGAGGTGGTGGAGGGGGTCAAGTCAATGATCCCGCGGATTGAAAAGGTCGTGCCCGAAAGCGTGAAGCTCAAGGTCGTCAACGATGCTTCCGGCTTCGTGGAGCATTCGATCGAGGAGGTGGTGCATGAAATTCTCATCGCCGCGGCCTTGGTCGGCCTGATCGTGCTGCTACTGCTTGGTTCCTGGCGACCCACGGCAATCATCATCACCACCATCCCCTTATCCATTCTGTGCTCGCTAATTGCCCTGCACGCCTCTGAAGAGACGATCAACGTCATGACTCTGGGCGGGTTGGCCCTAGCGGTGGGGGTACTGGTGGATAACGCAACCGTGGTAATAGAAAATATTGATACCCATATCCATATGGGCAAGCCCTTGGAGACCGCTATCCTCGATGGCTCCAGGCAGATCCTTCTACCCACCTTTGTCGCCACGTTGGGCATCTCGATCGTCTGGTTCCCCTTGTTCGGACTTAGCGGGGTATCCGGCTTCCTGTTCGGGCCCATGGCAAAAGCCATCATTTTCGCCATGATCGCTTCATTTTTCCTGTCCTATACTTTGCTGCCGACGATGGCGAAATACATTCTGCACGATCCCAACGCCCCCAGCGACCATCCCCATCCTGATCATCCGGAAATCGACCGCTCCGCCCAGAAAACCTACGAACTGACCGAGCGGGAGTCGGAAGAGGAAGCCATGCATAATGTTGGAGGCACCCATTTTGCCGTGCCCGTGCCGGAGGAAAAGAAAAAACCAAGCAACATCTTCAGCCGTTTCCAGCAAGGCTTCGAACGCGGGTTCAATCGCTTTCGCGATAGCTATGGCGGCGTGCTTGAACGGTCGGTTGACCGCCGCGGTTTAACCGTCATCGTCATGTTGATCATAGCCCTGTTGTCCTGGAGCCTGTTCTATTTCAACGGCCGCAACTTTTTCCCCGAAATTAAATCCGATATCATGCAAATGCATATGCGGGCACCTCTCGGCACACGTATCGAGGTCGCAAGCCGCATCGCCTCCCTGGTGGAGCATGACATCAGGCGGCTGCTGCCCGGACAGGTGGAAGATGTCATCAACAATTGCGGCCTACCAGTCGGTCCCCATAACCTGGCCTTCATTCCAACCCCAACCATCGGCTCCCAGGATTGCGATATCACCATCACTTTGAAAAATAAGGAATCGCCGGTCTGGGATTACCGGGAAACCCTGCGCAAGGGCTTGAGAGAACGCTACCCAGGCACTGATTTTACCTTCCAGCCTTCTGACTTGACCGCAAAGATTCTCAATTTTGGCTCTCCGGCCCCTATCGATGTGCAGATCAACGGTCCCGATCCGGTTGATAATTTCGTGTTCGCCCGTAAATTGCGCGGCCAGTTAAGCAAGATTCCAGGCGCCAGGGATGTGGTCATCCAGCAGACTATGAATACGCCGACTCTTTTGGTCGAATCCGATCGGCCCTTCGGTCTGGGCGTCGATATCAACCAGAAGACCTTTGGCCACAATATGCTAGTAGCAACCGCTGGCAGCTATCAGATCGATTTGAACTTCTGGCTGGATCGAGCCACCGGCATGACCTACCCCATTAATGTCCGCATCCCCCAGCCACAACTCAAAACGGTTGATCAATTGCTGACGGTGCCCATTCAAAGCAACGAAGGCGGCGAGGGTTCAAGCAACAAACTGCAATTGCTCGGCAATGTCGGCACGGTAACCCCCATCGGCACCCCAGGGGTTGTTACCCATGCCGACATCATGCCGCTATTCGATATTTATGTCTCTCCAGAAGGACGGGATCTGGGCGCAATACTCAAAGATGTCAGGCACGTCGTCCATGAGATGAAAGACGAGCTGCCCCACAGCGCGGTAGTGGAAATTCACGGCCAGGCCAGCCTCATGGAGGGCGCCTACGTGGAGATGATCGTCGGTCTTATCGCCGCAATCGCGCTGATTTATTTGCTGATTGTCGTTAACTTTCAGTCCTGGGTCGACCCTTTCATCATCATCACGGCCTTACCTGGCGCCTTGGCGGGCATCGCCTGGATGTTGTTCCTCACCCATACCAATATTTCCATACCCGCCCTGACCGGCGCCGTCATGACCATGGGAACGGCCACCGCCAACTCGATCCTGGTGGTCGCCTATGCCCGAGAGCGTATCGAAATGCACGGCGAAGCATTGAAGGCGGCGGTCGAAGCCGGGATTGCCCGCTTCCGTCCGGTACTGATGACCGCCTCGGCCATGATTGTCGGCATGATACCGATGTCGCTCGGCAATTCCCAAAACGCGCCACTTGGACGTGCCGTCATAGGCGGTCTGGTAGTGGCCACCATATTTACCTTGATTTTCGTGCCGTGCGTGTACGCCATCATCTACAACCGGCGTCAGCAGCGGACCGTTGCTCAACTGGAGAGTAATTCATGAACGAGAACTTGCATCGTAAAAAATCATGGCGCGGAAGCGCCCTGCTGATCGTCGTCATCGTGGTTATTGTCGTGCTTTATTTAGGCTACCGGGCTTACGAAAGCAAACACAACGCCACTGCAGTACGGGAAGAAACCCTGGAAAGGGCTATTCCAGCGGTAACGGTCCTATATCCCCAGGAGTTGGAGGCAAACCAGACCATTGACCTTCCCGGGAATTTTGTGGCCTGGCACCAAGCGCCCATCTACGCCCGGATATCGGGCTATGTGGACATGTGGTACTCGGACTACGGCGCCAAGGTGAAAAAAGGCGACCTTCTCGCTGAACTCAACACGCCGATGGTTAACGCTGAGTATAGAATGGCCGAAGCGGAAGTGAAGGCTAAAGAGGCCGAATATAAACTTGCCGTCGTAACCAAGGGCCGCTGGGTTAATCTGGGTGATACCAAAGCGGTTTCCACCCAATCGGTCTCGGTGAAAACGGCCAATGAAAGAGTCAAAAATGCAGAGCTCAACCGAGCGAAACAGGAACTCAAAAACATCGAAGCGAAGAGAAGCTTCAGGCACATCCTTGCCCCCTTCGATGGAGTGGTGATAGAGCGTAACGTTAACGTCGGCGATTATGTCAACGAGACCGGCAGCCTTAGCCTGAAAGGAGAAGAGCAAGCCAACATGTTCACCGTGGCCGACACCAGCAAGATGCGTCTTTTTGTCAGCGTGCCGGAATCATTCGGACCCTTTCTTAAGCCCGGCCTGACAGCCGATGTCACCGTACCCCAGTTTCCCAAGCGCCATTTCACAGCCAATTTCCTAACGGTGGCTGGGGGTTTTGACGTGAGCACGCGGACCGCGGTAACCGAATTTATCATCGAAAACGAGGACGGGGTGCTCTGGCCTGGCTCCTACGCCTCAGTCCGGATTACGGCGCCGGTTGAGCGCGGCGCGGTTTCCATTCCGACCACTTCCTTGGTGTTTGAGGAAGAGGGGGCGACGGCGGCCATCGTAACCGCAGACAACCGTATTCACTTCAAGCCGATTGAAGTGAGAAGAATTCGCGCCAGGACTCTGGAAGTGGCGGGTATCTCCACAACTGATCGCCTTGTGGACAACCCTAGTGCCGCCTTGCTCGAGGGAGACGAGGTGCGCATCATTGATAAGCCGGCGAAAGGGTATATAAAATCACCCTATGAAACGACCGATTCTGATTTACCGACCCAGAAAACGGCCAGTAAAACATCTTCCCCCGAGACTGGTGCACAACCCCCTCAAGAGGCGGCAGGCAAGCAAGACACCGATAACCGCACGCTGCCTTATAAAGTAGGCCCCTATCAATTCGATGTCGCCCTGAAGCCTAACAAACCAGTGGTAGGCAAAAATATATTGGTGATTTACCTTCGAGATCAGCAAGGACGACCTATCCAAAACGCTGCAATTGAAGCGGTTGCTAAAATAACGACGGAGGACTCCCAAAAACCAACAGAGATTCCAGCCGAGGTGAGGGAGGTGAAACCCGGTATTTACGGTGGATCGCTTGACTTACCTAAAGCAGGCGATTGGTCGTTAACGCTCTGGTTCGAAACGGCCGGCACACCGAAGCAGAAGGCAGTGCTCGATATGACCTCTGGCCGTCACGGCGAGCTGGCTATGAGAGACAATCCTTAGCCTCCTCATCCGTTTCCCACTAAGGACGATGAGCGAGCTCATCGTCCTTAGTGGGAATACCGCGCCGTCATCCTGATAACAGCTTTTCTAAATAAATCAATAAAAAACTATGATCAAGCACAATACTATCGGTAAAGGGGCATACCGAAAGAGCCATGCCCACGTGTTTGTTCGCCGCGCCCGGAGCGGTTGCGTTTCCCTATTAACGCTCGCTTTGTCTGCTTGCATGGGGGGTCCCGCCATCGATCTGACGCCTGACTATCAACCGGAAAAATTTATTCTCCCCGACTCGTGGCGCGGGTCGGGGCCATTTGCTAAAGCGAACCCGTCGGAAGGCGAGCTGCGCCCGGATTGGTGGAAACTTTATGACGATCCAGTTTTGAATGAGCTCGAAAAACAGGCCATGGAGGCCAACCCGGATCTCCATGCTGCCGCTGAGCGATTCATTCAGGCTCGGGCCATCATGATGAAGGTCCGCTCACGGCTCATTCCCCAGCTGGGAGTAGGGTTCGGCGCTTCCAACAATAAACAGTCGGAAGAGCGGCTATTCCGCGGCCTTGGCGAACCTGACCGAGAAACGACGCTTGAATTTGGGGGACTTGCTGGCTGGGAGCCGGATTTCTGGTCAAGGATTCGCAATAGAACCCGCATGAAAATTTACCGCGCCGAGCAACGGGCTGCTGAATACATACTTGCCCGGCTCAGCTTGCAAGCGGAAGTTGCAACCAATTACTACACATTGCGTAGCCTGGATGGGCAAACGGCCATCCTGAGTCAATCGGTCGACTACTACAAAAACTTGCTGGGCGTCGTTGAAGACCGTTTTAACGGGGCTATTTCGCCGAAAATCGACGTCACGCGTACCCAGTTCCTGTTATTCAGCACGGAAGCGAGGCTCCTTGAGATTCAGGCCCAACGCCAGGTCATAGAACATGCGATCGCCGTGCTCGTTAACCGGTCAGCGAGCAGCTTTAAAGTCGCGCCGCTCGATGAGTTTCCCATGGCCAAGTTTGAATTACCGGTTGAAATTCCATCAACCTTACTGGAGCGCCGGCCCGATATTGCCGCCATGGAGCGCAAGATGGCCCAGGCGAACCGCACTATCGGCATTGCCCGCGCCGCCTTTTATCCCCATATCTCATTCAGGGCTGGCAGCGGATTTGAAGGAGGCACCGGCCTATTCGATATGGCCAAGAGTTTCTGGACCTATGGCTTAGAGGTTACGCTCCCGATTTTCCAGGGTGGGCATCGCCGCGCCCGCTTGCAACAAGCTTGGTCGGTTTATCGCGAGACGGTAGACGATTACCGTTCGACGGTACTCAATGCCTTTCGCGAGGTCGAGAACGGTTTGAGCCGGACGAATTTGATCTCTGCCCAAGTCGAAAAACTGATAACCTCGGTTGAAGCCGCCCTGGAAACGCAAAACCTGACCGTCAACCTCTATCAAGGGGGACTGGCAACCAGTCTTGACCTTCTGTTCGCGCAAATCAACACCCTGGATGCGCGTATCGAGGTAGTCAGGGGTAAAGCTGAGCTGATGAAATCCTCGGTTGAGCTCGTCCGGGCACTCGGCGGAGGCTGGAACCGCGAGCAACTGCCTACCGACGAGCAGATACAGCCCTTCGGTGTTCTTCAATATAACGATCTTGGCAAACCCCAACCCGTCGGGGGAATCGATGCCCCAACGAGCAATGATGGGAGATATAGTCAACAATACGATGATCTCACTCAATCCATCGAAGGAATCGCTATACCCACAGGCAGCAACGGGGAAAATCAGGATCTCATTATTCATCCCCCTGGGGAAATGTCTGTACCCAAAATGGCGGTACCTCCTGAGGAAATGGAGACCGACCAACATAACAAGGGTAATAATGACTAACCCAACCCGCTATCTTTAAGATCGTTGAGGGGATGGCACAAGGAAGTGCGATGCCCCCCAGGAGCGGGAAACGCAGCTTTGATGCGAACGCCGCAACCCCAAGCATTTATCTCTTAAAAAAATGATTGGAAGCAAACCTGGCAAAACACCCTTTCGGCGGCAACCTAACCCACTCTTCCATCAATAAAGGGTTCGATCGGGCTTTTCCTGCCAGCGCGCAAAAACCTCCAGAACTTCATTCCGCATGAGCTGAAACATGGGAATCCGGCGCCTGCCTGGTTCAAGGGATAATTCGCTATAAATGGCTGCATCGTCAAAGCCGATATGGGCCGCATCTTCCTGGCCAGCGGCATAATAAATCCGCGCGATCCGAGCCCAATAGGCGGCTCCCAAACACATGGGGCAAGGCTCGCAGCTACAATATAGAGTGCAACCTTCCAGATGAAAATCATTAAGATTCCTGCAAGCCATGCGAATAGCTTGAACTTCTGCATGGGCAGTGGGATCGCGCAATGCAATAACATCATTGCAGGCGCGCCCAAGTATTTCTCCATCGCGCACCACCACAGCGCCAAAAGGTCCCCCAAGACCATCACCCATACCCTTGCTTGCCAGGCTAATCGCCTCCGCCATGAACCTTGCATGCATACCGCTTCTCCCACTGACTCACCTGCAATCTAACAGGCATTTCCAAAGGACCCAGTCACCATCAGTTTCATTTACTGCTAGTATGATAGAGAATAATGTCCTGTTAGTAAGCCTCTAGGTCTCTTATTAAATGACGCATGATACCGGTACTAGAACTCCTCAACCTTAGTAAATCTTACTGGGAAGGCGAAACCGAGCACCGGGTACTCCATGAGCTCACCGCTACGATCCAAAAGGGTGAATGTATAGTGCTGCTCGGGCGCAGCGGTTCGGGCAAATCCACCCTCCTTAACCTCATTGCGGGTATCGATTTTCCCAGTGCCGGCGAGGTGAACATCAATGGGATATCCTTGACTCGGCTTTCCGAGGAAGATCGCACCCTGCTGCGCCGGCGCTATATTGGCTTCATTTTTCAATTCTTCAACCTTATTCCCACGCTTACCGTAGAGGAAAATTTATTGCTGCCCCTAGAACTTAACGGTCGCAATAATCCCACGGAACACGCTTATGCTCAGAGCTTGCTGCAAGAAGTTGGCCTGCTGGAACGAGCCCATAGCTTTCCTGATGAACTCTCCGGGGGCGAGCAACAACGCGTTGCCATTGCCCGCGCCCTGGTCCACGATCCCTTGCTGGTACTGGCCGATGAGCCAACAGGAAACCTGGATCTGGAAACCGGCCGCCGGGTTCTGGCCCTCCTAGACCGCCTTACCAAACAACAGGGTAAAACCCTCATCATGGTCACTCACAGCCCGGAAGTAGTTGGACAAGCAGACCGCATCCTGCGGTTACGTCCCGAAGGGCTGGTCGCCGAAGAGCCTCCCCAATGACGCCAGTATTGTGGCGGGCTAATTGGCGAAGCTTAGGGCGGCATCCCTGGCAAATCGCCTTGGCGCTGCTAGGTATTGCGCTCGGGGTTGCCGTGGTAGTGGCTATCGACCTTGCTAACAGTAGCGCTAACCGGGCTTTTACCGTTGCCACAGAAAGCGTGACGGGCCGGGCTACTCACCGGATTATAGGTGGACCCGATGGGCTACCGGAGGAGATTTATCTCCATGTCCGTTTGAATCAGGGGATATTTCCTTCCGCCCCTATCGTAGAAGGCAATATTTACCTGCCCGATAACAACGATCAACCTTTGCGGCTGTTAGGCATCGATCCCTTTGCCGAGCAACCCTTCCGGGATTATTCCAGCGGAACAGGCGCAGGCTCCAAGGTGGACATACCAGCCCTCTTAACCAAACCTGGCGCGGTAATTATCGAACAGGCAACCGCCCAACGGTTAGGATTACAACAGGGGGATCAGTTGGCAATCCGGGTGGGTGCTCATCATGCCCAATTAACGGTGGCCAGCATTTTTCAAGAGAAGGGCCTTGCCCAAGAAGGGCTTGCCAATTTACTTATTGCCGATATCGCAACGGCTCAGGAAGTATTAGGCTTACTTGGAAAGCTCAGCCATATCGATCTGATCTTACCTCCCGGTGAGGCAGGCGTTGCTCAGCAGGAACAGCTCGAAAAACGCCTGCCACCCCAGACCGAGCTCATCGAAGCGAACGCCCGCAGCCGGGCAATCACCGAAATGACGCGCGCCTTTCAACTCAATCTCACTGCGCTCAGCTTGCTGGCGCTCCTGGTAGGCAGTTTTATCGTTTATAATACCGTCACTTTTCTCTGGTTGCAGCGGCGCCGCCTGATTGGCTTACTGCGTGCCCTGGGAGTCGCTCGCAAGCAAATATTCCTACTCCTGCTCACCGAGGCCCTAGGTTTCGGGATTGCGGGCTCGGTAACAGGCATACTACTTGGAATCGGCCTAGGCGAATTTCTCCTGGGATTGGTCAGTCAAACTTTCAATGATCTTTACTTCGCTGTCCAGGTCCGTGATGTGTCCCCCTCCATGGAAAGCTTAACCAAAGGTCTCATTCTGGGCCTAGGCGCTACCCTCGCGGCCACCGTGGTTCCTGCTCGGGAAGCAACTCACACTCCTCCTGGTACTGCCCTTCATCGTTCTTCGTTAGAACATCAAGCCCGCCGCTGGTCGAAAAGGGCTGCTCTGATGGGCGGGGGCGTATTAATCACAGGGGTTCTTGTATTACTGCTACCTAGCAAAAGCATTGGGCTAGGCTTTGTAAGCCTGACGGCCCTACAGATAGGATGTGCTTTACTGGTACCGACTCTGGGCACTCTGCTGCTCACCCTAGCGCAGCCTTTGCTACGCCGGAGCTTTGGAATTTTAGGCCAGTTAGCTACGCGCGGTATTGTGGCCAGCCTCAGCCGAACTGGCGTGGCCATGGCGGCCCTGACCCTGGCGGTCTCCGCTACGGTTGGCATCGGTGTTATGATTGATAGCTTTCGGCTCTCCGTGAGCCAGTGGCTTACGACGACCCTACAGGCCGATCTTTACGTTTCCATTCCTGGCACCCATTCAGGTCCGGCTCATAGCTCCCTGGACTTGTCCTTAATTGAACGTATCGCCGCGACACCAGGGGTAACGGCAATCAGCACTACCCGCTGGGTACGGATTGAAGGCAAAAACGGCCTCACCAATATGGTGGCTCTTGCGCCTGCCCCCCAAAGCTTTGCCGGATTTCAATTTACCTCGGGAAATCCAGAAAAAGCATGGCAAGCGTTTGTCCATGAAGGAGCCGTACTGGTCTCCGAGCCCTACGCTTACCACCACCAGCTATCACCTGGCTCACGCCTGCACCTGCGCACCGACCAGGGACGACAGTCCTTTACCGTAGCTGGCGTTTATCTCAGTTACGGCTCAGATCAGGGGGTCGTAACGATCCACCGTGACACCTACCAGCGCTATTGGTCCGATGACGGAGTCTCCGGAATTGGTATTTATGCCGAGCCCGATGTGGACCTTGAAACCCTGCGTCAAACCCTGCTAGAAAGCATAAACAGCAGCCAACACATACAAATCCGTACCAACCGTTCTATCCGCGAACTCTCATTACAAATCTTTGACCGCTCCTTCGCCATCACGGAAGTAGTACGGCTGCTCGCTGGATTAGTGGCTTTCGCCGGTATTTTTAGCGCTTTAATGGCCCTCCAATTAGAACGCACGCGGGAATTTGGCATACTGCGAGCCATGGGACTCCTTCCCCGTCAGCTAAGAGGACTGGTAACGGGGCAAACCGGACTGATAGGACTGGTTTGCGGCCTGCTGGCGCTCCCCCTTGGGTTGCTCTCAGCCCTAGGATTGATTTATGTGATTAACCGGCGATCTTTCGGCTGGAGCATGGGATTTACTATTTCTCCCGAAATTCTTTTGCAAGGAGTCCTGCTTGCTATCATCGCAGCCGTGCTTGCCGGAATTTATCCAGCATGGCGAATGGCCCATACTCCTCCAGCGGAAGGACTAAGAGAGGAATGATCCGTGGATAGGCTTTTACAAGGGGAAAAATATTCGAGTCTCTAAGCCGTGCCGTTAGAATGAAAAAGGTATACTTTCGATAAAGATAAACAGCCCTCCTCCCTCCCCCAAGACAAGAGTGCTTGTTCAATCTCGGCTGCCGATAAAGGCTCGCTAAGGTAGAAGCCTTGAAGCCTGTCACACTGATGCTCTTTAAGGAATTCTTCCTGCGCCTGACTCTCCACCCCTTCCGCAACCACTTTCAGCCGCAGGCTATGGGCAAGCGCAATGATACCTTTGATAATTGCGGCATCATCCGGATTATTGACAACGTCATGGATAAAACAACGGTCAATCTTTAATATATCGACGGGAAAACTTTTCAAATAATTGAGTGATGAGTAACCCGTACCAAAATCATCGATAGCGAGTTTTATTCCCATCTCTCTCAAACGATGAAATTTAGGTATCACCGCACTCGCCCGTTTCATCACTACGCTTTCAGTAATTTCAAGCTCTAACCATTTTGGAGGCACGTCTGTTTCTTTCAATATGGTTACAATCTTATCAATTAGCTCCTCCCTTTCTAACTCCCGGCCCGATACATTCACAGCAATACGGAAAGGTCCGAATTCCCGCTGCAGCCAAGACCGCATTTGGGTACAAGCTTCCCGCAATACCCAGACGCCAATGGAGGCGATAAGCCCGGTTTCTTCCGCTAGGGGAATAAACTCTGACGGCGGAATTAAACCATGCTCTGGATGATCCCAACGTATCAACGCTTCCAGGGTGGTAATTTCTCCCGTGCCAAGATCTATTTGCGGCTGATAATAAAGGGTAAATTCATTTTTCTCCAATGCCCGGCGAAGTTCGGCTTCCAAGCCTAGTCGCTTAACAGCGGCCGTCTCCATACCTCTTTCATAAAATTGATAGCTGTTGCCTTGCTCTTTAGCGCGAAACATAGCGGTATCCGCATGTTTAATGAGCATGCTTGCGTCTTCGCCATCATCAGGATAGAGGGAAATACCTATACTGGTGCCGATATACATCTCCTGGCCCGAGAAAACGAATGGTTTAGAGAGAACACTACAAATCTTAGCAGCCACTTCCGCCGCTATTCGGGGGGATTCAATTTGTTCCAGGATAACTGTAAACTCATCTCCTCCTAACCGGGCCACCATATCCTTTGAGCGAAGGCAGCCTACAATCCGATCAGCCGCCGCCTTCAGCAGCAAATCCCCCACCTCATGACCCAGGGTATCATTAACCAGCTTGAAGCGATCCAAATCAAGGAATAGAACAGCAAACTTTTCTCCTCTCAAATGAGACCGATTGATTACCCCCCCAAGCTGCTTGTGAAACAGGGTACGGTTTGGCAAATTTGTCAGCACATCATGATAAGCCAATTGGTGGATATCCTTTTCAGCCCTACTAGCATCGAGAAGACGAGCAACCCGTTTCTGCAATACAGAAAAATGCACCGGCTTTGGAATATAGTCAGTAGCCCCCGCAGAAAAAGCACTTTCAATGGAATGATCATCATCTAGGGCAGTAATAATAAGCACTGGTGTATGCTTGCTGCCTGGCAAATCTCGTATCTGAGCACAGGCGTTAAAGCCATCCAATACAGGCATGACCGCATCCATCAAAACCAGGTCCGGCATCTGCTGTTTACAAAATGCCAGCGCCTGACTACCGTTTATGACCTCATCAATCCAATAACCCCCTTTTTCCAAAACATTACGCAGCGCCATACGCATAGTTCGATCATCGTCAACGATAAGCACCCGTGATTTTTTTCTATTGTTAAAGAGACAGACTTCTTTGCCGGACTCGTTCTCTTGCTGTAATGCCCTTTTAACAAACGAGTATTCAGAGAATAACTTATCAAACAGTTCCTTGGCTCCTTCCAGAGAACCAGAACGTCCTAAATCTTCTAATTGCTTAGCAATAGAGGCGAACCGGTTAGCGCCAAAATTCTTAGCACTACCCTTAACACTATGGGCCATTTCCCCTACTTTGTGGACTTTGTCCTCGAAGATCGCTTTTTGCAGAATATCCAAATAAAGCGAAGTATCCTCAATAAAAGTTTCCACCATCCTGGGAAAAGCATCTCTAACACTGGTGCGGAGTCGATTCAAGGCAAGCAGATCCAGAGGAGTTTCACGCTCCTCGCTTTCCATTTGAGTACTTTCGGAATCTGTATCTGCAGAACCCGTACCTAGCCAATGCCGCAATTTATCTCGCAATACACTCAACCGAAGCGGCTTTGGCAGGTAATCATTCATACCTGCTGAGATACATTTATCACTGTCACCCTTTCTAACATTAGCCGTCATGGCAATGATGGGTACTTGTTTCTTGCCAGCTTCCCGAATTCGAATTTGGCGAGTCGCCTCATAACCGTCCATCTGCGGCATATGACAATCCATCAACACTAACTCATATACTTTGCCGGACATCGCATCCAGCGCTTCTTGACCATTACTCACCACCTCAACCCGGCAACCCAATCTCTCCAACATCCCCACGGCCACCTGCTGATTGACCCTATTATCCTCAACGACCAAGACGCGGCGATCGGAAAATTCCGTTTCTTCTATGGCCGCAGATAAAGTTTCCGACACTACCTCCTTATTTTGTTTTACGGCGGTTATAATCGTGTTATATAAGGAAGATTGTTGCACTGGCTTAGCTACATAATTCACCACGCCAGATAGAGGGGAAATATCAGAGACAGGATGGCGCTGGCGCCCCATCAATATAATCTTAACGGAGGCAATCAAAGAATCTTCGGCAATCTGCTGTGCCAGCTCAAGACCCTTCAAATCAGGCGTATTTTCATCCACCAGCACAAGGTCATAAGACCGTCCCTCAGCCACAGCGCTACGCAGCATTTTGAGAGCCTGTTGCCCGTTTTCAGCACAACCATGGTACATTCCCCAAGAGCTAAAAGTCTGGCCTAGAAAGCGCCGGCTCACTGTGCTGTCTTCGACAATCAGCAATCGTAACCCAGCCACTTCCGCCTTATTAGTCAATGCCTGCCCTGCTTGAGGCATTATCATTTCTTCTAAGGGGACGGTAAACCAGAAGAGGCTTCCTTTATCAAGGTTATTTTCTACTCCAAGGTCACCCCCCATTAAATCCACCAGCTGACGACAAATAGCTAAACCCAAACCGGTGCCTCCATACTTACGGGTAGTAGAACTATCCGCTTGGGAGAAAGCTTCGAATACCCGCGCCAGAAACTCTAGGGGAATCCCAATGCCCGTATCCCTTACTTCAAAATGGAGCACTAATTTTTTTGCTTTTTTCTCGAGCAGCCTGACCTCAATGGATACTTCTCCTTGCTCGGTGAACTTGACGGCATTGCCCATCAAATTGATAAGAATCTGCCGAATCCGGGTCGCATCTCCCCGCATAAATAGCGGAACATTTTCCGCTACCACATACCCTATTTCCAAGTCCTTCCGCTGTGCTTGAGCAGCAAGCAAACCGATAACATCATCCAAGGTTTCTTGTAAATAAAAATCAACGGAATCAAGTTTAAACTTCCCCGACTCGATACGTGAAAAATCCAGTATATTGCCGATGAGATCTAATAGCGTTTCCCCTGAACCGCAGGCTACTTGCACATATTCGCGCTGATTGGGAGTCAATTCCGTATTGCTTAACAACTCAAGCATTCCTATTACCCCATTGAGAGGAGTACGAAGCTCATGGCTAACACTAGCGGCAAATTCTCCTTTGATACGGGCAGATTCTAAAGCTGCATCCCGCGCTTTTTTCAATTCTTGCTCCCGGGCCTCCAGGACGGTCATCATGGTATTAAAAGCGCCCTCCATGTCCATAATATCTTTTGGCCCATCCACTTTAGCGCGCACTTTTTTTTCTCCTAGCTCAGCCTGTTTCATTTTTTCCGCTAGGTTTTTAAGCGGCGTAGTCATCCGCGCCGTAATCGCAAGCAAGAGAAGAAGTAACACAGCAGCCAAAGTGATAGACACCAATAAATTACCACGCAAAATATCCCTTGCTAGGGTTTTTAAAGTACCTTTACCCATCATTACCCGCACAAAACCAATGAGCTCGGGTTCTGGCGGATTGGCTAAAAATGGCGAATCCTCCAGATCGGTATTACCCTGGCGTGCATAAACCGGGGCCACAAAATACCAAGCATTTTCTGTTTCTCGTTCTAGCCATAGCATTCTTGGCCACAGCGTATGCTCTGCAGGCAACAAAGATTCCTGTCCTTCGGATAACAATACTTGGTATTCTAGATCATAAATGGCTACCCCCTGAATATCAGGAAAAGCTAGCGTTGCACGGGCTGCCTCCTTAGCATTATCGGCGCTCTGATAGAGCAGGGCTAGTGTGCTTTGAGCCGCAAAAGTCTCAGTAGCGCGGCGTCCCTGCTCAAGTAAGGTCGTACGAACCGTGCGGCTGGATAAAGTTGAAATAGCAAAAGAGGAAAGCAAGGCTAAACAAATGATTCCAACAGTAAAAGTCATCACCAATTGCTGGCGGAATCCTTTTTTTCTTCGAAAAATATGTAATAACCTTTTCACCCTGTGCTCCTATCGTGCCGGAAAAATCAGATCAAAATCTTGCTTCATCCGATTCATTAAATTAAGCCCTAGATGATCGGCAGTACGCGTATTGACGGCAATTAAAAGATCACGCAATGGACTTATGCCAAGAGATTCTCTACCATTTGTTATTTTTTTTAACATCAAATCAGCGAGGCTCTGTCCCATCCTTTCATTATCGGGATAGAGGGCAAATAAGGCGCCTCTCGGTATATGTGCTAAATTACTGGAAAACACAACCAGATTTTGTTCCCAGGCTTTTTGCAGAATTAGCGGCAGAATAGCCTGCTCATCAATAGTAGAATCCTGTGGCAACCAAATCGCATCTTTTCCTTCTTTCAGCAGAGGTAAAATATCCCGGTACAGCGCAGCCGCTTCACGAATATTTTTCACAGAGAATGTATTAATTCCGATACCATAAAATCTAGCTGCTTTTACTGCTCGATCAATAAGCCATTCGGTTTGATCTTGATTGTAAATCAGAGTAATTTGCTTAATGCCAGGATCAATTTTTAGCAATTTCTGAAAAATAATTTCAGGATCAGGTGTTAATGATATCCCTGTTAGATTCTCCCCGCCAGGAGAAATCAAGACTGCACCTATAACAACATGAAACATAGATTGTAGATCTTTCGCTGCTGATAACCCCCTGCTTCCAAGGACAATAACACCCTGTATCCGTGCTTTTCTGAGATGATATTTAATGACTTCAGGGTCATAATTTTTTTTTAATGGATAAAGTTTGACGGTTTTTTTTATCTTATCCTCAATCCCTTTTATAATTTTAAGGAAGATACTCTGATAAGGCTCCCTGATATCTGGATAGATAACAGCAATTGCTGGCGAATCAGCCAATGCTACTGGCCCCATGCCTGCGCCACCAAGAAATAACCATACAAGTAAAAAAAAATATTGACGGCAATTTCTTATTTTTTCAGCTGTCAACGAATTATCCTTATCGAAATTTATGGCCGCAATACTTTTATTTTCAAATAACCTGATGAGGTTAACAGTCTGCAAATATAAAACTATAAAACCAGCCTCAGTAATCGGTGCTGGTTTTATAACAATTCTCTTGTAATGCGCAACCAGCTAGAAACGAAACCGAATTTCCCCAAAAAAACTTCGTCCAGATAAGGGAAGATCATTGGGAATTAAAGCGCTTGGGTTGCCTGCCGGGCTAGGTTCACGGGCATCATTATCAAATAAATTACGTACGGAGAAGGCAGCTTCCCAATGTTTTTTGATCGCTGTCCGGCGTAGAGTCAAATCAAAAATACTATAATTATTGATAGCAGGCCGGTTATCGCCAGCGGGGCGCGCCCGATCGATAACCCAATTAAGCTGTGGTGTTAAACGCCAATGGGGAAGAAACTCCCAGCTTCCACGCAAATAAATCTGATGTTGAGGCGCATAGCCTGCATTCTTACCTGTTTTCTCATCTGTTGAATGTTGAAAAGCATAGTTGCCTAAAAGATGAAAAGTAGAAGTAAGCGCCCAGTCTGCTTCCAGCTCTAACCCAAGGCCCTTTTGCTTACCAGCATTTTTAGCAACATTGACGCTAGTCCCAGGATCGGGCACAAATTGAATGATATCGTCCCAGCGATAGTGAAATAGACTCAGGGCCAAATGCAGCGCATTGGTGGGCCGGTAATCAAAGGCTAGCTCTACCGTTTCAATTGTCTCTGGATCAAGATTAGGATTACCTATGGCCACCGGATTATTAATATTGAATAATTCGGCAAAAGAAGGAGCACGGAAAGCGCGGCCATATAGGAGCTTAGTCGTCAGATCATAACGAGTGGCCCAAACCAAGGCGAGGCGGGGATTAATGGTATCGCCAAAATCAGAGAAATGATCATACCGCACACCCGCGGTGAATTCCCAATCATTGGCAAAATTCCAAACATCCTGAAGAAAAGCATAATAATTCTTACGATCCCGTTCACGCAAAAAAACCTGGGATAGATTCCCGGTGACGTCCCTTAAGCCTCCAAGAGGTCGGGGCAAGCCCGTTTTAAAATCAAATTCATAGTTTTTGACCTCTTTGACATCATAGAGATCACCATAACGCATACCCGCACCCACGCGAATCTGATGCCGTTCAAAGCCGGTATAAAAGGCTGAGGTTTTAAACCGAGCATGGCGTTCAAAAACTTCAGGATTACCAATCACGCCCTGTGGAAAATCTATTCCGGGGGAACTATTAAAGTCCGCTCCCGGTGGAAAAAGCCGGACATCATGCTCAACTTCCTGACTGGTATTAAAATAGCTCGCTTGCGCCATGACATCCCAATTTTCACTAAAGAATGTAGGATTATGATAAGTCAGATCCACGTTCCAGCGGTTACTGGCAAAGCGGCCATTGGGATCTAGAGCTTGCGCAACGCCAGCGCCGGTTCCAAAATTACTCCGCCGCTGCAAGCCTGCCCGCAGACGCCAATGCTCCCGGCTGATATCCAAACGGGCATCAATATTTTCCCGCTGCAAATTTACCGGGCCAGGGGCTAAGGAAGCCTCCGTACCGAACTGGCTATCAAAAAAAGTTTGAGCATCCGCATTAATGATTCTCCGTTGACCGTCGGTATCACCATATTCCAGCATGACCGCCACATCAAAACCACCCCAGTTATCTCCATGGAGCGCCCAGCCATTCCAACTATTAAAGCTACCAGCACGGCCGCCTATTTCAGTGCCCCCGATATCCTCCTTGGTTTTGGTAATGATATTAATAACGCCGGCAAAGGCATCCGCCCCATAAATTGCCGACCCTGGTCCCCGAATAACTTCAACCCGAGCAATAGACTGTACCGGCATACCACCCCATATCTGATGTCTATTCCCAAAAAAAAGATTAGTAATAGGTATGCCATTAATTAACATTAACACCTGTGGATTGAATTGGGAGAAAATTCCCCGAAAGGTATAAATAGGATTATATCCACTAGGGTTTCTTGCCACGTGTAATCCTGGCACGGTCTCCAGCACTTGATCTAGATCCGTGGCGCCTATCTCTTTAATGTCTTCCGCAGTGATAACGGTTGCAATGGCAGGCGCCCTGGAAATGGGCTTACTATTGCCGGTAGCAAGACTAATCATTTCCTCGCCGCCATATAAATTAAGCAAGGCTTCTTCATCATCCATTCCCGTATTTACAGCCAACGCATTGGCTGTATACAAAATTAACAAGCAAAAGACACTACGAGTAATCAATGAAAAATACATAATGGCATAGAGCGGGAAAGATTATTTTTTATTGACACTCACCAAACCCTACGACGTTCACCCTCATACTGAATGCGATCACAAGACAGCGGAAAAAAGGTACCTTCTGGTTTTCTCACTGCATCCAAATAACAAGGCAATATGCCCCCAGAAAAACATAAAACCAAATAATGATAATATTCGTGTGGAGATAATCCCTGATCGGCCGCTAGTGCTGCTGCTAGGGCGGCAATGTTCATATACAAACGCCACCGTCCCTGCAACAAAATTTCCTCGATCGTAAATGTAAGCTTCACATAGGGGCCGTGGGAAAAATTTAATTCTTCGGCTAAGGACAGGAGGGGTTCAATGCGCTCATCTTTTCGTGTAATAGGACGGCCATATCCGGGAATAATTTTATATTTTTTTAATTCTTTTCTCACAAGTTCTTCTATCTCAGCACCTGCCTCTAGCTGACCTTTAATCCGAAACAGAAAATCAATAGCTCGGATATCTGGCCGCCGTCCATAAATTGAAGCTTCCGAAACCGCATTTCCCGCACTGAGGGCTAACGCAGCAGTGCTTCTAGTGGTACCTGCCAGCGCGGCAACCCGGTTATTCCATAATCTCGGATCAGGATAGCTGCTACATAAAGTCCAAATACCTTCAAACAGCCGAATCTGTTTTCCGTTAGGAATTCGTCCCGTAATGCCATAAAGCAGCAAACCCATCCAGGGAAGATCTTTTAGCTCTTGAAATAAATCCTTGCCACGGAAAACCACTCGCTCCCCTGGAAACCAGGCGCCCATATTGGTCACCCAGTGGTCTTCATTTTTAAAAAGATATTTAGGCCCTTGCATATCCATTATTCCTATTTTTATCCCGCCACTCATCGAGATACGGTAATCGCACTGCCCTACCCTTGCGGTTCATCGCTTAATTCCAAACCATTTCTAAAAAAAGGATAGCGCCGCCAACCGTATACCTGCTGTTCCAAGGCATGGGCGGCAGCCCCAGGCAAGCGGAGCAACAGGTACAGCATTTCACCCTGCTGAATATTGAAGTCCAGATCACTCATCGCCGCGGCCGCCACCCCGGTCATTGCCAAGGGGCAGTTGGCCGCGGTCTCAAGTTCCGGCCGATGGGTTTGCAACCAGGAAAGGGCTTCTCCCGGACTGTTTTTTGCCAGAAAAGCTAAAGTTTGTTGCACTGGCATGGCGCAACTGGCGCCATGGGGATCAAAACCGGGAGGATGTTCTAGGGGCAACCACACATCCGCCCGTTCCTCTTGTGGGGGATGTTGGAGACGCTCCTGCCAGGCCATTAAATTCCTACCGCATTCCTGCCACGAGGCCATTGCTGACGCTACTTCATGGGCGCCATTTAGCTGACCGGCGCCCACCGCCAGCGCAGCCATCAAAGATGACGCGGAAGTGGACCCCCCAACCCCGGCGCACATGGCAGCGCGAATACTGTGATCCCGGGGACCTGGATTAGCGATAGCAACCGCGAGTCCCTCCAAGAGTCTGGCCTCCTTGGGGGAAGGACGCTCTTGCTTGAGGAGCAGGTATAAATATTCGATCCAACTGGCTTTGCCCAGCAAATCGCCGTAGACGTCGTAACCGGAGCAGTAGCAGGCAGCGGCGACAAAAGGATTATCGGGCGCTGCGACCTCTTCCCAGATGCGGCTATGAATCACCTCCCGTCCTTCACTCATTGCAACCCTCCCAATATCTTCATCCGGGTTTTCATGGGGGGCACCTCCTCGGGATCGACTCGCACATCGAGCAAGGTAGGGCCTTGCCGCTCGCAAATGGCCTTAACATCAAGCGCCATAAGATCTTGGGGAGAACGGATAATATAGCTGGGTACTCCCATGGCCTCTCCATAAGCGCAATAATTGATTGCCGGAAGTTCGAAGCCAATAGCCTCAGCCTGGGCCAACCGCTGACCATGTTTGACCATCCCTAACGCCGCATCATTGAGGATAATAAAAATCACGGGCAGTTGTTCCTGGCTTGCCACAGTGATTTCCTGACCGCTCATGAGCCAGCTACCATCCCCCGTGATGCAGACCACCGGATTACCTGGAGCGCCCAAAGCACTGCCTACGGCAGCGCCAATCGCCCAACCCATGGAGGCAAACTCCAAGCAGCCGCGAAATGGCTCCCCATTCCTATCAGACTGACCGGAAGGGTGTAAGTAGTGGATTGCCCAAGCTATGCTGTTTCCTGTATCGGCTAGGAAGCGGGTATTGGGAGGAAACAGCCGGGTAAGCTCCCGCATTAACCGCTGCGGCTTAATGGGGGTAGAATCATCGTAATACTTTGCCTCCTCATCAAGCTGGAAGCGCCACTTTGGCTCATGTCTTAAAACTTCCCGCAGGGGGGAGTCGGGCTGCCTGCGCTCTATTCCAAGCGCCGGTTCTTCTTTTGCTGGCGGGTGCTGGCGGAGGTAGCTTAAGACTCGTTCGCAAATCGTGCTAATGGTTCCCCGTACGTGCAAGCGTGCCATGGGCGTGCGGGTCAAGTTTCCCTCTACATTCTCCACATGGATGAGACGATCATTCAAAAGAGCTTCGGTGTCCCAACCATTGCTTGCCCATTCTCCCAGGTTAGCGCCAAACACCACCACGGTGTCCACTTCAGGATCGGACAGAGTCTCGCTGGCACTGCGATGCCCAGCAAAACCAATAACACCGCGGAATAGAGGATGATAAAGACTGACCAATCCTTTACCATGGGGCGTAGTGACCACTTCGGCCTGAATTAAAGAGGCGAGATTCAAAATAGCGCCAATCGCTTCGCGGCAATCTTCCCCCACCACAAACACTGCTTTCCTCGCCTGGACAATGTGGCTGCAAAGCGACTTTACTTCCCCATCAGCTAGTAAGGCAGGACGGTGCAGCAAAGCGGCAAGCTGATAGGAAGGAGTTTTAACCGAAGCGGTACTGCGTAATATATCTAAAGGAATACTCAGATGAGTGGGGCCATTGGGAGACTGATAAGCCGTCATGATCGCCGTACTGAGTTTATGTTCCAATTGCGCCACATGGGAGACCAAAGTGCTATAGCGAGTGCAATGCTGAAACAAGTTCACGGTATCAATGCCAGTGCAGGAAGAATCCTGAAAAGCTCCTCGCCCAAACTGACTCAAAGCCGTCTGGGCGGTAATCACCAACATGGGAATGCGATTCTCGTAGGCCGAAGCAATCCCTGTGATGAGATTGGTGGCGCCCGGCCCGGTCGTGGCGCAGCAAACCGCTAGTTTGCCCGTCCGACGCCCATAGCCATCGGCCATAAAGGCGGCCCCGGTTTCGTGGCGGGCAACTATCGCTCGCGGCCCCCCCTTACGGGCACTGCGAGCCAAGGCATTGTACAAGGGCTCGATAGCCCCTCCTGGCACCCCAAACACATAGTCCACCGATAATTGGGCTAAATAGGCCACCAGTAAATCCCCTGCCTCCCATTGGGATTGGGGCACATTTCCTTGAGTCGTGCTAACCGTCCGGTTGGATATCACTTATATCCCTCTCTCATAGAGAATTTTCACTCTTAAAAACCGCCTTTGATAACTCTATGCAACGACCTTTTCAGGGGTAACTTTAGAAACTAGGAGCCCAGTACAGCTTTATAAATTTAGAAGAACGCCTAAGGCTGGATATAGAATTGGAACCCCCGGCATCAAAAAAAGAGCATCCGGGCAAAAGCCTATCAACTGGTTTAAGGGCAGGGCAGAAGATATAATTTGGGGATGAGCGAGAAAGTAGGTTGGAAGACTCAAACAACCGGATGGCGGCCAGGTACCCATCCGGGGGAATTTAGCGGGTGATGCGCGGTCGTGTTCTGATCATTGCCGGCTCGGATTCGGGGGGTGGCGCTGGAATCCAGGCGGATATTAAAACCGTGACGGCCCTTGGAGGCTATGGTGCCACAGCGATTACCGCCCTCACAGCCCAAAACACCCAAGGAGTCGCTAAGATATTGCCCATAGCACCTGATTTTATTGTGGAACAAGTAAAACAAGTACTGACGGATATTGGCGCCGACTGTATCAAAATCGGGATGCTGCATTCAACGGCGGTTATTGATGCAGTCGCCAATCTTATAGATGAGCTGGCCGGGAACATTCCTCTTCTTCTTGATCCGGTCATGATAGCCAAAGACAGCACTTCCCTACTCGATCCTGCAGCCCTCAGTGTACTAAAGCAGCGCTTGCTCCCCCGGGCAACCCTTATTACGCCCAATATCCCGGAAGCCGAAGCGCTCTCCGGTCGCAAAATCGATCACCCCGAAGCCATGCCACAGGCAGCCAACGCATTGCTGGCCCTAGGTCCTGCCGGCGTCCTGCTTAAAGGAGGGCATCTTCCCGGTCATCAGCTTCATGATTTACTGATGACACAAGATTATCAAGAAAGCTTCCAAGTCCAACGTATCGTCTCTCCCCACACTCACGGCACAGGATGCACACTGGCTTCGGCTATTGCCACTGGCCTTGCCCAAAACCGCCCCCTTTCCGAGGCAGTTCGGCGGGCTCACGCTTATGTGCAGGAGGCAATCCGCCTTGCTCCTGGCTATGGGAAAGGCTATGGTCCCCTTAACCATGCCCATACTGTAAGCCCATTTAGGATTTAATCCTTCTCAAATACCCTACGAATTTTAATCCACCCCCAGGGCAGGCAAACTTAATAGCTTAATTTTTAAATAGGAGAAAAACAGTCCATGTCCATGAAAACAATCCAAATCACCAATGATCTCTACGATTACTTGCTTTCCGTTTCCCTGCGGGAGTCGGCGATCCTGCGGGAGCTGCGAGAAGAAACCGCAACCATGCCTAGAGCCAATATGCAAATCTCCCCGGAGCAAGGGCAGTTCATGGCTCTACTCATAGAATTATTAGGCGCCCAAAAAACCCTGGAAGTAGGGGTTTTCACTGGCTACAGCGCCCTTTGGACAGCCCTTGCCCTCCCCTCGGCAGGACGGCTTGTGGCCTGTGATATTAATCCTGACTGGACTGCGGTTGCTCAGCGCTACTGGCAACGAGCAGGCGTCGCCAACAAAATCGATTTACGTTTGGGACCCGCTATTGAAACCCTCGATCAACTTATCGAAGGGGGAGAAGCTGGCACCTTTGACTTTGCCTTTATCGATGCCAAGAAAGAAGAATACGAAGACTACTACCAGCGGTCACTGGAACTACTACGGCCAGGCGGCCTCATCGCCGTCGACAATGTATTGCGTAATGGAAGAGTCATTGACCCTAGCTTCACCGATGAAGATACGGGCGCTATCCGTGCCTTTAATTTAGCCCGGCTTGAAGATGAACGGGTGACCCTAAGCATGGTCCCCATCGCTGATGGGCTAACCTTAGCTCGAAAACGCTAAAGAGAAAAAGATACACCATCTCCTCTTGAATCGCCGAAGCGGTTCAAGAGGAGGCTTCCTGCAGCCCTAACTGAAAGGCGTATGAATTATTTAAACACGATTAATTAATGCCCGGCGGCATTGCTAGAAACCCCGATCACCGGCAGCGGAGTTCCTTTAGTATGGGGTGGAAGAATAGGATATTCCACCCTGGGTTGCTCGCCAGTTAAGGTTTTCAAGAAAGTTACAATAGCGGCGGTTTCATTACGGCTAAGTTTTATACCAAGCTGTGATGAGCCCATAATAGCAACTGCCTGTTCTAGATCCCATACCTGTCCAGAATGAAAATAGGGAGGAGTTAACTCTATATTACGCAAAGAAGGGACTTTAAAAACGTACTTATCGCTGGCTGTTTCCGTCACCGTAAACCGCCCTTGATCTTTTTCCGGAAGAATTTTGCTGCCGGGTTTTTCTACAACCCCAAAGGGTTGATAGCTTCCCCCACCCACATTAATTCCATTGTGGCAGCTTGAGCAGCCTTTATTCATAAAGAGTTTAAGCCCCTTTTTTTGTGCTTTCGACAGTACCTGGGAATCACCGTTAAGGTATTGATCAAAAGGAGATCCAGGAGTCAGTAGAGTGGCTTCAAAAGCTTCGATAGCATCCGCCATATTATCGAAAGTGACGGGGTTAGAGTCATCGGGAAAGGCCTTCCGAAAGCGCTGAACATATTCCGGGATGCTTTTCAGAGTCTGCTCCACCCGCTCCGGCGTATTATTCATCTCTACGCCCGCCTGCACCGGTCCTTTCGCCTGAGCTTGGAGATCTTCCGCCCGCCCATCCCAGAATTGAGCAAAATTGAATACGGAATTGAGTACCGTAGGCGCATTACGGGGTCCCTTTGCCCATCCATGGCCAATAGAAGTTTCTTCTAGATCCACTCCACCAAGGGCAAGATTATGGCAAGTATTACAGCTAATTAGCCAGCTTCTGGAGAGGCGAGGATCAAAATAAAGCCATTTACCCAGCTCAATCCTCTCTGGCGTCAGCGTAATTCCCTCTATCTCCTGCAGCTCGGTGGGAATCGGTTTAAATAGGGACTGGGCCTGCTGCATCAGCTCGTCACCATGCTTTTTGGCAAGAACATGGCTAGCATAAGCCGTTCCTATTATCAGCACTAAACAGAAAGCAAATTTTTTCATTCTTCTCTCTCCTAATAATATGGTGGGCGCATAAAAATATGGAAGCGAATTTATATTAATAGTATCAATTTCATGATTTATCCAGGAATATCAGTTAATTACTCTAGTCTAACTTTAAAGAAGCGATACGCTAACGCAATTTATTCTAACGATTAGAAAAAAATTCCTGAACCCCCTCAAGAATCAGCATTAAGCTTATTCTCAAAAATGATTGTAATCATGAAATAGATTGCTTACAAATCTATAAACTACACCTGAAATGACTAGACCATCCTGGACACAGAAACTCGGATAATCTAAGAAAAGCGAGAAAAGTGTGTACGGCAACAAATACTAAGAAGAAAGTAAAGGTAGAACTTAAAGCGCAATCACCGCAGCAGATAGGCTCAGCGGAAACTACTGGCATGGGGTTCAGCATAGAGCAACCATTCTTAAGACGCCCTAACAAAAGATCGGTTTTGGTGTTTTTATGGTTGCCGGTTAATGGGGAGGGAGGATGAAACCGATGCTTTAAGCAGTTAATAAAAATCCAAATCACCGCTAAGCATTGGAATGGGGGAAAAATATTGGCCTTTTGCCGCTCATAATCATATAGGGCGTTTGATATATTTCTATTTCATATCCGAGTCAGCCCAAAAAGCTCGCGCACAAATTACGGTCTTAGTGATTCTAATTCTTCCCATCGCTGATATAGCTGATCAACCTTATTTCTCGACTCTTGTAGCTGTGCGTATAACGCTGTTAAGCGTTCAGAGTCGCTCATGATTTCAGGATCATGAAGACGTTCCTGAAAGGTTTCCAGGGCTTGCTCTGCCTTTGAAATTTTTTTCTCAATTCGGTTAAGTTCTTTTCGTTCTTCATAGCTTAAACCATGAGCCGTTTCCTGCTTAGACGGGAAAGCGCGATCAGGGGAAACTCTGTTGGAAGGACGTAACTTTCTAGCCTCAAACCATTGGTAATAATCAGCAAAGAACTCCGCCTTTCCCTTGCCATCTAGGTAAAGCAATATGCCACTAAGACGATCCAGCAGAAAACGATCATGGGTAATGAGAACAATAGCGCCAGGAAAATCTCGTAAACTCTCTTCCAGCACCTCAAGGGTGGGAATATCCAGATCATTAGTAGGCTCATCTAATAATAAGATATCCGCCGGTTTCAGCATTAAATTAGCGAGCAAAACGCGGGCTTGCTCGCCACCAGACAGTTGGGAAATAGGAAGTTTCAATTTTTCGCTTGGAAACAGAAAACGTTTTGCCCAGGAAGCCACATGGAAAGTACTTCCCTGGAAAATCACCTGATCTCCTAAAGGACATAAAGCTTCTTTTAAGGTTTGAGTAAAATTTAACTGCTCCCGCTTTTGATCGAAAGTCGCTATTTGAACACCCTCTGCCCATTGAATAGTGCCGGATTCAGGCATTAGCTCGCCCGTTAGTAGCTGAATCAGGGTACTTTTACCGCTTCCATTCTGCCCTAATACACCTACGCACTTGCCTGGGGAAAGCTGTAGGCTAAGATGAGAAAAAAGCCTTTTTCCGCCGCGGCTAATGCCAATATCGCGGGCCTCTAGAAGTTTCTTGGTTTTCCGCTCGGTCGCCTCGAAATCAATTCTCGCAGTTCGACCTTGAGCATTACGGGCTTTTACCGTATTTAATTCATCTTCCATCTGCTGGGCACTATCAAGACGATAGCGTGCTTTCGAGGTTCGGGCCTTAGGACCTCTCCGTAACCATGCCAACTCTCGCTGTACCTTATTGGAAAGCACCATTTCCTGTTGGGCCTGTTGCTGAACAAGCCCTTCCCGCTTTTGCAGGAAACTACTGTAATTTCCTTCCACTTTTAGGAAGCCTTCAGAATATTGTGGGTTTAGCTCCACAATGCGATTGGTCGCGTTTTCCAAAAAATAGCGATCATGACTCACCAGCACAAAAGCAAAGGAAGCTTGTTTCAACAGTTCCTCCAACCATAAAATTCCTTCCATATCCAAATGGTTGGTAGGCTCATCCATCAGCAATAAATCCGGTTCCTGTAAAAGCGCCCGACTAATAGCAAGTCGTTTACGCCATCCCCCCGATAATGTACCAACCTTTTGCACCCCGTCCGGAAATGCCACCCGACGGATCATTTCTCGAATACGCTGGTAGTGCTCCGGTTCTCTATGTTCCTCTGAAAGGGAGGAGAATAAAATTTCTTCGATGCTTTCTTCCGGATCGAAGTGATCCTCTTGGGGCAAATAGACTACCAGTGCATCCCGTTTCTGAACGATTTTTCCTGAATCAGGTGCCTCAATTCCTGCAAAAATTTTTAATAAGGTGGATTTTCCAGAACCATTAGGACCAATTAACCCTAAACGTTCATCCGAGAAAAAACCCAAGGAAATACCAGAAAACAACCCATGGGTTCCATAAGATTTGCTAATATTCTGACTACTAATAAGAAGAGTTGAGGGCATCGTGATCTAGCAAATACGTATTGAGTAATTAAGGTTTATAGGCTTCGAAACGGAGGCGCATATAGTCGGCTATCCATTGACCGTTACCATGATGCAATTTAGCTTGTAGCGCAGCACACACTTCATTAATGAACGCGGGTTGTTCAGCTTTGGGCAGACTCGCTGTAAAAGACGCGCCAAAGGTCATAAGCCACCCTCTCATATCCGTAGGTAGCGGAGTGGGACGTTCAAATAAAACGATCCGCTTCACCTGAAAACCCATGGATTCAAGTTGGTACCGGTATTCTTCAGCAGCAGGGAAATACCATGGGTTTAAAGAATAGGGATCGATTCCCCGCTGCTCCAGCGCCTGATACAGAGCGGTTACAATAGTCTGTATATTCCCTTGCCCTCCCATCTCTCCAACAAATCTTCCACCTGGAACCAACGCTTTCCAAACGCCCCTTATTACGGCAGCAGACTTTTTCATCCAATGCAGAGCGGCGTTGCTGAAAACAGCGTCGAATTCCTGCTCGAACTGGAGCCGCTCACCATCCATCAGATAAGCCTCTAGGGTTTGGGCTTTTACTGTATTAATGAATTCTGGACTGCTGTCTACCCCCACTACGGAACATCCTCGTTCTGCTAACTCTGCTAACAGTGCCCCATCACCGCAACCTAAATCAAGAATGCGCTCATTCGCCTTTGGATTTAACCACTCCAGCACTGGCATCCCTAGATCTGACACAAACCGTGCATTTCTAGCATAGTCTCTCGGATTCCATCCTTGCCTAGCATTCATATATAAGCACCAATGCCCATTAGTGGCGAGTAGAACAAAGCAAAGCCGCCTATTACAAAAATGTTCCTTATTATTTTAATGAATTTTTCTAGCGGCATCCTCGCCTTACCATAGAAAATTAGATTTTTCCTGAATCGGTATGCAGCTTTTCTTTATTATTTTTATCGAGGGAACTCTCCGCTAAGTAATTACGCTGGCTTAGCCGAGCAAATTCATGCTGGGCCGTTGGATGAAAGTCTTTATAATCTGTAAAATACATGTAATGAAAAATACGAATGGTATCCTTCATAATTTCTATCCGGTTAAACGAGTTCTTTTCTTGCTCCCGCACCCTGCCACGCCGTGAAGTACTCGTGCCACATTGAGCGATAATGATACCATGCTCCCGATCTTCCCCCGGGTAAACATCCAATGAATTTCCTATATAAGCACGGTGTAAATGACCCGCCAGGATAAGATCAACCTTTAGTCCAGTAAAAAAATCCAGCGCCCGTTTAGCCTTAGGCATTATTTCACCGCCTTTATAATCCGGTGCTGGCGCAAAATGATGGTGGGTGACTACAATTCTCGCTGTTTCCGGCGATGCCGTGGCAAATGCCTCAGCACAAAAATCTAATTGCTCTCGGCGAATTCGACCGTTAGTAAACGCAAAATAGGGATTAGTAGAATCTAAACCTACAATGACAGCATTATTTTGCCGCAGTACGGTATTACGCGACTCAGAAATATAACGACAATAAAGTTTATAAGGCTGAAAAAGTCTTTCAAAAATTCGATAAAGAGGGATGTCATGGTTCCCAGGAACTACTAGCTGGGGTATCGGGGGCATACGATCCAGATAAGCCTTGGCCGCCCTAAATTCTTCTGGTTTGGCCCGCTGGGTGATATCACCACTAATCACCAGAAGATCGGGAGATAAGCTATTAATTTTATGCAGTAAGGCCTCACCAATCTCAGGCAAAAAAGGGTTCCCAAAGTGAAGATCAGAGATGTGTACAAGATTCAACATAAGGAATTATAAAACTTTATCAAGTTCCCGTCTCTAAATTCTAACTATTGAGATGAAGCTGGCAACGGACGAAATCTTTCGCCGGTGATCGAGTCGATTCGGTTTGAAGGATCTCTAGGCGTTTTTGCGGAATATCACCCTTATTGACCAGATATGACTTAATGGTATTTGCCCGTTCCTGCCCTAGCTGCTGGAGTTTATTTTCACTGACTGGCTGTGATTCAATAAGTTTTTTCTCAAGTGCTTTGCAATAGGAAGAGGATTCTTTCCCTAGAGAAGAAGTAGTACTTGACTCAATGCTTCCCTCGCCTGCCTTCACTGGTTGAAGTCCATATTGAGTGCGTTGCTGATTAAGAGACTTAATAGAAAACTGCTTTAAATAAAGCTGCTCTAATGCTTGCTGCCGGGCAAGGGCATTCTCTTTTTCGTCCGAAGAAGCACCGCTTTGCTGTTTAAGTTGATCTGATAGAATTGCTTCAAACTTTTCTTTTTTTAAAGCATTAGAGTCCGTGATAGGATCATACTTGCCTTGTATCTGTAACTGCAATTCCGGACGTTTCTTTAGAGCCTGAGCCAGCTGTAAAAGCTTCTCCTGGGCCGGAGGTAACAATTTACTACTCATAGGTCCAAATTCAATAAATCCCAAATCTACATCTTCTTTAGCGCCGACTAAATTTCCTAACACTCTAAACGGCGAGGAAATGGCCTTACCAATAATACCCGTCAAGGCCCCACCGATAAGGTGCCCATAGCTAAACTGGGGGGCATTCAAATTCCCCTGAATAGGTACCTGAATATCAATTTTCCCTTGGGAATCCTTAAGCAATCCAATTGCAAGCTTTATGGGCGCATCGATGGTTTTTGGACTTTCAACTTTTTTTCCTAGATCCAAGTTTTTCAATAGAATCCCATTCTTACCCTGGATTTGGTCTTCTTTGATCTGATAACTGAGATCAAGGGATAATTTCCCCTTCTCTATCGGGTATCCCAAAAATTCCACTGCATAAGGCGTAAATTCAGGAAGAGCAATATTCCTAACAAGGGCACTGAACTCGGTGGCGCGTTCTAGATCAAAGAGATCACTCTTTCCTGTCATGCTCATTTCTCCATAGGACTCCACCGTTCCCTTCAAAGAAATGGAAGTTCTACCTTGGCCCGTCGAGGATAAATTTTTGATCTCACTCTGAAGCGAATGGATACCCATGGAGAATTTCGGAAATACGCTTAGATCGTCAAAATCAGCCGAACCCTTTTTAATTCGAATTGAATCAATAGCAATAGGAAACGGTTTGGATGCGGAAGTAGAGGAAGGAGTCACAGGCTGGTTGGCTTGCTTCTCTGCTAAGGGACTTAATACTTCTTTGATATTGATTTTTTTATTCTTGTTAATCGTCACTTTTCCGTAAGGAGCATCCAATGCTATATTGGCGATATGAATGCGAGAAGGAAATAAATCAACCAATACCTGTTCAAATTTTAGATTATCCCACGCTAGCAAACGCTTATCTAGCAAAGTATCCTCCGTGGCGAATTTTTGCAGAGCCAGTTTGCCCTTAAACTGTAAGTTAGGAGCATTATTACTTTGAGCGTAGGCGATATTTCCCTTTACCTCCAGGTTACCTGAAATCAGCTTCAGTTTAAGAAAACGGTTCAGATAGGGCTGGAAAGGCAACAGGGAAAGGGGTTCTAGGTGGATTTCTAAATCAGCGGACGGGGGCAACGCCATGACATGACCTCGAGCTAAAAACTGACCTTGCTTGTTAAGGTGAAATTGCAAATTAAAATCAGATTTCAGACCGGGTATGGTAGTAACATTAATAAGCTGCAAACCCAAATCGCTAACATTCAGCGCGGCTGATGGCTCGGTCGTGCGATCTTGCAGGCTGGCACTAACGTTTTCAACCTTGATTTTTTTTATCGCCGCCCGCCAGCTTGAAGATGGAGAATTAGCGGTCGAATCCGTCATTTTTTTTTCGGCTGTTTTATTTTTGAATAATTTTTGCCAGTTTAATACGCCTTGTTTGTTCATCCAGGCTCGTAAATGAGTCCCGCCCATGTAGACAAACTTAACCCCAATGATTTTTTCTGGCCATCGTAGCTGCCCTCCGGAAAATCCGAATTTTGGTATCGTAAGAATTTCCCTATCTCCTTTTTTAGGCTTAAGTCCTAATTGGGTCAAGGCAAACGTTACCCCATCCAAACTAAGCTGTAGCGCCCCTTCCTGCCTCTCCAGGGTGTAGTTTGCACGCCCACCAATCCGGCCGCTGATGATTTCAAAGGCTACTTGGTCGCGAAAGTACTTCCATGGTGCGCGGGCTTTAACTCTCATAAGTTTAAAATGTCCTTTAGAGCGTAAAGGGTTTAGGGCGACTTTTCCCTTCCAATGCAGGATTCCCCCCGCTCGGGTGGCGACCTTAAAGGAATAACTACCATCATTCTCGGGTAAGGTACTAAAATTCCTTAAATCCACATCAGCCGCTTCCAGATATTTTTTAAAGGGAGTAGGTTGAGTCAAATCAATGAAATCGATATTCCCTCCAGTGATGAGAATCTGATCGCTTATTAACGGTACTTCTTTTTTATTCTCTTTTGGCACCGGCGTTTCAGCCGTAGGCAATAATTCTGCAAGGTTAACCTGACCATTTTTATTGATTTGCAACCTCAGATAAGGTTTAGTTAGACTAATTTTTTGGAAGGTCCATGCTTTACGAAAGATACTTGAAAGCTCAAAATTAGCATAGAATTGCTTAAAACCAAACAGCTTAGGCTGCCCCGGCTTGTGAAAGGAAAAATCATTAACTGCTAGAGTCAACGCATAGGGATTCAACGTGATTCCCTTAACTTTTGCTTCTACACCCAAATCTTCTTTTAAGGAATTGATCAGTTTCTTCTCTAGCAAATAAGGGGCTAGGAAAAAACCAACCAAGGTATAGATAAGAAGTATAATTACCACCCCTAAAGCAGTGTTGCGTACCCATCGTTTTCCGACCCAGGACGAGGAAGTACTTGCCTTGCTAAGCGCGGAATCTACCATATTAAATAATATTTTAAGAATCCTTTAAGAAAAAACTGCATTTCTTGTTTTCAAAGATTATCGCCCGGATAGCATAATAACTCTCTCGGCAAATGGGATTTATAAATATTTTTTATTGTTCATACTCTAATACCTAAGGAGCATACGTTACAGAGACTATGGGCAAACCAAACGCCGACCGATCCAAACATTGCACCATACCCATTACTTAATTACCTTTCTCTCATTTTACCGAGTGGAATTCTTTCAAAGGAATCAAAAACCTTCAGCCAAAAACGAGTTCAGCATTCAGTTCTTTAGCCTCAAGAGGATTAGACTTGACAACCAAAATATCGCAGCGCAAAGAATCCAGTACTTTCTCCGCGGTATTACCAATCAATAAATTTCCTAGCGTGCCTTTGGAAACTGCTCCCATAACAACGAGACTAGCTTTTATTTCTTGCGCAAAAGATAGTAAAGTTTCCGCTGGCCCACCCTCAAAAACATGGACTCGCTGGGTTCCTATTCCATAAGGCCTGAGCAATTTATTTAAAAGCGCTTCATGCTTTTGGCGAGTTTCTTTTTTATGGGTTTTATAGCTAGACCCTGGCTGCCAAAGCCTAAATATAGGCTCTGGCATAAATTCAATCGCATGAAAGATATGAAGTTCTCCTCTCAGGCGATATGCAAGCTCTTGCGCGGTTTCAATTATCGAACTGTCCAGGGTTTCCATGTGACCATGGAGATGAGAGGGCTCAACGCAAGCTACTATAGTGCGCGTTTCCCAACGGTCCTCGCTCTTAGCTAGCATGAGTGGACAAGGACAATTTCGGATAAGATGCCAATCAGCGTAATTAAAAAACGTTCTATTCAACTGATTATCATGGCGAGTAGACTTGATTATTAGATCCGGTTTAATTCGAGATATTTTCTCCATAACCCCATCGTACTGATGGCGGTTCCAGGCGGCATCGACCGAAACGTCCAACTGCTCCTGCTGGATCAGCATTTCAGAAATTTCCTGCAATCGCGATAGCGCAAAGCGGATATAGGTTTCAGGCTTCCACTCATTCTGTGAGGGTTTACCAATAAGGGGCGTAAATGAGGGATGATATTCGCTCGCAAATAGCTCCAGAAACGCATTAGTTTCTCTGGCAATAAATACCCCGCGCTCCAGCGCTGGTTCCGGTTGAGAATCTAATTCATTTGGATTAAGAACAATCAGTACCCGTTGACGCCTGGCCATGGCAGTTACCCAAAATCAGTCTATCTCATTAAATAAAAAACATAGAGGAATAAAAAAGCTGACTACCTTCAAAGCTCCCCCGCTTCTGAAGTGACGACTGCAACCTTGGCTTTAGGAGAAGGATAGCCGTTCTCCGTGACGGCGAAAGCGGGTTTTGAGGAATTCCATTTGATCTTCCAGAATGCGGCGGTTTTTAAGGACCAACCATTCCGCATAGTTCGGGACATAGGGCACAGCAAGAAGGGTCATCCCCGCTTCTTCCGGCGTACGCCCATCCTTTTTCTGATTACAACTACGGCAAGCAGTTACTACGTTAGTCCAGGAATCATCCCCCCCTTGACAGCGGGGAATAATATGATCACGGGTGAGCTGGCTGTCCCGGAAAGCACCCATGCAGTAAAGACAGATATAGTGATCGCGATGGAACAATTCACGGTTATTCAAGGGAGGAATTAGATCATATTTATGCCGAACAACTTTACCTTTACAGGCGATAATTGAGCTTAGCTCCAAGTGAGATTGTTGTCCCGTTAATCGGCTAATCCCCCCCCGGACTCGATAAATAATATTGCCCGCGGTCCATGTCACTCGTTCCTTGACATAAAGTACCACCGCTTCTTGCCAAGGAATCCAAGCGGTTGGCGCCCCCGTAACATCAAGTCGTAGGATAGGCGGGATCATTCATTATCCTCCGTCAATACTCGGAGCATTTCAGCATCAAAGGTAACGTATAAAATCATCTGCCTTCTTGCTATAAAATTAAATGAAAGGATTAACGTACCTCCCTTAGACATCTTTTCTCCTAAGAAAATTCCCATCTCTTTTTTAGGATAGCTGAGAATTTTGATGTGAAATCTCGGAGGATTAATTAATAAGCAAGCACCTCATTTTTTGGCAGGACGATAAAGATGGGTACTTTGGCCAAAAAAGACTTCCGCTGCTTCCATCACTGTCTCTGAAAGAGTTGGATGGGGATGAATACTGAGCTTAATATCCGAAGCCACCGCAGCCATCTCTACGGCGAGAACCAATTCGGCGATAAGTTCTCCCGCCCCTGGCCCCACAATACCCGCTCCTAGAACGCGCTCCGTCTCTGGATCGATAATGAGCTTGGTCAAGCCATCGGTGCGATCCAGGGTAACCGCTCGGCCAGAGGCAGCCCAGGGAAAACGAGCAACCTGGATCGCCTGCCCCTCTGCTTTAGCCTCTGTCTCCGTCAGACCACACCAGGCCACTTCCGGATCGGTAAACACTACCGCGGGGATAGCCCGGGGCTCAAAGAAAACCCGCCGCCCAGCAATGACTTCCGCCGCAATCCGGCCTTCATGGCTGGCCTTATGGGCCAACATCGGTTCTCCTACCACATCCCCAATGGCAAAAATTGCCGAGTCCGCGGTCTGACGCTGGGCATTAACTTGAATAAAACCCTTGTCATTAAGTTCTACCTGGGTATGTTCAAGCCCCGGGATAGCGGAGTTGGGCTTACGCCCTACAGCAACCAACACCTTATCAAAGAGATGCTCGCCCTCCTCCGCTCCTTCTAAATGGACTCGGATACCTTTAGCCTCTTCCTCCATACGGGTGACTTTGGTCTTGAACAGTAGGTTATGGAGAACACCCTCCAAGCGCTTGGCCAGTACCGAAGCCAAATCCCTATCCGCACCCGGCAACACACCTTTGGTCATTTCAACCACCGTGACCTGTGAGCCAAGGCTGGCATAAACGGTCGCCATCTCCAAACCGATATAACCGGCACCAACGACCAGCAAAGTTTTGGGAATATCCTGAATTTCCAAAGCAGAAGTGGAATCCAGTAAGCGGGGGCTATCCAGGGAAAGATGAGGCAACAAGGAAGCCGGATAAGAACCGGTAGCCAAAATTGCATTTTGAAACCGTAATTGGGCCCCGCCTTCTTGTTTCTTTATCTCTAGGGTGCGGGCATCCTTAAACCCGGCTCGTCCCTGGATATAGTTGATTTTCCGTTGCCGGGAGAGTTGCCCCAACCCACCCGTCAGCTTACGCACTACCTGCTCCTTCCAGGATCTAAGCTTATCCAGTTCAATTTTCGGCTCGGGAAAGTGGATTCCCCAAGCGCTCGCTTCCCTTGACTCGCCAATCACCTTAGCCACATGCAATAAAGCTTTTGATGGAATACAACCTCGATAGAGGCAGACACCCCCGGGGTTGGGTTCTCCATCGATAAGGGTGACTTCCAGACCTAAATCAGCGGCTAAAAAGGCAGCCGCATAGCCACCTGGCCCGCCTCCGATAATGGCTAATTGCGTCGCTTCCACTTCATTAGCCATACCCATTTCCTCTTATTGGTTTCATACATGATTCCAGTTAGCCCAACTACCACCATAACTCTACCCCTCCAAGGACAGCAAGAGGGGATCTTCCAACGCTTCCGCAATCCAGCGCAAAAAACGAACCGCATCGGCGCCATCAATGACCCGATGGTCATAAGACAGAGAAAGGGGCAGAAGCAGCCGGGGCTGAAGTTCTCCTTCTCTATAAAGGGGAGTCAACTTAGCTCGGGAGAGACCCAAAATAGCAACCTCCGGCCAATTAATAATGGGGGTAAAATAGGAGCCGCCTAAACCACCCAGGTTGGTAATGGTAAAAGAACCTCCGGCCATTTCCTCGGGACCGATTTTTCGGCTTCTCGCCTTCTCGGCAAGCTCTGTTAGCTCTACCGCTAGCTGCGCGATATTTTTTTGATCGACCTCCCGAAGGACGGGTACCAGCAGGCCATGCTCCGCATCCACCGCCACGCCGATATGACAATACTGTTTATAGACCAGCTCTTTAGCGTCCACATCTATGGATGTATTAAAGCGGGGGAAAGCTCGCAGTGCGGCAGCAACTACCTTCAAGGCAATAGCGGTCAGGGTGAGTTTGCCGCCTGCTTGCTCTACCCGCCTAGCAAGACGCTTCCGGGCTTGCTCAAGCCGGGTAATATCCGCCTGATCATGCTGGGTCACATGGGGAATAGTCCAGGCTTGGCTCATTTGCTCCGCCGTCTTGCGGCGTATCTTGCTCATGGGCTCCCGCTCCACCGCACCCCATTTTTCAAACGCTGGCAGGGGAAGGAAGGGAGTCGCTTGAGAAACAACTCCGGGAGCTGATGATGGCGTGGTCCGCTGGGATACCAAAGCACGGACATAATGCTTCACATCATCCCCGGAAATCCGCCCACCCGGGCCAGACCCTGTGACCTCGTGAATATCAACGCCGAGCTCCCGAGCTAATCGCCGCACTGATGGGGTCGCTGGAGCAGGCGCCGAAACCGTTGTTTCAGGGGCGGCTGTGATCTCATCCCTCTTTATCCCCCTCTCCTCGCGAGCCTCCATTCGAGAGACTTTAGGTGCTGGCTGCTGGCCACCTGTTACGGCTGCGTTTTTTTCAGAGGGTTTGTCATCCTGCTCAGGCTTTGCCTCTTCTTTAGCAGCAGGAGCCTCCTCTTGGATGTCCTCTTCCCCTTCTTCCAAGGTAAGAATAACTTGGCCAATGGCCACTTGATCTCCTATTTCAACCTTTAACTCCTTGATCTTACCGCTAACTGTTGAAGGGATTTCCACTACCGCCTTGTCGGTTTCAAGTTCTAAAACCGGTTGATCCTTTTCTAAAGTATCTCCTGGAGATACCAGCACTTTGGCCACATCACCAGATTCAACATTCTCGCCTAATTCGGGAAGCTTAAATTCACGCACCACGGAATAATATCCTTCTCAAGTAATCATGGGATTGGCTTTTTCCGGATCGATATCCAGATCCTGGATGGCGTGTTGCACCAGGGCAGGCGCCACCTTTTCCTCACGGGCCAATGCTCCCAGGGTTGCCAGCGTGATAAACCGGGCATCGACTTCAAAAAAATCGCGTAAGGCCCGGCGGCCGTCACTGCGGCCAAACCCATCCGTCCCGAGGGAAACCACTGGCCGGGGAAACCAACGGTAAATGGAATCCGGCAACACTTTCAGATAATCCGAAGCGGCCACAAAAACCCCTGGAGCTTCTTGCAAACATTGTCTCACATAAGGCACCCGGGGTGTTTCCAGCGGATGCAACATATTCCAGCGCTCCACGGTATGGCCCTCCAGGTAGAGCTCTTTATAACTAGTGATACTCCAAACATCCGCCGCTACCTGGTAATTTTCCAACAGCTTCTGGGCCTTTAGGACTTCATTCAAAATAGCACCACTACCGAAGAGCTGCGCCCTCAGCCCCGCCTCCGGGTTGGCAGCAGTTTTCAGCCGGTACATACCCTTTAAGATTCCTTCACGGGTCCCTTCGGGCATCTCGGGCATGGGATAGAGCTCATTGGTCACCGTTAGATAATAGAAAATATCCTCCTGCTGTTGGTACATACGGCGCATACCATCCTGGATAATGACCGCAATTTCATAAGCATAGGCGGGATCGTAGACCTTCAAGTTAGGAACGGAGTAGGCCAGCACTTGGCTTTGACCATCCTGATGCTGAAGCCCTTCACCGGCAAGGGTGGTGCGGCCTGCCGTTGCTCCCACCAGAAAGCCGCGGCAGCGCATATCCCCGGCGGCCCAAATAAGGTCCCCAATGCGCTGAAAGCCAAACATGGAATAGAAAGTGAAAAAAGGAATGGTAGTGATTCCATGGGTGGCATAAGCTGTGCCTGCGGCAATAAAGGAGGACATAGAGCCCGCCTCGGTGATTCCTTCCTCCAGAATCTGTCCGTCGGTGGCTTCTTTATAATAAAGCAGGGTGGAACTATCCACCGGCTCATAAAGCTGGCCCACGTGGGAGTAAATTCCCACCTGACGGAAAAGGGATTCCATGCCAAAGGTTCGTGCCTCATCAGGGATAATAGGGACAATGAGCTTGCCAATTTCCGGGTCGCGGAGCAATTTGGTCAGCACTCTGACATAAGCCATGGTGGTGGCCATGGTCCGCTCACCAGTGCCGGCATAAAACTCGGTAAAAAACTCTTCGGAAGGCGCTTGCAGGGACTCACCATGCACCTGCCGCGCCGGCAGGTAACCGCCTAGAGCCCGGCGGCGTTCATGAAGATATTTAAACTCGGGACTGTCTTCCGGCGGTTTATAGAAAGGCGCCTGGGCTACCTGGTTATCAGAAATAGGAATGCCGAAGCGAGTCCGGAAATCACGAAGTTCCTGCTCGTTTAATTTCTTTTGTTGGTGGGTAATATTTTTCCCCTCACCCGCTTCACCCAAGCCATAGCCTTTAATGGTTCGAGCCAGAATAACGGTCGGTGAACCCTGATGATCTACCGCCGCTTTATAAGCCGCATAGACTTTCTCTGGATCATGCCCTCCCGTGCGTAGGCGGCGTAATTGCTCGTCCGAAAGGTGTTTGACCATCTCCTGAAGGCGAGGATCCGTGCCAAAGAAATGTTTGCGAATATAGCTCCCAGATTCAACAGCGTACTTTTGATAATCTCCATCGACGGCTTGTTCCATCCGCCGGACCAGCACGCCTTCATAGTCTTTGGCCAGCAACGGGTCCCAATCCCGGCCCCAAATCACTTTAATAACGTTCCAGCCGGCCCCCCGAAAAATAGCTTCCAATTCCTGGATGATCTTTCCGTTGCCCCGCACCGGGCCATCGAGCCGCTGGAGATTGCAGTTGACGACAAAAATAAGATTATCCAAACGCTCCCGAACGGCCAGGCTAATAGCCCCCAGGGTTTCTGGTTCGTCGGTTTCCCCATCCCCGATAAAGGCCCAGACTTTTTGTCCGGAAGGCTTTTTCAGCCCCCGGTCCTCTAAGTAACTGTTAAACCGGGCTTGATAAATGGCCATAATGGGACCGAGTCCCATGGAGACTGTGGGAAACTCCCAAAAATCAGGCATGAGCCAAGGATGGGGATAGGAAGGCAAGCCTCCTTCTGGTTTCAGCTCCCGGCGAAAATTCTCTAGCTGCTGCTCGGATAAGCGGCCTTCGAGGAAGGCGCGGGCATAGAAACCCGGCGAGGCGTGGCCCTGAAAATAAACGATATCGGCCTCTTGCTCTTCGCTTCTGGCTCGGAAAAAATGGTTAAAGCCAACTTCATAGAGGGTAGCCGCTGAAGAGAAAGTGGAAATGTGGCCGCCAATCCCCTCTTCTTCCCGGTTAGCCCGCACCACCATGGCCATGGCATTCCAGCGCACCAAACTCCGAATACGCCGCTCGATTTCCTGGCTGCCAGGAAAAGAAACCTCTTGCTCCACCGGAATAGTATTAATATAAGGCGTGTTGGCCGGATAAGGCAGACTTACCCCTGCCTTTTGGGCATGAAGCCGCAAACGATCCAGCAGCCGTACCGTACGTTGGGGGCCGCCTTGCTGCAAGACATAATCCAGAGACTCCAGCCATTCCCGGGTTTCTTGAGCCTCAATATCTTCAATGGTCTGTGCCTTATTCTCCGCCATATCGCCTTCGATCCTGTCTATTTCGAATGCCAAATCAATACTATAAAAGCTTAAGACTATTCCCCACTATAGGCAAGGATGCCCTTTACTCACCCGAATAATGAGTTCTGACTTATCCAAGGCGCTCTACCCCGGCCTGTGCCGCCGAGTAAACACCAAGCGCAAGGGGTAGCGTGTTACTTTTACACCGCTCAATGGCTTAATTTCCAGATCAGTAACTGGTTATTAGCTGGCATCGAGTAATCATGAAGCAGTTCTAATCCCTGTTCCTGGGCAAGCAAGTTTATGTCCTCAAAGTCTCGAATACCACTTTCAGGATTTCGATCTTTCAACCACCTATCGAAATAGGCGTTACTCTCGCTAGTGTAGTTCCCGCCATAGCGAAATGGCCCGTAAACGCATAGCAAACCATTTGGATTGAGTATCCGCCCGACGCCCTTGAAAAAATGACGAACATCAGACCAGGCCATGATGTGCAAAGTATTGGCAGTGAAGATGTTAGCGGTGGAACTTATGGGCCAGGGGTGCTGACAGACATCGAGCACCCTCGGCGCCAGAATATTTTGAAGGGAGGCCATGCTTAAATTATCTCGCAATGCGCTTATCCCCGCCGGCAGTTCGGTCGGCTGCCATTCCAGGTGGGGGAGATGTTCTCCAAAGTACAGCGCATGCTGACCCGAGCCGCTTCCGATTTCTAATACTTCGCCACGCTCTTTAAGCACGGTTTTTAATATCTCTAAGATAGGCTTTTTATTATTTTCACAGGCCTGTGAAAAATTTTTTATCAACATTCAACTTGAAATTTCTAACGTTATAAAATGATGGAAGCCTCCTAGTGAAGGCAAAGGAATCGATAAAAAAGAATATATTCACCATGTTGAGTGGGGCAAATCACCCTCTATCTTTTTTATCGGTTTAAATAAACCAAGGAAGTGGCTTAAATAAACTATTTTATTTATCCTTGGTCTCGAAAAGCTGGTATTAGTTCCATATTTTATTCTATAGTTCAGCAAATTGTTCTTATCAAATAAATAATAGGCATAAAAATTGCTAAATCTTTA
This sequence comes from Nitrosococcus watsonii C-113, assembly GCF_000143085.1. Classification (NCBI taxonomy): domain Bacteria; kingdom Pseudomonadati; phylum Pseudomonadota; class Gammaproteobacteria; order Chromatiales; family Chromatiaceae; genus Nitrosococcus; species Nitrosococcus watsonii. Next base: position 1,211,203 of record NC_014315.1, on the reverse strand, counting down.
TTTCTATTCAAAGATACTTCCGCAATATATATCTTAAAAAAGGGGTATGCCCTGTGTGTAATAATCCTAACCCTATAAAGTTAAATCGGTATCCGCCTGCCTATTATCCTAGCCACACAAATAAGAATTAAGACAATGGGATTTCTTAGCCTAATTCTAATTACGCCAATTATCGGCGCGCTACTCATCGCCTTCATGCCCCCCCATAAATCTCTTTTAATACGCCGTACTACGGTGGGGGTATCAGCGCTCGTGCTTATCCTTAGTTTTTCCCTGTTGCTCGTCTTTGATGCCAGCAGTCCCGAGTTTCAGCTCGTAGAGCTGGAACCCTGGAATCCAGAGCTGGGGAGCCACTATGCCTTAGCCATGGATGGTCTTGCCTTGCCCATGGTATTGCTGGCAACCCTGCTCTCGTTCATTGCTATTTTGGCCTCTTATAACATGACTGATCGCCCCAAGGGCTACAATATTGCCCTGCTGGTGCTGGAATTCGGCCTGCTGGGCGTGTTCATGGCCGAAGACTGGGTGCTGTTTTACGTTTTCTGGGAGCTAACCCTAATCCCCATGTTCTTTCTCATCGATCAGTGGGGTGGCAAACGCCGACAGATGGCCAGCTTAAATTTCGTGCTCTACACCATGGGCGGCTCTGTATTCATGCTGGTTAGTCTATTGATAATTTATACTTCGTCCAGCGAGCACTCTACCACCATAGCTGCCATGACCCAGGCTGCCTCCCAAATGCCCCTGGAGAAGCAAATACTGGTATTTCTAGGACTGTTGATTGGCTTTGGAGTCAAGGTTCCTATCTTTCCCCTCCATGGCTGGCTCCCCTTGGCCCATGTGGAGGCGCCAAGCCCCGTCAGTATTCTGCTATCCGGCATATTGCTAAAAATGGGGGCCTATGGTCTTATTCGCGCTATCGGCATGCTGCCGGACGCAGCCCTCGCCCTTCAGCCTTTATTAGCTGGATTAGCGCTGTTTAGTATCGTCTATGGAGGATTACTGGCTTGGCGCCAGAGCGATCTCAAAGCCATGATCGCCTATTCCTCGATTAGTCATATGGGGATTGTGATTCTGGGCATCTCCGCCCTCAATGAAGCTGGTTTTTTGGGCGCAACCATGCAGATGATCGCCCATGGCTTGGTGGCCGGCTCCCTGTTTCTGCTAATCGGCCTGCTCTATGATAGAACGCATAGCCGTGAGGTCGCTGATTACAGCTCGCTGGTCCAAGTGATGCCTAAATTCGCCCTGTTTACTACCTTAGCCTTGCTGGCATCGATAGGCCTGCCTGGCCTCGTTGGCTTTCCGGCTGAACTTCATGCGCTCATTGGCGGCTTCGAGCGCTGGGGCTGGTGGGTGCTGCTAGCCAGCCTCGGCGTAGTCATCAGCGCTGCCTACGCCATGCGGACTATCGTACGTTTATTTACCGGTCCGGTTCGGCCTGAAATGCGCGCTTTAAAAGACCTGCATGGCACAGAGCTTGCCTCCGCTGGGGTATTGGCTTTCGGTATCATTGCCTTAGGGGTCATGCCGGCTTCCGCCTTGGATTTATTTGGAGCCTACATCATCAGCCTCAGTGCCGGTTTCCCTTAATAAACTTTTATAAAAATTTAGGAGAATCTCATGAGCGCACACCACCCCGAACGGGCAGAATCGCCCTTGGATATTCGAGAAAAACTGACTGCCGCGGTAGACAAGCTAGAACTGGTGCTGCCATGCGCAGCGCCCTTATATAATTTCAATCACCTAAATACCTTGCAGGGCTATGAGCATTTACCCTTTACCGAAGCCCTCGAGGCTTACTATAAGCTAACCGGCCTTCGTGGTTACCTGCCTGAAAAAGATTTCCGCAAGCACTACGCCCGGGGCCGTATAGACGACGCTGATCTTAATGAATCCCTAAGGTACAACACCGATGGCCGTTGCCGTGAAATCGTACTGAAGTTTAGCGATCGCCCTATCAGTAAACAGGATATTTGGCGCATCAGCCTAATCCACGATATCAGCCCTCTCTCCCCTAGCCGTTTCCGTTGGCAAATCAATGAGTGCAGTGCGCTAAGGCGCTTTCAGGACGATGTGCCAAAGTCTGCCCGCGATGCGCTGCTTGGGGCTGCCCAGGATGAGAATCAAAGCCACCATTCGGAAAGTGAAACTATCCGGAATCTATGGGAAACATGCTTAAAAGTTTTCCAGCTTGAAAAGCCGAACCTACATTCGGAAGAACTAGAGGAATTAGTGGACCTGGAAGAATTTTCCCACAGCCAGGCTGAAGGGAGGCAGAGTAAGTTTCGGGTAAGCTTAGCTAGCCAACCCACGCTTATACCTCAAAAGGAAATGCTTGCTGAAGCCCGCAGAGATCTCAGCCATTTATTTGAAGAGGTAGGTGAGCAACTATCCCTGCGTGGCCTATTACAAGCACTGACTGGCGAGGATCTATTGGACCAAGTCCGACCTATCCTGATCCGTTTTTGCGCTTCCCACCTTGATGAAGGACTCGCCGCCTGGAACTTACCGCACCGGGAGCAGGGACTTTATATGGCATGGCGGGGTTGCTCACCTGTTGATTTCGGACTCGATTTGGCCGAACTACCCGATGGGTGGCATCAGTTTCATGCCGAATTACCGGAGCATTCGGTAGATGCGGTGATTACCTGTCTCCAGCGGCTACGGATTCCAGAATCCCGCTGGGATGGCTACTTAAAGAGAATTGCGCTGGAGATACCAGGCTGGTCCGGCCTCATCAACTGGCGCTACCACCGGCCTCAGTATAAGGCAAACCAGGAGGCGCCCGCCTCCCTCATGGATTACCTAGCCATCCGCCTCTTCCTGGATGTTATTTGGATCGAGCATATTTCCCAGAATACCTGGGGAATAGCCGGCAACCTCAATGAACTCAAAACCTATTTTGAGACTAATCCGTCGGAATTCTTGGGGCGGTATACGCTATTTTCAAACAAACTACCGGAGTATTTGGCTGTTAGGGTGCAAGAGTTGGTCATGTTGCCTCGGACTACCCCGAAGTACCGCGACAATTGGCACATGGTAGCTAATATGATTCAGAACTGGAAACACAATCCATCGTCGGAAAGAGGGGAACGCCAAACGGTCCATTCTCACGTCTGGCGTCTATTTCTCTTGGCCCAGTATCTGGGTCTACCAGGAAGCGAGGCGAGCAAACTTTCCCGCAGCGATGCCGAACAGCTACTCGCCATCCTGGATGAACTGACCGATTCTGAACGGGGGTATATCTGGCTCTGCGCTTATGAATACCGCTACCGAGAAGATCTCTTTAATGCTCTAGTGCAAAACCATGGGCGTGCGCGCTGGCTCCAGCGGGATACTCGCCCGGAAGCCCAGGCCATATTTTGCTTTGATGACCGCGAGGAAGGCATTCGCCGCCATTTAGAGGAGACTAACCCCAACATTGAAACCTTGGGATCACCCGGCTTTTTTGGCGTCCCCCAATACTGGCAAGAGCTAGATGCAACCAGCACCTTTCCCCATTGTCCCGTCTTTGTAAAACCTCTTAACGAGGTTCATGAAGAACCCCGCCCAGGTGCCGAAAAGCGGTACCAAATCCATAAGTACGCCTATGGCATCAAGAATTTTTTGAAACGTGTGTTTTTTGTGGAAAGCCGCCGCAATCTGCTGAGTTCAAAACTACTCATTGACGCTCTTTCCCCTGGCGTGCTGGCTGCTCTAGCAGGCAAGGTTTTTTTCCCCTTCCAACAAGCGGCTTTAAGCAAAAAAATCAACGCCGCCTTGGTTCCCCCGGTCCCTACCCAATTAGCATTCAGCACGCCGGATGATGACACCACGCCAACTCCCGACAATCCGCGCTTGGGTTTCACCAATACTGAACAAGCTAACCGGTTGGAAGCCCTCATGCGGGCAATCGGTTTAACCAGCGGCTTTGCACCCTTAGTGGTATTAATTGGGCATGGTTCCATTCAGCAGAACAATCCCCACTATTACGCTTATGGGTGCGGCGCCTGCAATGGACGCCGTGGCGGACCCAACGCTCGTCTCTTCGCGACTATCGTTAACCGCCCAGAAATACGGGCGCAATTGGCCGAACGGGGGATACGGATTCCAGACGACACCTGGTTCATCGGCGCCGAACATGACACCTGCACCGATGAAGTATTCTGGTTCGATCTGGATCACCTGCCACCAACCTTAAAGCCCAATTACGAAAAGCTAAAGGCTGATATAGAGCAAGCCTTAATGTTATCTGCTCATGAACGTTGCCGGCGCATGGCTTCGGCACCAAAAAAACCGAGCTTACAGGAGGCATTAAGCCACGTTCGCGAACGTGGCTACGACTTTAGCCAGCCCCGGCAAGAACTGGGCCATGCAGCCTCAACTGCGGCTGTTATTGGACGTCGCTCCGTCACCCGTGGCCTCTTTTTAGATCGCCGCGTTTATGTTCTTTCTAATGACTCAACCGTGGACAAGGAGGCAAAATCGCTTGAGTTCCTTCTCCGAAATCCCACCCCCATAGGCGTGGGCATCACCTTCGATTATTACTTCTCCGCTGTTAACAATGAAGGGTTTGGCAGTGGCTCCAAGGTGGCCCATAATGTGGTTGGCCTCTTTGGGGTCATGCAGGGCACTGACGGTGATTTGCGTACCTGGGCCTACTCTCAAATGGTTGACGTCCAGCACAATATTCACGAACCCATGCGCCTCCTTGCCGTCGTGGAAGCAACCCCTGAAACCCTCACCGCCATTTATATGAACGAACCCTCTTCCCGCGAACCTGGAGAGGGCAGCTGGGCGCTGCCGTCCTTGCGCAAGTTCGTTGATGGTGGCTGGCTGCTGCTAAGCTCCATCCATCCCAAAACCGGTAAAATTTCAATTTTTGATCCAAAACAAGGGGGCTTCATTCCCTGGAAGAGCTACCGGAAACTAGAACCTCTACCCGTGGTGGAACGCTCCATGGACTGGTATGACGGCCATTCTGAGTTACGTCCCCCAGCCCTAATTGAGCCTAAACAAACAATGGAGGTCCACCATGCTGTCTGAACTTATTATTCTTCCTCCTTTTCTAGCCGCTTTTTTTATCGGTATTGGGATTCTCTCGGGACGCATTAACGGAGAGGCCAGCGAACAACTTACCGCCCGTATCACCCTGTATGCAGCCTTTATCTCCTTGGCAGCGGTGCTAATAGCCATTGCCATAAAACTCCTAGGGACTCTTCCTGAATACGTTGTCCTGGGAACCTGGTTTGAAAGCGGGAGCTACCGTATTAATATTAGCTTTATTTTCGATGACATCAGCCTTGCCATGGGCGCAACCACCATCATTTTTTCGGTGATGGTGGTACGCTTTTCCATCAATTACCTGCACCGGGAAATAGGCTATCATCGCTTTTTCCTGGTGCTTTCCCTGTTTATTGGCGCCATGCTACTGCTGGTAATGGCCGGCAGCAGCGCGCTTGCCTTCGCGGGCTGGGAACTGGCAGGCGTTACTTCCTATCTGCTTATTGCCTACAATTATCACCAACCTGTGCCGGTCAATAACGCGACTCGCGCTTTTATCACTACCCGTATTGGTGATATTGCTTTCGTGATAGGTATCTTCTTTGCCTTTTTCTGGATAGGCAGCATCGAATGGAACGACATCGCCAGCCAAGTTATCGAGCTGCCCCGCTGGGAAGCCCGGATACTGGCTGCTTGTTTCCTCTTGGCCGCCATCGCCAAATCCGCCCAGGTACCCCTGGCGCCATGGCTGGCGCGGGCGATAGTAGGGCCCACGCCTTCCAGCGCCATTTTTTATGGGGCGGTCATGGTTCATGCAGGCGTTTATCTGGTCTTGAGGCTGGAGCCGGTATTTGAACACGCCCCGCTCGCTATGGGATTAATGGCGTTTGTGGGGCTATTGACCGCAATTTACGCATTCTTCTGCGGGCTTACCCAGACGGACGCTAAAAGCGCCCTGATTTTCTCTACCATGGCCCAGGTAGGTCTCATGTTTTTCGAGGCGGGCCTAGGTTTCTGGGATCTGGCCCTATGGCATTTATGCGCCCACGCCGTGTTCCGAGGTTATCAGTTCCTTACCGTCCCTTCGGTGATGCAACAATCCCAGGGAATGCGGCCGCACTCTGTACCCCAATTTATCGCTAGACAACGCTGGCTTTATCTGGCTTCATTGCAACGCCTCTGGTTAGAAAATTTGGGCGACTGGATCGTCGTTAAACCCATCCAGCGGCTAGGCAGCGATCTCCATTATTTCGATAACCAGGTTATCGATTCGGCAGCGGGCCTGCCTATACCCAAAGCATCCTCGGCGCCTATGGAATCGGCCGCGCGAAAAGAGTACCAAGCCGATCCGGAAGTCATTCAAGTCAGTGGCTTAGGAGGACGGCTTATTTACGCGCTGGCCGATCTTTTTTACTGGTTTGAAGACCGCTTGATTCTGCGCGGGATTGGCGAAGATATCGTACGTGTAGGCCGCCACCGGCTAGGTAGCACCCTCAACCGGTTTGAAGCACTGCTAAGCGAGCCACGATTTTTGGTCGCTTTAGTCATCGCGGCACTACTCGCAGCATTATAAATAGAGGATTTAAAATGATTGCCGAAATAAGCTGGTCCGCGCAAGCAGGCTTCCCCCTTCTGAGCACCATGATCGTGCTGCCGCTCCTGGCCATGACTGTCGCCTGGATCGTTAAATCTAATTCAACCGTCCTATTAGGTATTATTGCAGCCACCTTAGAACTGGGTCTGGCAATCTACTTGCTGACTCATTTCGAAACTGGTACTGCTAACCTTCAATTCGTTGAACGAGCTTCGCTGCTGCCCTTTTTGTCCTATCATCTGGGCGTGGACGGTATCAGTATCTTATTTGTTGCCCTCACCGCCCTACTGACTCTGCTGCTTATCCTTTACTGTAAAACCGTCTCCACGGAGATTGTTGATGAACGGCCCATAGGCTTTTATGTGGCCAGTATCTTTGCCTTTCAGGCAGTGTTGATGGGATTATTCATGAGCATCGACCTGTTAGGATTTTGGCTGCTTCTGGCGCTAGAATTGATCCCAGCGGGGATCATTTTACATCGCTGGGGAACTACCCAAGGCCCAGAAAAAAATTGGGCGCTTTCCCGTTATCTCCAGGACATGGGGGGAGGAATCGGGCTGCTGTTAATTGCCATCCTGCTCCTTGGTTGGTACCACGCCGAGGCAGCGGGAAGCTGGTCCTTTGCTCTCACGGATCTATTGGCTTCGCCACTTAGCCCACAGGCACAAGCGCCTATCTTCGTGTTATTTTTATTTGGTATTGCTCCCCGCCTAGGGTTATTCCCCTTTCATGCCTGGATACCCATCGTTGCGCAGCACGGTCCGGTGGCAACTCTAGGCGTTTTCCTGGTCGGACTTAAAGTGGGTCTCTATGCCTTACTGCGTTTTATCTTGCCCCTGATGCCCGATGCTGTGGAAGAGTGGAAAAGTTTTATCGTCACACTCGCCATCATTGGCACTTTCTATGGCGCGGTGATGGCCCTGCTGCAAGTTAATCTGCGCCGCCTGCTGGCCTTTGCCGTGGTAAGCCATACGGGTTTGCTCATCATTGGCGTTTTCTGCCTTAATAGAGTGGGCCTGGAGGGAAGCCTCTTGCTGACGATTAATTTTGGCGTCGCTGCCAGTGGACTACTATTCGTGATGGGGATATTTTACCGCAGCACCCGTACCACCCTGCTACCCCGCTTAGGCGGTTTGTTCGATGCTACCCCCTTGCTGGGTTTTACCTTCTTGATCGCGGCTCTTAGCACCATGGCCATGCCCGGCACCCCTGGTTTTGATGCGGCCCATCTCATACTGGAAGGGGCGATAGCCACTTATCATTGGAGCATTGCCGTCGCCCTAGCTTCAGGCACTGTGGCGGCTGCCGCCTTCCTTCTATGGGCTTTCCAACGGGCCTTCCTGGCTCAGCGCCGGGAAAGATCACTTCAGCCCAAGAAAATCAAACTGGATGTGCCTGAAGTTCTATTAGCCGCTACCGTCTGTAGTGTTTTGGCGGGTATTGGCTTTTATATAGGACCCTGGCTTGAATTGGTCGATGGTTCTCTGACCGCGCTATCACAGCGCTTTGAAACCGCCCTCGTCATGAATTAACCGTAGGATTATATACCGTGGAAACATCCCCTTTCCCCCTTCTCAGTCTTTTGATCTTTCTTCCCGTGGTGGCAGGCATTAGCCTGCTCCGCATCCGCAATAAACACCGGATTCTATCTGTGGCGCTAGGGGTAGCGGTTGCCGAGCTGCTGCTATCCCTTATCCTGCTAGGGTTATTCGATCCTAATCAAGATGGCATGCAGTTTGTAGAGCAGCATAGCTGGATACCGACCCTGAATATTGATTATCTGCTAGGCGTCGATGGGCTATCAGTACTCTTCGTGCCCCTAACTGCCCTAATCACGGTAGCAGTAATATTAGCCTCTAGACGTAGTATAAAAACACTCTCCAGCTTATATTTTGCCCTACTGCTATTCCTGGAAGGCATTACTATCGGTGTCTATTGCACGCTGGACCTGGCCTTATTTTTTTTATTTTGGGAACTCACGCTACCTCCCTTATTTTTTCTTATCAGCCTCTGGGGAATCGGTGTCCATCGCCGCTATGCCGCGCTCAAATACGTGCTGTTCATGCTGACCGGCGGAGTTCTCTTGCTCTTTGGGTTTGTCCTGCTAGGATTGAATCACGCCAATGAAACAGGAATAGCCGCACCAGCGGGGCTTTCCTTCAACTATATGGAGCTGCTGCAAACCCCTATTCCCCTAGCGACTCAAGCAATAGTTTTTTTATTACTATTTTTCGGCTTTGCCATCAAGGCTCCGTTGTTCCCCTTCCATGTCTGGTTGCCGACCATGGCGATGGAAGGCCCGGCGAGTATCACCGCCATCATCGTAGGCCTAAAGCTAGGCTTATTTGGCATTATCCGCTTTGCCATACCCCTGGCCCCCCAGGCCGCAAGCCAGTATTTTGTTCTGATGATGCTGTTAGGCGCAATCGGGGCCATCTATGGGGCATTGATCGCCCTAAAACAAACCAATCTACGCCGTATGCTTGCTTATTCTAGTATCAGTCATGCAGGCTTCGTATTAATCGGCGCGGCCACTTTCAATATCCAAGGCATCCAAGGAGCTGTGTTTCAGCTTTTCAATTTTGGTATCGTAGCCAGCGGTATTTTTCTCATAGCAGGATTTCTTCAGTATAGGCTAGGCTCAACTGAATTAACCGCGTTAGGTGGCGCGGCACGCCCCATGCCTATTTTAGCATCATTATTTTTTATCCTTGGCCTGGCAAGTATTGGTGTGCCCGGTACCAATGGTTTTGCCGCTGAACACCTAATCGTAATTGGCGCATTCAAAGCCCATATAGGAATGGGACTAGCCGTGCTACTAGGTATCATTCTAAGCGCTGCTTACTATCTGGTTTTTTATCAGAAGGCTTTCTTGGGTCCTGTTACCCACGCTACGGTAAAAGAGGCCGTAGATTTACGTTCACGGGAATATTGGATAGCCGGCACCATGGTTTCGTTAGCATTACTTCTTGGCCTATTTCCGCAGCAAGTGCTAAACACAACGGATAAAACCTTACAAGGTTGGGTAGCACGTGTAGAAACTTCCCCGGTTGCGGAGAACAATAACACCGCCGAGAAAATTTTAGCTCAAAAAAACCATTACGATAGGACCTCAAACCCTAATCATTATTCTTATTAGAAGCCTTTCTTGTTTGCTTTAGAACTCTTTACCCCTGCTTCAGTTTTTGAAGTGGGGGGTAAAATTTTCGGCGGAATCTACAGTGTCTCTTACCAACTCCATCACTCTCTCATCTATGCTAACCCTGACTACCATACGAGCTTATATTTACGAAATGTTTTTCCATCCATATCCCGAAGGAAATAAACAAGTTAAACTTGCCCGCGGCTCTCCCGTTGCAGAAGTTATGAGTAAGTGTAGCCGGTGTTTATTTAACATTCTCTGCCCTAACTTGGTATTAAACCAACCCCTTCCCAGAAATTTCCTGGTTTAATCACGAAGTCCATCTAAAAAAGTACTGCATCACTATTTTTTATGAATTTTTATTTCTTCTGCCCTAACACAACCTTAGACTGAGTTAGCATATAAACAATTCCATTCCGTATCTCGTTAACACTTAGCTTCTGATTTCCTCCTTTAGGAGGCATCGCCTTATAGCCATTCATGGCATGAGACACTAAGGTTTCCAGCCCCTGCGTAGCGCGCTTGCTCCAAGCAGCTTTCTCTCCCATTTTGGGAGCGCCTAAAGCACCTGTCCCGTGACAGGCAGAACAAGTTTCTTGGTAGACCGCCTTACCTCTCTTTAGATTTACTTCCCTTGATGACTGAGGTTTTAACTGGGCCGCTTGTGGAGAAAATTCTACCCTCTTTTGTGATGATGGCGGGGGATGGGCCGACTGCTCCTTAGCACTAACGCCAGGATAAACATAAGCAAGCTTATCGGCGGAAACAGGCTCCGGACGGGTAAGATAATCGCTCAGGGTAAATCCGAAAAGAAAAAGAAGCCAGAAAAAGCCCGCTGCCGCAAAAATTCTTACCAAAGGCCCCCGGTATCTCAGGTGCATGAAAAAGGTTAGCACCAATAGCATTTGGCCGATAGCAATGAGTATATTGACTACAAGATTAAAGGGACCTAAAGGGATATAAGCGCTGCCAAAGGTTCCTAGGAGCAAAATAATTAAAGTCGCCCAGACCCACAGCTGAGTTTTCCACGGGGCGATATCTTGCCCTTTCACGCGCGTGACACCAAATAAAAAAGTGGATAAATAAAAACCCAGACGATATCCACAAAGGCCCAATATAATCCCGTGAGCTCAACGGGTGTGTAATAATAACTGGAAAATCGCCCACGCCCCGCCATTATAGCAATAGCGATCATTATAAGAATGCCAATCGTGACATGCACAGCGTGCATTCCCGTCATCAAAAAATAAAGAAAAAAGAACAGCTCAACCGGTTTTTCATGAGGACTTTCATAGGTAAAATTAAAGGCAGGGATAAGCTGTTCTTTATAGGCATGGTAATACTCCGTCCCTTCAATGAAAAGAAACGTTATTGCGAGCAGTATGGTCAAAATAAGAAAACCTAGGATAGCCTTATCTCTTCCCAGCTTAGCGCCGCGAACCGCAAGCGCCATACTCAAACCACTCGTTAACAATACGCCAGTGCTGATAGTGCCAAACACGACATCCGTATGCCTGCTTGCTTCAGCAAACGCTTCAGGGTAATTGAACCGGCTTACCGCATAGCCAGCGAACAAAACGCCGAAAAATAGAATTTCAGTGCCAAGAAATACCCACATGCCGAGGGTAGCCGCCTGGTATTCTTGCACTGGATCGTCAAATTGCTCTGCTACAATAGCGTGCTCATTTCTCATTTTGGTTTTAATCTAAGAGAACAAGGTCTTCACCCTTTATTAAACTTTATACGGCGAATAAGCGTAGGCTTCCTCCGTTACAATCGGGGTCTCCCTAAAATTATATTTAGCAGGAGGCGAGGAGGTCTGCCACTCCAACCCTTTTGCTTCCCATGGATTACTACCAGCGATACGCCCATAGCGCAACGACCACAATAAATACAGGAGCGGCAGAAGGTAACCCAGCGCCAGAATCAACGCTCCGCCGGAAGAAATCACATTAAGCACTTCCAATTCCTCCGGATATTCATGATAACGCCTCGGCATGCCCAGATAGCCCAGTAAAAACTGCGGAAAAAATGTCACATTAAAGCCTACGAAAATCAACACCGCCGCAATCCTGCCCCACATTTCAGGATACATTCTCCCGGTCATTTTAGGCCACCAGAAATGAATGCCTCCCAAATACGCCATCACCGATCCGCCTACCATAATATAGTGAAAATGGGCAATCACAAAATAAGTATCCGTCAAGTGAACATCCAGGGCTAAAGCCGCCACGATGATTCCAGTCAAACCGCCTATCATAAACAGGAATACGAATCCCAGCGCGTAAAGCATAGGGGCCTCAAAAGAGATAGACCCTTTATACAGAGTAGCGGTCCAATTAAAAACTTTAATAGCCGAGGGGATGGCCACCATAAAACTAAATAGGGAGAACATCATGCCCGCGTAAACGGACTCTCCGCTCACAAACATATGATGCCCCCAAACTAAAAACCCAAGGATTGCAATAGCCATAACAGAATAAGCCATAAAACGATAGCCAAAAACTGGGCTTCTAGAGAAACAAGCAATAAGCTCGCTTGCTACCCCCATGGCGGGCAAAACCATAATATAGACGGCAGGATGAGAATAAAACCAGAACAGATGCTGAAATAATAGAGGATCTCCCCCCAACGCGGGGTCAAAAATACCTATCTGAAATATGCGCTCCACCGCCACCAAGGTCAAGGTCATGGCCAGCACAGGGGTTGCTAGCACCATAATAACGCTGGTGGCATAATTGGCCCACACAAACATCGGTAAACGAAACCACGTCAGCCCTGGCGCCCGCATTTTATGAATGGTTACAATAAAATTTATGCCAGTAAAAATACTCGAAAAACCCACAATAAACACGCCTAGCACTGCTGCGATTACATACGTATTGGAAAACATGGTGCTAAAGGGCGTGTAAAAGGTCCAGCCGGTATCCACGCCACCGGCAATCACCATGCCGATGGTGAATATTCCCCCTAACGTATATAAATACCAACTCGCCAAGTTCAGACGGGGAAAAGCGAGATCCCGGGCGCCAATCATCAGCGGAATAAGGAAATTCCCCAGCACTGCTGGAATGGAAGGAATCAGAAAAAACCAAACCATGACAATGCCATGGAGAGAAAAAGATTTGTTATAGGTTTCAGCGGTAACAAAATCTCCCCCGGCGGTCACCAGTTCTAAGCGTATCACGGCAGCTGCTATTCCACCAATAAAGAAGAACAGCGTAATGGAAACGAGGTAAAGCACTGCTATACGTTTATGATCTAGTGTCGTTAACCAAGATTTTAGGGTTTCCCCCTCATCAAGATAGCTTGTATATTCCGCGGCCGCATTAGCGCTCATGAGGATATCTCTTTAGAAAAATATAGTTAGGAAACTTTTCCCGTAATTTCTCTGCTTTGTTTTTTATAACCACTATTTCTGTTGTAACCATTGTGCATAAGCCGAGGGTTCCATGACGATCACCTGGCCGACCATACGAGAATGATCAGTCCCGCAATATTCAGCGCAGAAAAGATGATATTTGCCAAGCTTGATAGGGCGAAACCAAATTGTGATGTAACGTCCCGGCAATACATCATGCTTAATACGAAATGCCGGAATAAAAAAGCTATGAATAACGTCCTGGGAAATCATCGTTAACCGCACATTTTTCCCTAATGGCACATGCAATTTGTTGATTTCCCTTTTCCCATTAGGATGCTGAAGCTTCCACATCCATTGCTTGCCCACAATGGCGATATCGAGATCCACCGTAGCATCATCTGGCGGAACTAAAAGTTCCGTGTAAAAATAGGCAGCCCATACAAAAATAGCTAAAAACAGCCCAAACGGGATGATAGTCCAGGCAAACTCGATAGCGGTAGATTTACGTATTATAAACCGGCTTGTGCTAGCACCACGTCGGTACTTGATTGCAAAAAAAACAATCAAAAAAGTAATAATGATAGTAACGAGACTGCACAGTATAAATAACGCTAGAAAGAGGGTATCGAAATGGCGCGACAGGCTAGAGGCTTCTCCCAAAAATGTGCCAAACCTTTCCATCACTACAATCTCCAAATTTATAGGGGATTAATTCGCAAAAGTATGGGGCGCCGCATCCTTTTTCTTATAGTCCTTGCCTTGCTCATCCTGTGAGTGCCTTTTCGCTAACAATTCCATAGCATATTCAATAGGAATATGAAAGGAGCCTTTTTTTTTATTCACCCAACCATAACTATGTAATAAATCCTCATTCTTTTTCCGTAATTCAGTCCACCCTGCACCAGAACTCGCCTCTAGATAAGGCGCTGGAGGAATTCTCTCCACTATGAGATCTTTTTTTAGGGGACCTCCTGTCCCCATCTCTTGTTGCTTATTCTCATATAGCTCCATCAAGGCAAATACGAAGGTTCCGCCCAAGACAATGACCAAAAGGAGAACAACCCCTATCCAGACAATAGTATAGTCCTGCACATCCGTGGTCTCATGCCGGTAGCGTCCCTGGCTTGATAAGTTATCCGCCATGCTCCATTGCTTCCTCTACAGGCATTGGGGCGAGTATAGAATAGGCATTTTGCAGCCGCCAAAGTACGACGGCTAGCCAAAAACCACCCATTCCAATGGGAACCACTAGATCCGTCCAATAAATTTGGAAGCCTTCAACCCGCAGGGAGGGCACAACGAGCCAGAAAGCGTTCACTAAACTGGAGAGCAGAATAATCACGGCAATCCCCACCAACGTCCTCCTCGCTCTTTTGAAAGACCGAAACAACAGCGCCACAAAGGGAACAATGAAGTAAAACACAGCGAGAAATATGCTCACCCCACGCCAACTGCTTTCCACGCGGGGGACATACCAGGAAATTTCACGGGGTAAATTTCCAGACCAGATAATCAAATATTCCATATAAAACAGATAGGCCCATAGCAGGACAAACATCAGTAAAATATTACCAAAATCATGGAAACGAGCAGACGAAAAAAATTTTGATAACGACTCGATACTGGAAAGATAGCCGGCAATAATCACTGCAAAGGTCATAGCAGCCAGCATCTGGCTAGTTCCAAAAATAAATCCGAATATGGTTGAAGTCCATTCCGGAACCAAAGACATCACCCAATCGATAGCGGCAAAAGTTACACTCAAAGCATATAAAATCAAACCACCCCCACTCAATCGCTGGAGGCGTAGCACCGTTTTTCCTTCTGGATGCTTGCCTTGTTCTTTAGAACATTTTTTCAGCCAGTAAGCAATACCCAGCCAAATAGCAAAATAGATAATAGCCCTAATAAGAAAAAAGCTGGCATTCAAATACCAGCTTTTTTTCTGCAACAAAGGATTACTGGCTATTTCGCCGGGCCGTGCCCAAACATAAATTTCAGACAGCCCCACAGCCAAAGGAATAAAAAGCACCGCCATAAGCGGTAGCGCCCAAGTCGCCGCCTCCAGGGGACGGCGGATAAGTAATCCCCACGTTCCACCAGTTAAATAATGAATCATAAGAAGTGCCAAGCCGCCCACGGAGATACTGATCCAGAAAATATAAGAGAACAAATAAGAAATCAGGAATTGCTGATACTGAAAATAGGCTCCAACCACGGAAAGCACTAGTCCTATTAGCCCAACAAACAGAGAAAATTTTTGTACTCGGGACATTAATGATAAGGTGGTCTCATCCCTTTTGGTTATCATTTTTCTTTTCCAATTGACGCTGGATAGTTTCTTCTGGAATATCTTTTAGCGTTGCATTCTGGCTTAATTGCAAAGCTCGAATATAGGCAACGATAGCCCAGCGATCCTGAGGTTCAACCCGTGCGGCATAGGAGAACATCCGGCCAAACCCTTGAGTCATCACATTATAGAAGTGAGCATCCGGAGCATCCCTCAGGCGGGCGGAATGATAAGAAGGGGGAGAGGGGAATCCACGGCGGACGATCATCCCATCTCCATGGCCTGCCTGACCATGGCAAGGAGCACAATAAATATTGAAACGCTCCTGTCCTCGTTTTAGAAGCTTAACAGTGATGGGAAGAGGGATTTCACCACTAGGAATTTTTCCTTTTGGTAAATAGAACGCCGCTTTTCCTTCCCGCCCGCTAGACGAGCCTGCAAAACTCCCTGAAGAAAATATCACGGTCTCAGGCACCAAGGACCTGGCGGATTGGCCGTCTGAAAAGAAATCGCTTTTTGAAAGTGGCTTGTATTTTGGCTGATCGTACATATTTTGCATCACATTTTCACAGCCAGGCGAAAAAGCAATAACTCCGGCAACTACCACCAAAACCACCAAGCGGCCTCTTTTCAAGCACATTTAATATACCACCTTTTCGCAGCCCTCCTTAAAAGCCGCTCCAAAAGCGCCCTTTTCTACACCGGAACCGGTATGGAGACGCGCTTTGCAATGCTTTAATCATGAACCCCTACCCTGCTCAACTTACCAAGCATTCCACACGATCTTTTAACCCAAAACCCTTATTTTAATAACTTTCAAAAAGCCGTTTATATTATCCCTTAACCTCATGTAGGCTTAGCGGTTCTAAACTCTCAAGAAAACGCCTCGCCCGGACCTCATCGAATAGCGGATCATGGGCGCCAAGACACAAAAAAAAGCGATCCCGCTCCGCCATCTCAAACTGGGATACATCAAAAAGCGGGTGATGTAATTTAGGCAGTCCATTTAATATCAACATGCCAAATACCACCGCCAAGGCAGCCCCCAGAATAGCCATTTCCACCGCGGGGGGGATAAAAGCGAGCCAGCTATGATAAGGGCGGCCGCCGCTATTAATAGGATAGTTGATAGTGGCGGAATAATACTCCACGAAGTAAATACTAATAGCCCCTAGGCAACCGCCCACCAAGGCAAAAAAGGGCAATAGATCGCGACGAAGTCCCAGGGCTTCATCTAGCCCCTCGACCGGAAAAGGCGTATAAGCCTCAATCGCCTGGTAGCCATTTAGCCGACTTTCTCTTACCGCCTTCAGCAGCAATTCCGCCGTCTCGAATTCGGCCATAAGGCCGTAATGTGTAATTGCTGTTTTATTCATGATTCTTTGTCTTCGGCGCTGAGCTTGCGGATTTCGAACATGGAAGCAACCGGCGCAAAACGAATAAATAACAGAAAAAGCATGGCAAAGAATCCTATCGGGCCGAAAAGAAAGATCCAATCCCATAAAGTGGGATAAAACATCCCCCAGGCGGAGGGCAGGAAATCACGATACAAACTGGTCACAATTAGCATGAGGCGCTCTAACCACATACCTATAACGACTACAATCCCAACCACGAATAAGGCCATAGGATTAAGACGAATTCGCTTGAACCAAAGAACCTGAGGCACCAGAACATTACAAAATATTGTTGCCCAATAAACGGGAGCATAGGCTCCACTCATTCGGTTCTGGGTTATGGCAATCTCATAAGGATCAGCGCTATACCAGGCCATAAACACTTCCATAATGTAACTATAGGTAACAATAAGGCTGGTAGCCAGTAATAATTTGGCCATATTATTTAGGTGCCGAGAAGTGATAAACGCATGCAGGCCAAAAACGGATCGCAGCGGAATAACCAGTATCAGCACCATGGCAAACCCCGAAAACAAGGCGCCGGCAACAAAGAAAGGAGGAAAAATGGTGGAATGCCAACCAGGGACAATGCCTTCCGCAAAATCCTGCCCCACCATGCTGTGAACGGAAAAAACCAGCGGAACGGCCATGCCTGCTAATAGGCGGGAGGCCATTTCAAAACGCTGCCAATGCCTCACTTCACCACGCCAACCCAAGGCCAAGAGGCCATAAAATATTTGCTGGGACCGCTTGCGCGCCCGATCACGGATCACGGCAAAATCGGGGAGCATCCCCATGTACCAAAACAGCAGCGATACAATCAGATAAGCCAAGATGGCAAAAAAATCCCACACCAAAGCGCTGCGCCATTGGGGCCATACGTTCATAATATCGGGATAAGGCGCCAACCAATAAAAAAACCATGGTCGCCCCAAGTGGAGGATGGGAAATAAACCAGAAATAGAGACCGCAAAAACGGTCATTGTCTCCGCGGAACGATTAATCGAAGCCCGCCACTTTTGGCGCGTTAGCAACAAAGCAGCGGAAATAAAGGTTCCAGCCATGCCAATTCCTATCCACCATACATAATTGGTAATGGCAAAGCCCCAGGCCACGGGAATATTGATTCCCCAAATGCCAACGCCCGTCATCAAAAGGTAGCCAATAGCGGCGAAAAACAACAACGACAGCAGCGCGGAAAGTCCAAAAGCGCCAAGCCACCACCCACGCCGCTGAGGAGCCAATACCAGGCCGCTGACCTTAGCCGCCACAGCGGCACCCGGAGGAGGCTTTTTTTCAAAAACCGAGGCATCGCCCCCCCGCGTGCCTATATGAGTAGGGTGTCTAGATGACATTGCTATTCTTCCTTGAGCTTAGGGTTCGGATTGGTCAATTTGGCGAGATAGGTAGTTCGCGGGTGCGTATTGAGCTCACCCAAGAGCGCATAATTAAGCGGCGAGGCCTTCACTTGGCCAACGCGGCTTTTCGGGTCGTTTAAATCGCCAAAGACGATGGCCTCGGTAGGGCATGCTGCCTGGCAGGCGGTTAATACTTCGCCATCTCGAATACGGCGATCTTCTATCTCAGCCTGAATTTTGGCGTTACTAATCCGCTGTATGCAATAGCTGCATTTTTCCATCACCCCCCGCATCCGCACCGTGACTTCAGGATTTTTTTGGGCTACTAAAGCCGGCATGTCTTTAGCATACTCTAGAAAATTAAACCGCCTGACCTTATAAGGGCAATTATTAGAGCAAAAACGGGTGCCAATACAGCGATTGTATACCTGAAGGTTGAGCCCTTCGGAGTCATGCACCGTTGCCGCCGTGGGACAGACCAGCTCGCAGGGCGCCTTTTCACAATGCATGCAGGGTACTGGCTGAAAATAAGTCCGTGGATCATCCAAGCCTCCGCTGTAGTAGCGATCAATGCGCAACCAGTGCATCTCTCGTCCTAGGCTGACCTGCTCCTTGCCCACCACAGGGATATTATTTTCTGCTTGGCAGGCCACGACACAGGCGCTACAGCCGATACACGCGCTTTGATTAATCGTCATGCCCCAGGCATAGCCTGGATAATCAAATTGAGGATAAAGGCTTTCAGAGGGCGATTCTTGCTGAGCGAAATGGGGATTTTCTTGAAACTCGGAGAGAGTCGCCGTTCGAACAATATCCCGCCCCTCCAGGCGATGATGGTGCTGGGTGGTGGCCAAGGGATGACGCTTGCCAGTCTTGACAAGTTCTAGCCCCCGCCCAAACCAAGGCGTCTTGGAAGAGCGCAGCGCATAGGCATTAAACCCCGTTCCCGTTCCCACCTGTCCGGTTTTATCGCGGCCATAACCTAAAGTCACCGTGATCGCCTCATCCGAATGTCCCGGTACAATCCAGATAGGGGCTTGCACTTGCCGCCCCTGGTAGCGAAGCACTACGACTTCTTCATTGGCAAGTTCCAACTTTTCGGCCGTCCGGGGGCTAATCAAGGCGGCGTTGTCCCAAGTAAGCTTGGTGATGGGCTTCGGCAGCTCCTGCAACCAACCATTGTTGGTAAACTGTCCATCCCAAACCGTTGGATCAGGCATGAAAATAATTTCCATACCTGACGTTGCTTGGGCCTTAGACTGTGTCTTTGATAAATGGGCAACTAGATCACCGCGTAATTTTACCGCTTTCGACGTTAGTGCCGTTCCTTCGATAAAACCTGCCTGCAATGCCTTGTTCCAGGTGTTTTCGAACTCCGATTTGGGCCACTGTTGTCGCCAATACCCACGCACCAGGTCATAATCGCTTTGATCGGTTTGGCCAAGCAGCACCGCCAACAACTCCTGGGCTGATTTGCCTTGATAAAGAGGCGCAATTAAAGGCTGCAATAGACTCACCGTACCTTCGTAGGCGCGGGCATCCCCCCACCTCTCCAAGTAATGAGCCTCGGGAATATGCCAGTGGCTGTGGGCGGCGGTTTCATCTTCGTATAACCCGAGATAAACTGATAACTTCACCTTGGCGAGCCGCTTGGAAAAGGCCAGATCAGCCGGCGCGCTATAGGCGGGATTGCCTCCTAGCATAATGAGCGTATCCACCTCGCCTGCCTCCATCTGCGCCACCAAATGGCGCAGAGATTCATTTTGATTCCGGGGATTGAAGGCTATCGGCGTAGTATAAGTAAGCGTCGTTCCCTCATTGCCCAGAACCTGATTCATGGCATGGGCCAGTCCATGGACAAAGGGAGGCTGCTTTTCTCCCGCGATCACCAGGGAAGTTCCCCGGCGTTGGCGTAAATCCTCCGCCACGGCCCTCACCCATCGTTCGGACAGCGCGGGAGATATTCCTGCTATAACGGGTACCTCAATGCCTAGCGCGCGGGCCACCTGCAAGGCCAACGCTTCTATTTGGCTAGCAGGCAGGGAGATCCTATGATCCGCCATCGCCCCCGTTATGGTTGGTGAACTCTCAGCCACATACAAGCGGTTCATAGTGCTTTGTGTCGAATCTACCCGCCGCTTTTTCGCAAATTCGCGGGCATGGCGTAAATGTCCTGGCAAAAAGCCGAGGAAGTCTCCATCAAGAGACAAAACTACCTCAGCCCGCTCCAGGTGATAGCGGGTCTCAAGGGGCTCGCCAAACGCCAAACGGGTCCCCTCATAGCTATTATCCTGGTTAATCGGCTGATATTGATGCCAATGGGCATGGGGAAACTGTTTGCCTAATGTCTGTAATTGGGAAATCAACGTCGGCGAGCTTACGGTTGGAGTTAATATATAGAGCCCCTTGCCTTGTTTGCCCTCAAAAGTGCTCATCTTATCGCCCATGGCGGCCACAAAAGCCTGCCAAGTGCTAATCTCCCCTTGATAATTTATCACCTGAGCCCGGTCGGGATCCCATAATTGCAGCACCGAAGCTTGGGCAAAAATATCTATCCCTCCTAAACTGGCAGGATGCTGGGGATTGCCTTCCACTTTGGTGGGACGACCCATCCGGCTTTCCACCAACACCCCCGTGGCAAAGCCATCCAGAGGCATCGCCGTGGCGAAAAATAGCGACTGGCCCGGCACTAAACCTTCCGGCGTTCGTACATAAGGAAGAATTTCCTCCGGTGGGGGAACGCTGCATGCGCTTAGCCCGGCTAGGGCCAAAGAAGCCCCCATCAGCCGCAGAAAGTCCCGCCGGCTGAGTGAAGCCTGACTCAGCTCGCGAAAAAAGGGAAATTCCTGGTATAAAAAACGTTCGAATTCTTCACTGCCCGCCAGCTCTTCCAGGCTTTTCCAGAAACTGCGTCCTTCCGTCTCGGCAAGGCGGGCCCGAATGGGCGCTAAATCCAAAGGTTTTACACTTGATCCCGCCATTGATGCTTCCCCCTTTGCTCAGCGGTGACAAGTTGAACAGTCAGTCTTACTCTGAATGTTGTACTTTTCTACTAATCGCTTCCCCAATGCTAATTGGTCCTCCTTCGGCTGCCAATCCATGTCAAAAACATGGGCGCGGGGCCGTACAAAACGTTCCGGCGCCCGATGGCAATCTAAGCACCACTGCATAGTTAAAGGCTTCGCCCGCCAGGTGAGTGGCATTTCATCCACCGGTCCATGACAGGAAACGCAGCCAATCCCCTTATGAATATGAATACTGTGGTTAAAATACACAAAATCAGGCAAATCATTAATGCGCTTCCAGCGCAAGGGTTCTTTTTTCCGAAAACTGGCCCTCACTGGAGCCAAGACCTCCGCATCGGTAAAGAGTTGCGAATGGCAAGTCATGCAGATTTCTGTTGAAGGGATTCCCGCAAAAGAAGATTTTTCCACGGCGGTATGACAATAACGACAATCAATGCCATCATCGCTCACATGATGTTTATGGCTAAATGGCACGGGCTGCTCGATGGCTGCGCCCACGGCAGCCAAAGGGCTAGTGGCGATACGCCAAAGCACTGCCGCGCTTAAAATAAACAGAACAATACCCAAAATAGCGAGTTTAAGAAGCAGAACGAAACGAGAGGTGAAAATTTGGGCCATAGCAAAATCCAACTTATAAATCCACTCCTAACTTCAGTCCTTATCCAAATCCACGACGCATAAACGCCTCTGCCGCCGGAGTAAAGCACGGTTTTTTTATTACTGGATTGGCTTTATATTGCCCATTAGTCTCAGCCTATTTTCTAGCAACCTTCTCTCACTTTGCATGGTTACTAGTGGGACCTAGCCTATACCTAGGACTATCTATCATCATATAATCATTTTGAATTTATTCAATAAATTCTCCTAATCTCCCAATCTCATTATTTATCATTCTTCATTAAGCTCATAATAAATTTCAATATTTATAAGCTATAGACCAGAAAACACAGTTTGTATAGTTATTAGTTAATAGGCAGCTTCGGATAGTAAATATAATTAGCGGGAAAGCGGCCCAGGAATAGAATTCGCGATGAATAGGCGCAAAAAAATAGGGGATATTTAGGAATGAAGAACGGTGTGAAGCCAGGGAACAGGAAGCGCTCCAAGAGCAACCCAGGCGGCAGAGTACGCTAAACTATTTTTTTAGGGAGAAAAAGCAGATTTGCAGGATACCAGCCCTTTGTTCCAATATCTAGGGAACTTAATAACCACCCACGATCCACAAGGATAAAGCAAGCGCCAGTAAACCATCATAAGGGCAGCAAATAGATTTACTCGCTGCATAATAGAACCGCAAATTACTACTTGAATTAGTCTCCATTTTTTGAAAATAAGCGGGAGATACCCGAACACTTCTTTTTTTTCTTCGGACCTTATTGAGGTACCTTAAAACTATCCGCGGATTTTTCAAGCAAGCGCTGATAGAGATTTACATACCTTATGGCCATATGCGCCGAAGTAAACTGCTGCCAATAGCGGGCCTCGGCATTTTTACCCATTTTTGCCGCAGCTTCAGGATGATCCCAAAGAAAAGTCATAGCTTCTCTAAACGCGCCAGGATTGCTGGGGGGGACAACCAGGCCCGTCTCATTATGGATATTGACATAACTGGTGCCCGTGCCGATTTCACTGGACACCATCGGTTTCCCAAACATAGCGCCTTCCAGCAGAGAAATACCGAAAGCCTCAGAGCGAAGATGAGAAGGAAACACAATGGCCAGGCTCAAGTCAATCAGCGCTACTTTATCCTCATCGGATAAAGCTCCCAAAAAATGAATGTTTTTTAAATCTAAACTTTGTGCATGCCTTCTCAGTTCTTTTTCAACAGGCCCAGAGCCCAAAATAACCACAGGAAACTCAGTGCCTTCAACCGCGTCCAGAAGAATATGTAAACCTTTATAATAGCGAATCATGCCAACAAACAGGAAAAAGCGATGGCCTACCCGCGTTCCCCAATACTGTCGTAATTCCGGTCTTATTTTAGGATAGGAAGCTTTATCCAAGCCAATGGGAATCACCTCGGTTTTAGCTCGGTATTGATCTAGTATCTGGCTAGTGGCGAAATAATTAGGAGATGTCGCTACAATGCGATCAACATGGCTCAAAAAACAGTGCATGAGTGGCCGGTAAAAATTGAGGAGAAATTTCTGCCGGATAATATCGGAATGATAAGTTACTACCGATGGTTTTTTGACCAACGAAGTAAAATGCACCATATCCATAAATGGCCACGGAAAATGATAATGGATCAAATCTACCTGCTTGGCTAATTGAATAAACCGCAGTAGGGCCGATAACGAAAAACCCGTTGATGCGATTTGAAAATCAAGCCGTGCTCGATGAACAAGATGATTATCAATAAATAAATTTTCCTCAGATTTGGTTTTGCTTAGAGTGAGAATCTCTGTTTTAACGCCATAAGCAGAAGTACCGCGAGCAATTTGATAAATTACTTGTTCAACCCCCCCCATCGTATCGGGGAAATAAGTTCTATAAAAATGTAAAACCCGCATATAAGCTCGCTTAAAATGCGCTTTATAAAAAATACCTGCAAGCCGGTCTCGGTAGCATGTTTTTCAAAAAGCACTTAGTAAGGGGATAAAGCTAGATAGGCTTAATATGAAAAAGCCATTCGCCACTGAAGCAAGGTGTCATAGGAACGAAATCTTTAAGCTCGCTTAAGACTATCTGCGTAACGCTTTAAACCAGACCGCATAGGGCTGGGCGAGCCACCATTTCAAAGGGACGCGTCCATAATGTTGACGGACTATCTCGATAGCTTCCCAGTAGTGTAAACGGCGTTGGTTTTTTGTTTTGGTAGCCACATGATCACGATTCACCGCAACGAATTCGTCTACAAAATGTAACCGGCCGAATCTTTTAAATAAACGCCACCACAAATCATAGTCCATGGCCATGTGAAGATTCTCATTCACGCCTCCCACGGCTTCCCAGGCAGAACGCCTAATTAATGTTGCAGGTTGCGAAATAATACAACGTAATGCCAAACGGCGTTCGTTAAAAGGTTCCACCCAAACAGCCCGTTGAGTCCCGGTTTTTTCAATAAAATTCCATGAGCGCCCATAAGCTGCAGGCGCTTCTAAAGATTGCCGCAAGGCTTGGTATAAACAGGTGAATCCTGTCGGCAGCAGCCAATCGTCGCTATTTAACCAGCACACAAAAGGCGCCTCTCCCCACCCGATTCCCTCATTGATAGCAGCAGCTTGTCCTTGATCAGGATGGCTTCGCCAACCAGATAAACGATGCTCCCATTCGTTAATTATCGCAAGTGATTGGTCCTTTGAGCCACCATCCATTACAAATACTTCGACGGGCAGCTGCTGGCTAAACACAGAAACCAATGCTTGCTCGAGATAGCAGCCTTGGTTATAGGAAGGCACAACCACCGTAATTAACGGCTTCACCGTAACTATTTAGGCGGCAACACGGTTTAAAAAATCCTGGTAAGCTTTGTTTATTCCCTCGCGCAAGTCTACCTGTGGATGCCAACCCAATGCCTGTATTCGGCTGATATCCAATAATTTGCGTGGAGTACCATCGGGTTTAGAGGAATCAAACACAATAGTTCCCTGAAACTCCACCACTTCCATGATTATCTCCGCCAATGCCTTAATCGTCACATCAACACCTGTACCCACATTAAATAAACCGCCAGGAATGTCCTTTTCCATTAAAAGAACACAGGCATTCGCCATATCATCTACATACAGAAATTCCCGCCTTGGCGTGCCCGTTCCCCATACAACCCATTTTTTATCGCCTCTTAAGTTCGCCTCGTGGGCTTTGCGAATCAGGGCGGGTAATACATGGCTGTTATTAAGATCGTAGTTATCATGGGGACCATACAAATTGGTGGGCATCACTGAAATATACCCGGTTCCATACTGTCGATTATAACTCTCACACATTTTAACGCCCGCAATCTTGGCAATAGCATAAGGTTCATTGGTAGATTCTAGCGATCCCGTCAAGAGATAGTCCTCGCGGATGGGTTGAGGACATTTTTTTGGGTAAATACAGCTTGATCCTAGAAAGCACAGACGTTTAACGCCAGCCAAATAGGCCCCATGGATAAGATTAGATTGGATAACAAGATTTTCATAAATAAATTGGGCCCGGTAAATATTATTGGCATAAATTCCGCCCACTTTTGCTGCGGCAATAAATAGGTAATCAGGTCGCGTCTGCTCAAGAAAAGCAAATACCTTCTTTTGATCAAGCAAATCAAGTGCTTGGCGGGTACGTGTGATGATATTACTATATCCTCTCTCTTCAAGGTTTCTAACAATAGCAGACCCCACCATGCCTCGATGCCCAGCAACATATATTTTTTTGGACTTATCCATCAATCAATTTACGCAAAAGTTAGAACTGCCGGCCGGCTTACGATAGAAAAAACTTTTCAAATCAGAAAGATACCCCTAACTTCACTTAACAGGTATCCAGCCATAAGAATATTATGAATTTTTAAAAATAGGTTCAAGTTTTTTACTGAGAGATTTACCTCAAAGCCTGGTTAATCCCCCCATAGGGTGTTTAAGTTAAAATTCAATCCTGGAGGAAGCCCCGGGAAAGATTCTCTTCTTCGAACAAACAGGAGGGAACGCAATTGTACCCAAAGAGGAAAAAGCTTACCTAACAAGGGTGGAAACTGCATTTGATTACACCGCTGCACACGCTCTATTTCTGCCCAACCGGTGGTCGTCAGCTGAGTCGTGGTTTTAGCGTCTTTATGCACTCGAAAGGCGGCAAGAAACCGGTTCACCCGTTTAAAATTACCAGCACTCATATAGCGGACGAACAAATCATAATCCATGGCAAATTGGAAACTGGCATCAATATTCCCTTTTTGCTTAAATAGGCGGCGACGCCAAAAGCAAGATTCTTGCGGGATAAGGTCCCAACGCCGCATCAAAAAACTGCTATGCCGAGGTAAAATCCAATGTCCTATGACTTGATTTATTTCATTGACAATACAACGGTGACCATAAATAAAGTCGACTTCAGGGTGACGATGGAAATAATCGACCACAAAGTTAAGCGTACCGGGCAGCAGCACATCGTCACTATTTAAATAGGCCATAATCTCGCCAGTGGCCATGCTAAACCCCTTAGCAATAGCCGCACTCTGCCCTCCATCAGGCCCTGACTCAAAATGAAAAAAACGATTACGATAGGGAGCAATACGATCTAGCGTCTGATCAGTAGAGCCACCATCCATGAAAATATACTCCAAGTTCGGATAACGTTGCCCAAGCACTGATTGCACCGTCCACTCCACGTACTCTCCCTGATTGAAAGATGGCGTCACAATACTGATCGTTGGAAGCTTTAGATTAGCCACTTTCCTTATCCCTCATCACGAAGAAGCAATAATCCCCTTTGCCTATACGATTCCAAAAAAGCTGCTGCCAAAAATTAATCCTTTGCGCCCATGCACGCAGGGGAAAGTCAAAATCAATTGTATGGGGTACGCTACCGCCAAGCCCTATAAAATTCTGCATTAATGACATGGCGGTCCAGTAACAATGGGAGAAGGTTTTAAAACAAACAGGATGTAAGCCTGTTTGTCTAGCCAGCGCCAATAACCCTTTTCGTGAAAAAATATAGCGATGATAAGGCGCATGCCAATGAGCCCAAGTTGGACCAAACCAGTTGATTTGCCGGGAATCCAGATTAGGTGTGCTCACAACCAAAACACCACCAGGGGCAAGCAACAGGCGAAGACGGCGCAGGACTCGCACCGGATTGTCTACATGCTCAATACTTTGCCCCATAAAAATGACATCGAACTGATAGGGGGCTGGAATAATCTCGGCAGCATCTTCAGCACCTCCTTGCCAGACGCAATGACCCTTACTACGAGCAATTTCCACCGCTTGGGGATTAGGCTCCAAACCATAACCTCGCCAGGATTTCCGGGCGGCAGCAATACCATCGAGTAAATGGCCTTCAAAACAACCAGCATCAAGCACTCGAAGTGGACTGTGAATATTAATTTGTGAAGATTGAAGCGTATTACTCAACTCATTCAAGGTATTGTCTAACCAGAGATCATTGGAAGAGAAAAACGACAGCCACCGCTCCACGGGTAGCCTCAGAAGCAATTTCTCCCAGCGGCGTTTGCCACTGAATTGACGATAGGGTGAAGGACCCTCTGGGCTATTAATCGATGAGAGCGGCGCGGAATAATGGCGCTGGTATAGTCTATCAAGTTCAGCAGGCTGGATAGGCGGATGAGTAACCGCAATAGAATGCCGAGTATCCAGGTAGATGTAATTAATGCCCTTGTCACCAAAGCGGGTATCCGGCGTACTAAATAAGAACTGCTCCGCCGGCCTACCATCAATAGGGCTTAAAGCCTGGCCATACTCCGTCCCATCTAGGGTAATAGGTGGTGGCGGTAAATTACTAAAATCGAGGGGAAAAAACAGATGGGTAGACTTCGAAATTTTTCTTATCAAGTCACTGAAGAACGTATATTTTTTCTGAAACTGCCAGCGAAGTGCCTGCAAACGGGAAGCTTGGGATAAAAAATCATGGCGGGCGCGATCCATTTCTTCATTATAAGCCTCCATATTTTCACTGAACTGTCCTTGACGAATACGGAAACAGCTAACATGTCCCGCCCTGCGGATAAATTTAAACCGAGCCGATAAACGCAACCAAAGATCATAATCTCCCGCTAATTTTAAATCGCGCCGTAAACCACCGATGGCTTGATAAGCTTCACGCCTAAAAAAAACACCGTCCTGAAACAGGATATGCTTATTAAGCAGATCAACCGTATTTATCCCCCTTGGCTGCCGGATATTGGGGTATTTCCACCCGTTCACCAAAACAGTGTCCTCATGGTAAATCACAGCTACCCTTGGATGATGGGAAAAATAATCACCAACCGCATCTAAAGCCCCGCCTTCAAGTAAATCATCGGCATTCAGGTAAGCCAGTATCTCACCCGTTGCCCGCGAGAAACCCTTAGCGATGGCATCATACATGCCACGATCAGGCTCCGATATGACACAACTGATTTTATCTTTAAAATCAGGATCATTCTGGATCTTATCTATGATAGATAAGGTATCATCGGTCGAACCACCATCAACGATGATAAATTCCAGTGCGGGATATGCCTGTATCAGCACTGAACGCAATGTTGCCTCAATAAATTGCGCGCCATTAAGTACCGGCGTAACTATCGTTATCCTTGGCAAGGGAGGTGCAGGCGGTCCTTGTACTGCCCGCCAAAGGCCATCTTTGATTTTCTGTTTTAAACGTTTTTTAAGATACCCAAGATCCCCTCGTAAACGCGCTTTCAAACCCATATTTTGCAACGAATAAAATTGCTTCTTGAATTCCTCCTTTTCTATTTGAGATAGATCTAACTGCTTGTTAAGAAAGCTATTTTGTGCCTGGGCCAATTTTAATTCATTACTAATATCCTTATTGCGATTCTGGACAATTTCGTTCTGTTGCTTCAAGCGTGCAATTTGCTGGCTTAAATATTCTATTTTCTGTTCAAAAATACCTCGTGACTGAAGATCATAACAACGCCTTTGGCGTTGTTGCGCGTATCCTTCCGTTATTTTTAATAACTGTGGAGACATTTTATTACAAGGGGTTATCTCGAATTCCGCACAGGCATCCTCATACTGTTTGCCATAACCCAATTTAGAAAAGGATTTCTCTCCCAGGGAATTCAAAAGAATTTGAATGTCTCCTTTTTTGAAAACACGCTTATAAGCACCAATAGATTGCCTATGAATAGAAGATGTCGAAAGAATTTTCTTATCGCCGAGAGAACTCCTAGCATAGGTTGTTTCCTGAATATCCAAATCTTTATTAATTGCTTGCAACGGAAGCCCTAGATATTTAAAGATACGCACCATTTGTTTCTCAGGAGCAGCAACCAAGTCCTCATAACAGACTCTAAGCACGGAATAATTTTCCTCGAAGGCCAATAGTCGATTAAAGCCTAGAATATAATCAAACAGAAAAGGCGTGTCTTCCTGGTTAGCGATAATTTTTGGAAGATCCACTGACCAAGAAGTTTTAAAAGAAGCTGCCACGTCAAGAGGATTACGTACAAGAAAAATAATTTTTCCTTCTGGCAGAAACGCTTGCACAAAATCAAGGGCATGATAGTTACGTGGCGTTTTATCAATAAAAATGAATTTTCCCGCCTCCTCCAAGGCGTATTGATAAATAGATAAAGCCGCCCGCTTAAGTCTCTGCAATCGTCTAACTCCTAAAAACTCAGTAATCGCGCTCGACAAAAGAGGTGGATCGGCAGCGTGATCGGTAGGAACCTGTCCAAGCGACTCTAGACCCAACAGCAGCCAGGGCTCCGGCGGGCAGTAAATACTCCGATGCTGATTAAGCAGCCAAGAAAGCAAAGTTGTACCTGAACGGGGAACTCCTAGCAAAAATACGACCGATGAGCTATCCGCCATAGTCATTCCTTTGCTTTCAGAAGCTTGGATTTTTGTATAAGAAATCGTTTAACTCCTTGATTATATAAATTATAATCCAATTCATTGCGGCGCATAAATTCAGCTGCCAGACAGGAATCAATACTATAATTCACGCCCATAGAATTTTTTGGATTGCTGTTTTTTATTTTTATTGGTAAGCCACGTAGCAGCGGAGAAACACGTCCCAGCATTTCTACGCTATCCTGGAAATATTCAGTTAAGCCAACAAAGTCAAATTGCTTCAAGGGGAATCGCCAAAGAAATTTAGCCTGGAAATTAGTATGTTCCTTAGATAGCAAAAACCTCTCTAAGCTCCAATTTTCCTGAGTAAAACGCTCCCAAACATGATGTCCTTGAACCTTCGTTCTTTTCCAGAAAAAAAAATGCGATATTGCTCTTTGTAAAGGTTCTCGAAGAAAAATTACGTAAAATATTTTTTTACGCCGCCTAAAATAATAACCATTAAATCTGGCATATTTTCCCACTAGAAAATGGCCGAAAATAATTGATTCTCTCCTTGGCTTAGCAGCAATGCTCGAGGCCAAACAGCCAAGATTCCTCGATAAATCACCCTTGGCGAGAGGGCGGTTATAATCAAAATAAATATTATCAATACCTACTTTAGCGGAAATAGCTTCCTTGAGTGAAGTACCCGCTGCTTTAGGAATATGCACGATCACGATCTTCATTCTTAATAACGTTTAGAGGAATCGAATTCATAACCAAAAACTTCAATATCTTCCCGAAAACGCTCCGCTACTATTTGGATAAGTTCGGAATCGTAATATTCAAAATAAGATTTCCGATTCCCTTTATTGAGAACAAGAAGACTTCTCCTTGAAATTCCCAGGATATCGCATAGTTTAGAAAAGCCCTTGTGTAAATCTTCATAACGGATAATAAGATCAACATTTTGATCAGGTTCTGTATTCGCCACATGATCAGGCAGGCGCAAAAAAGTGGTCATTGGATGAATCTTATCCAACATGCGAATAAATTTATCTCTATTCCAGGAATAGTTTTTATGATGAGGTGAAAAATAAAAAGAGATAGCACGATCCCAGGGATTACGGATACAAGTAAATTTTCGTTTTGACCAAAACGCTTCTGCGCCTAGCGCAAAAAAATAATCAGTCAAAGTCGAGTGCTTAGTCGTGCCGTAGAGACTATATAGCCCAAATCTATGAACACCATCCTTATTGCCGCTAGCAACGATAGTATCTTCCGAATAGCTACTTAGAGCATTTTGCATGGCATTGCCAGCAGTTTTTGGAATATGCACAAAAATGAATTGGTGACGCATCCCTATCATGCACTTAACTTTACTTTCTGAAAATGATAGCCATGCAGATCAATCTCTACTGCAAAGATATCTTGAATTTTCTGTGCCTGGGAAACTGTCAAAACCTCTTGATAGGGTCGTCGATCAGTCCGATATTCTGATTTGGCATAAACTCCAAGCGAGCCATCAAAAGGTAACCCTAACTTTCTGAAAACTTCTCCCAAATCTTCCATTAGGTTATTAAAATCAATAATTTTATCTACAATAATTTTTGAGCTATCTCCTGGTTCCGTATAGCGTGGGAAATTGATGGGAAATTCACAGCCGGCGAGGAATTCGTCAAGAGAGAGATTCCCACCAGATCTACATTTAGCCATATAATAATAGGAGATAGCTTTATCCCAGGGATTACGCTCTACACAAAATTTAAAATAATTTTTCCATGTTTTTTCTCCTATTTTTTCTCGAATCTCCGCGCTCGTCATGCGGTTATAAAAACCCTCGTAATTACGAGGATAATGAGATTTTACCGCGGGATAGATGGGAGTCACGATATCAAAAGAAGCGCAAAATCTGGAAAGGAATACTTCAATACTCGTTCCTGCTGTCTTTCCGTTCTTGATAAAAATAAATTGATATTTATGAGAAATAATCATTGCTTACTGC
Organism: Nitrosococcus watsonii C-113; assembly: GCF_000143085.1. Classification (NCBI taxonomy): domain Bacteria; kingdom Pseudomonadati; phylum Pseudomonadota; class Gammaproteobacteria; order Chromatiales; family Chromatiaceae; genus Nitrosococcus; species Nitrosococcus watsonii. Next base: position 1,179,603 of record NC_014315.1, on the reverse strand, counting down.
TCACAGGTAAGCTTTATATCATAAAACCCTAATAAATCGTTATTAGTCCGCGGCAAGATATCAAACGTTAATGCGCCTGGAATTTTATGTAAAATAAAATATTGTTTCTGATCTTTACGATCTTCCAGTCTTAGGGTAATAAAATATTTACCATCATTAAATTTCGCGGGAAACTTTATTTTTAAAGCAACAGCAACCGCCTCAGATTCTGAAAAAGATGAATTAATACGAAACCAGCGACCGCCTATACCCACCAGATTGGTCGCCTGGAGTACTACCGAGAGGCATGGACATTCAATGTGAGATGCAAACCGGCAGATAACTTCCAATTCGATAATATCGCCATAATTAAAAAGGGCAGCACTTTTTTTTGTTGTTATAAAAACAGCGGATTCTATTTCTCCTTCACTGGTACCATAACCATAAGATTTCTTACAAACAGTGGCACCTTTGTCTTTGATTTGTTGTGATATGCGACTCATCTGCCTGGCGCGCACATCCATAAAGTAATACTCGGAGATATTTTCCGGCTCGCCCTCCGCCTTTTTCCGGCCATCTTCAAGATAGATGGCGCGATTACAAAACGATTTAACAGCGCTCATATCATGGGAGACCAATAATAGTGTGGTCCCTTGAGTAATCAAATCCTGAAGCCGATCCCTGCATTTAAATTGGAAAGCTGCATCCCCTACTGCTAAAGCCTCGTCGATAATCAACACTTCCGGTTCAAGACAAGTAGAAACAGCAAAGGCAAGCCGCATGATCATCCCGGAAGAATAGGTTTTAACCGGTTGGTCAATAAAATTACCGATCTCCGCAAAGGCTATTATTTCTTCAAAGCGGCGGCCAATGTCAGCGCGACTAAACCCAAGGATAGCGCCATTTAGAAATACATTTTCCCGCCCCGTGAATTCAGGGTTAAAACCGCTTCCTAGTTGAAGCAAGGCTGCAACTCTACCTTGAATAGCAATCTTTCCCGAGGTAGGCGCTAAAGTACCGGCAATAAGTTGCAGCAAGGTGCTTTTTCCTGCGCCATTACGTCCGATAATAGCTACAGCTTCATGCCGACGGACCTGTAAGGAGATATTGAGCAATGCCCAAAATTCACGGTGAAATTTTTTACGCCCTCGAAAAAAAGATTGCCACAGTCGATCCTGAGGGCGTTGGTATAAATGATAGCATTTGCTGACATTATCCACATCAATCAAAATTTCTGGATCGGTTTCTCCCATGGAAGTTAACATTATATTACATCGGCGAAACCGGCACGTGTTTTCTGAAACCAGGCATAACCCGTCCAGGCAACGATGATAGAAACCAGAAAATAGAGTAAGTAACCCTTTAATTCCGGAAGTTGTCCACTAATAAGCGTGGCACGCACCTGCTCAATGATATAAGTAAGCGGGTTAAGTTCTAAGAAGATTTGAAAGGACTCTGGAACCGAGCTTACAGGGTAAAAAATTGGCGAGAAAAAAAGCAGGCCACTGCTGATAAAGGTCACCAGTTGACCCAAATCCCGAAAATAGACAGTAGCCGCTGCAATAAACCAGCTCACGCCGACAGTAATTAGACTTAAGGGCAGTATTAGCAAGGGAATAAAAGCAACGGCTAATGCTATGCTCCCATGGGCGATACTCCAAATAACGATTAACAATAAAAAACTAATCACAGTATGAAATAAACCCGAACCCAAAGCGACAACCGGCAATACCTCAAGGGGAAATACGACTTGTTTAACATAACTGGGATTACTAAGAATTAAATAGGGTGCTCGGTTAATAGTTTCGGACACTAACCCATGAACAATTAAACCCGTAAATAACACCATGGAAAAATCAAAAGTATTTTCTGCCGACAACCCCCAACGCGCCTTAAAAACCACCCCAAACACAAAAGTGTACATCGCTAGGGAGAATAAAGGATTAAGAAAAGACCACAAAAAACCCGCAAAGGAACCCCGGTAACGTCCCACCACTTCGCTCCAAATAAGCTGGGCAATCAATTCACGGTCTTTGATGAATTCCTTAACTGCCGCGATGGGAGACATAGAGAATCCAGGCGATGACTTCACCGCACTAAAAGATCCGTGCCTAACCAATTGACTAAAATATTTCTGTAGTGTTTCGCTTTACGGGCCTGCAAATACTCAAGTGGATTAAAATCATCCGTTAGCAGGATTCCTTGGGTTTTATCCACTGTCATAAGGCGCTGCCTTAACCAAGAAGCTTGCGCAAACGTTAGCATCTTGGCATCCAGGTCAATAGGGCGATTAGCGGCAAGAAAAATAAAATCATTAAAATCCTTTCCGGGCTCGGAAACAAAAACCATTTGATGAGGAAAAGCACGCGACAAAGTTTTAGCAACGGAAGCCAATGCAATATTCTTCCCATTCTCGGAGAAAGCTACAAAATTAAGGGCGAGTACACCTTGCTCGGAAAGCAAGGAGCGTAGCTGCGTCAAAGTCTCAATAGTTAATAAATGGACGGGCTCCACACCCCCGGTAAAACAATCATGGATAATTAAATCATAAGGGCCTTTTAAACGCCGAATTTCATAACGAGCATCTCCAACGATGACTTGACCCGTGGGACTAAAGTCAAAATAATGGGTTGCCGCTTCTGCAACGGCTGGATCTATTTCCAGTGTATCGGTGACAATCCCATAACGATCTTCCAAAGCCATAGCCATATGACCGGCGCCCTGACCAATGAGCAAAGCGCGCTTCATGGGAGGAGCTAAAGCTGGAATGAGCGGCACGATATGCTGATAGGCAAGACGGTTTTGACCATGGCTGATACTAGCCGCTCCAATGGTGGAAGCATCAGCGGTAAGCAAGCGGAGATCCTGCGCCGGTTGATCAATGACCCGCACCCAACCATATAAGCTTTCGCGCTCGAATTGTATTTGAAAAGATTCCTTACTAGAACCTGCGTGGCCAGCACCCGCAATTTGGGGCAATAACCCAATTCCTATCGATGCCAAGAAGGCAACGGGGAGTAAGGTTGAAGCAAGCTTCAAGCGTTTTCTTTCATAAAAGGCCACAACCACGCTCAGCAGGAATAAAGCGAGACCAAGTGCGATAAAAATCTCACGGGAACCCATAACAGGAAATAAATAAAATCCTAGAAATAATGTTCCCACGACACTACCGAGAGTGCTTGCTCCATAAATTGAACCGGCACTGGCGCCAACCCCCGCCAGATTGACGGTCGATAACCTAATGGCGAAAGGCCCCACCATTCCCAAAAAGGTCAAGCTTGGCGAAAAAAGCGCCAGCGCACTCACCAAAGCCCCTGTCCGCAAGCCCAACGGATCGGTTGCCAACAGCACTGGGCGGGTTAACCAGGGAATAAGAAGAGTAAGTAAGGCTGCGAGTGCAATAATCAACGATAGGCCGGTCCGTTTGGCCCGATCAGCCCAACGACCGCCAATAAAGTAACCCAAAGACAAGGCTATCATGGTGACCGAGATCAGGGATGACCAGACGTAAAGACTCGCCCCATAAAAAGGGGCAATCATGCGCGTTCCCAAAAGCTCTATGATCATGACCGCGGCGCCAGTCAAAAATACGGTAATGTAGAGCCCCGCTCGCCCCGGGAAATTTAGGGAGAGGTTATTCATATTGTCTTTACCCTTAACCACAAAATGGATTTAAGTGGAAATAAGCCGCAGCATTCAGTTTTCATGAAAAACCAAACAAAAAGCGTGACGCCTTTATTAATGCTCATTGAGTACCGTGATTGCCGCCTGGCGCTCGCTGTTTTGAACCATGGCAGTAGCCTCAATGAAACCCTTCTCTAGGGAACCACCAGTTTCACCCTCCATATCCACCCAGAAATGAGGTAATCCCAAATGCTGCAACCAAGCTGGACCATTAGCTTCTTTTAGCATGGCAATAGTAGAAGCGCTTCCCGCTACCACGCATAAATCACTGATCACAGTCACCGATGCCAAGTGCCGCACCGGCCAACCGGTTCTAGGATTAAGAACATGGCCATAACGAACGCCATCTAATACAATGCAGCGCTCATAGTCACCACTACTAGCAATCGCGCCCTCATTTAGCAGCAGCATTCCCATCGCCGCTTCTTTATGGCCAGGATGACGGATACCAATCCGCCAAGGCTCACCGCCTGGACGGGGACCAATCACTTTGATATCACCACCTAAGTTTACTAGCCCTCGCCGAACGCCTGCCTGTAAACTCAGGGAAGCCGCCCGGTCAGCGGCATATTCCTTGACAACACCTCCAAAATCAATTTCCATTCCAGCGATGGAAAATTCTAGTACCGGCGGTACCCAGCGCAATTTTTCCCAACCAATTTTGTCAAGCAATTTCTGTACTTGCACCTTACTCGGCAACACACCTGATTTAAAATTCCAAGCGCGCCGCAAAATACCGGAAGTAATATCAAATAACCCTTTACTTTGCCTATAGCAAGTGGCTGCATAATTGAGCAGCCCTTCCGTTTCCTTGTCCACCGAGATACGCCCACCTACCATTGCCACCCGATTGATTTCGGAGAGAAAACTGTCGGTACGGTAGCGGGAATAGCGGTCTTCCAGCCGACGCACATCGGCGATGATAAGTTTCGCGGCCCGTTGAGCTTGGACCTTAGTTTTGGCATAGAGCTGAATTTCGCAGGGCGTACCCATTGCCTTGAAAGCTTCCTGGTAAAGCTTCATGCTATTCCCTCGCTTATCCCTCGCGGTAAAACCCAAGCCCTAGCTAGAGAAATACCCTATGCTCGATTAAAATCCTAGGCCCCAAGTGATAAAAAGCGACCCTTTCCGCTCCAATTGGAAGCCATTGACATCGTTCCTGACCGGCTGCACCCACTCGATACTTAGCCGATTGCCTTTCAAACCGCCTCCTAAGGTAGAAGCATTGAGGCCAAAACCCACATCCCAGAAACGCCCGCCATAGTTCTCTGGAAAATCCACCGGCGCCGACTGGGGGTCTGGCCCGTTGAATTGGTTCCTAATAGCTCCCTGAGTAGTATAAATGCCCCGGACCGAGGCAGACAGCCATTTGAACAGGCTATACCCTCCCCAAGCGGTAGCCTGAAAAATATCACCAAAGGCAAAACCGGAAGAGTTTTCGCTTTCCAGGCGAACGGTACCACTCAGTTGGCCGCCCCAAGACCAGCGATCCATCGAACCCGTATAAGTTAAATTAGGCAATAAATCCCAGGTACCGCTACCCAACTGCATGCCATAGTGAATGAATAAAGGCTTGCCAAAATCCGGGCTGCTCTCGTTAATTTCTTGACCTTCAACCTTAATACCCACATCCCCCGTCGGCGCGCTGATGCCCAATCCCAGATGGAGATGGTGTTGGGGCGACGCAAATAATTTAACCAGCGCAAATAACTGGGTATCACCCACGCCACCGGTCTCGTGCCCTCCGCTATCCGCCGCATGGAAGTGTCCGCCCACGGCCTCGGGATCAATGGGTGGTGCCCCTTCAAGCTTCCGTAAATCCATATTCATATCCATAAACATGGGCATTAGCATTAGATTCAGCCAATCGGTAGGCGCATACATGAGATGAAGCATATGCATATGCATATGCATGTCCGCCGAGTTTAGCTGGCAGGGTCTGTTACGGCAGGCATTATTGACAATGGTAAGGTCATCAACAGTCTGGGTACCGTGGAGCATATCGCCGCCCTGGCGGCTATACTGATAACGGTATCCCACCATAAATTCGCCGGCTGTCCCCAGCATATGGCTAAACATCACCCCGGCAGGGGCAAAATCACTGTGCCCCTCATGTCCCTTGGCATGATCATGCCCTCCTCCAGAATAAGTGAGAGCGGATAAATCCACTTTCAGCAGCGCGTTAGCCAGAAAATAATTGAAATCGGCAAAATCACCCACGCCTCCCCCTCCCAGCTTCAGAGAACTAGCGTGGGTATAGTATTCAAATCCTGCCTCCAAGGTGACCCCTTTGGCAAACTGCTTGCTCACTGTCACCCCACCGCTCAGAGCCCCAAAAGCAGATAACCGATGATCACTGGAAAAATGCTCCGGGGTAGGCAATTGGCTTTGATTAGGTAAAATTTCCGCTAATGAAAGGGGCTCCTGGCTGGCAATAAAGAAAGGACTATAGAAGTCCGCGGCACTTTGACTGTAATATCTGACCCGAGGGGTAATGATCCACCCTCCTCCCACAGGCTGCCCCCAGGAAGCGTCAAAGGTATGGGCGTTGATCCCCCAGTCATCATGAAAAAAACTGTAATTGAAATGCAAACCAGCATCTAGCCCCGCAAGATAACGGGTATAGCCCGCGCTCCAGGTGAACTGATTCCGCTCTTCAGGCCGTTTATCGTAACGGGTAAATAGCCATGCTTTCCCTGGGATATCCAGGGGGGTTAGAAAAGTGACTTCCTTATACGGGTTGGAGAGAAAACCTGAATTGTGGTTGTAACCAAAACTGGCTCGGAAGGTCGAGTTTTTATCCAGCACTTGAGTCAGGCTCAGGCTCGCTCCAATATCCGTTCGCCCATCATGGACCCGTACCGACCAATCGGGAAAATCTGGATTTATTCCACCTTTTGCGTCAACCGGAACCGAAGTCGCCCTAAAGCGGAAACGGCGAACATCAATAGTACTATCCGTATAGCTCACGCCTCCTGCCAAGGTGGTGAGTTTCTGATTAAAATCCCAGCGACCTCCTAGACTAAAATAGCGAGAATCATAGTCATCCTCCAGGGAAATTCCGCCCCCCACGTTCAGCGCCGCTTCATCCCACTCATAACCCATCCGGAAATCTCCCTGCTTGCGGGTTTCCGGCGAGGCTTCAGCCATGACATGTACCGTTTCATTGGTGGTTACCGTGTCAAAGGTATTCGGAATAGTTGCCTGTCCTTCCCCGGTACGGGTGTCATAATCAACAATACCTCCTTTGAGATCAGTAAAAGCCGAGGCCCCGGTTTCGGCATTGGGATTAAATTTGGTAACTGCCGCTGGAGCCGTAGTAATGGGGGTCGCCCCCACCCAAGTGTCCTGAATAAAATTAGCGCGGAAGGTCAAACGATCAGAGAGGTCGATTTCTCCAGAAGCCTGCAGACTATCCACCTGAATGTCATTATCCTTATCCCGGAATTGACTCTTCGTACCGCCACCTTCTTGATAACGGCCATACTGGAAATCGAATTCTCCCCCCTCGAAGGCGGCCTGGGACGGTAAGGGCATCAAGCCGGGCAGGGCCAGCGCGGCAGAAGTTAATGCCACTAATGAAGAGCTGGCCCGACACTTGGGAGAAGATACGCTAGGCTTTGGCTTAATAACAGCCACACCCTCCTCCTTCCGCGGAAGCGCCGCCGATAGCTGCCTCCCGGCCCCGGTAACTATGGGAACGCAAACTACTCTGCATGGGATAGGGGTCAGGCACCATCTGGGGTTTAGCCAGGTTACCCCGTTCCCATGGTGCTACCGGTGCGCAACCTGGTAGGTTTATGAGCACAAAAAATAGCAACAACAAAGTGTTTATCGTTCTTATTCGTCTTCTTATTAAAGTCTGGCGATTTTTTATCATATCTCTATTCCTCCTTATATCTAACACGCGCGAAACGAGTTATAGCGCTTCACCAAGCGCGTTGATTAAGCAACAATAGTGCTAAAAAAAGGAAGGAGAAACTTAAACCGTTAACAACGTATAAAACTAAGGATTAGCCGTATCTTCTTGTAAAAGTTTTTGCGTCCATGCCTCTAGCTCTTGCGTATCCCCCGAGCGAAATCCTAAGTGGATATGACGAATCACGCCCTTTCGGTCAATCAAAAAAGAAGAAGGCATGGCTTGAATATCAAATGACCGAGCGCATTGCTGATCGGGATCAACCACAATCTCAAAACGGGCCGGCACTCTCGCTAAAAAGTCTTGAGCGTCACTTAATTTCTCATCCACATTAATGCCCACAATATGCAGCCCTTGATCACTAAAACGCTGATGTAGATCATTTAAAAAAGGAAACGATTTAAGGCAAGGCGGGCACCAAGAAGCCCAGAAATCCACATAAACCACTTTTCCCTGCCATTGCGGGAGAGTCACTTCCCCTGCTTTCTCAAAAGGCTTCAACACGCAATCAGGCGCCTGTTGGCTAATCTCGGCAGCCATAGCCGTTGGGACGGCGGAAATAGCGACTAATAGCAAGTAAAAAAACACTAATCTAGGTTTATTCATGGCCTGGCGTACTTTAAATAAGCGGGTGTTATCCTGCCAAAACTAAATGCCCATGCGCCTCCCCAGGATTTCTTCCTCAGAAGAAATCCTGGGTTAGCGGCTTTTTGGGAGGCTATCGAAAAGTTAAAACAGGTGCGGTTACTGATCTTGTAAAATAAGAATGGAGGTGCCTGTATGGAGACCAACGCTGCTTTTGCAATGATACGACAGGAGATAATTTTTGGGACCATCTTTGAGTTTATGTACCATAACCTTATAAACCCCGTCGCCTCCGCCAACAAAAGCCGGGGGACCAGGATTTTTATCGTGGTTTTGAAACTCATCCGCCCTATAGGGATCGGAGGCCGTGCTGGCAACTGGTTCTCTTAGTATTACCGCACTCATCTTACCACCACCCTGCTCCACAGTGGCATCATATATTTGAACCTCAAGATAATCGGTGACCCCACCCGCATCGCTAGAACAGGTAACCAAGTAATAATCGGTGGCATTACCTTCAACACCCAAGGTACCGATCTGATCATGGGCTACCGCCTTAACACTGAGTCCCAACCCAGCGATCATCAGCATTACAATCCATTTATTTCTTAAAGCTGTAATTTTCATAAAATCCTTCCTCTCCTCGTACTACTCTATTTTCCCAAGCTTCATGCGAGCCAAATCGCGCACGACTCTGTCCTCATCATGAAGCGCCATCTCAAGTATAGCCCTGTTTTCTCCAGCGTTACTAACCGCCATCAGCCGCACCCCCACCTCGCTGTCATGCAAAGCTCCCCGTAGCACCGAGTCCCTCTCTGCATCATCCCGCCGGGTCAGTCCAAAAATGGCCTGTGCCCTAACACCTGGACTCGGGTCTTGCAAGGCCTCCGTTAAAACGCTTCTGACACCACCATCATCCTCGTCTTCTGCTACCAAGGCAAGGCGGGACACGGCTTCTTTTCGCCGCTTTGGATCAGGGGACCGGGAAAGAAGCACGAGTTTTTCCATCTCCTCTGGCTCCAAATGGAAAAACGCTTTTTGTTCCTCTTCCAATGGAAGCTGTTGCCCATCCGGAAAATGTTCCATGGCTTCGCAAACAGCTTGATCAGGGTTACGATTCAATGGGTGCGGTTCGCTTGGGGTCGAATTGAGCACCCATACTTCCCTAAGCAAAGGCTTTGAATCATTGGCAGAAGGCTTATCTTCGTACCGATAAACAAGATTCACTTCCTTGCCCAGGATGCATTTTAATACTTCCAGGGCGGTGCCCTCGCAAGTAGCTGTTACCCTTCTCTGGGAGAGAGAAGGAATATGGAGTTGAACGCCAGCTTGATCTTCAATGATCTTAAAAATTTGCGCCAAGGGTGCTTCCTTTACTTCCAGATGGAGAACGCCATGATTCATGGGAGCCCTCTCAATTCTTTCGCGATCAGAACCAGCAAAAGACTCTTCCCCATAAGCCCATGCATGGCTTGAAAGGAGCATTGCTAAAAGAAGAAATGCACGAAAAATCACTGCAACCCTCATGATGTTCCCACATTGCCCAATAAGCTTATCAGAAATTACTCACGGGGCGCTGTTCAAGCGCCCCGTGAGTAATTTTCATTTTATCACAAGCCGTTTCCTCGCCTCGGCTAGATGCCAGGAATAAAGCCTGGCATTGGCAAATATTGATCGATGTCTTCATCCGAAGGTTCCACGGCTACCTCATAACCCTCGCCGCAATTTTCCGGAAGAGGATTAGTCGTTAAATCCCGGTTGATGGTTAGCGTGGGCCAAAAATCGATAGAAACTACCCGCTCGTCATTAAATACTGGAGTCAGCCGCGCTATCCAGACATCCACTCGGCGTGCGCCTTCCCGGTGATGGCACCAGTTGGCTATCGCAACCCGCGCTCTCACCTTGGTAACGCAGGACTCCTCCACAAAAGTAACTCCTGAGACACGGAAAGGCAGTACGCCATCTAGATCGACCTGCAGCTCGCCATCGGTATAATGAACGCCTCTCACCACACCCGTTTCATCCCTCAACTCTTCGGTCGCATTAAAAACATCGCGGTTTTGAATGATCGCCGGGTTAATTAAGCCGCTTGCATGCATGCCGCCAATGAGCACATCTCCTAAGCTGATAGCTTCCCCGGTATCCATACGGGTGACAGCTGAATTAGGTCCAGTAGGAAAAGCCACCGACTGGGCAATGACTGGAAGAGAAGGTTTATCCTCAAACCCACAACCATGGGTGATATCAAAGCCCGTATACAGGCCGGTTCCTTCGGTCGCTTGATCTGTAATAATGGTATGGGCTAGCACAAGGGAGCTCGCGCCCCATAAAGCCAACAGTAGGGAAAAAAGCGTTATTTTTTTGGACACAAATAATCTCCTCATGTCACCTTTGGTGCCGTGAATAATATCTATTTTTTCAATAAAATTAGACGCATATAGGCATCTCTTAGTTCATTGGAATGATGATAGATTAATTTTATCTTTCCTGAATAGAGAGGAATAATGGAAAATAAAACTTAAATAGCGCTTAATCGGGGGCGGTGCCGATTAAGCGCTATCAACTATCTTTAAAAAGAACATGCGCAAGAGGTATCAAGGCAAGAACCATTCCATAAAAAGTTTTATTGCAAACACAATTACTTATAAAAATAATTCACGGGAGATCATAATAATTATGGTAAATGCCATAATTATTGTCCTAAAATACGGCATCTGCCGTATTTTTATAAATAAGGATTTGATTTTTATATATTTTATTTACAAAAATGAAAATTGCACTCACTACCTCTTCTCCAGCAATAATGGGAGCGCCACGCAGCGGCTCCAGAATGAAGCCTAAATAGTAAAAGTACGAATCGTAGCCACCGCTCCGCCGTTGGGATGGAAAGGAAGCATCATCAAAAATTATTACATGCGATAGTAACGGCACCATCTTGAACTATAATTTAGCCTTATGTGATCATGACGGTTTTTTCGCCTGAAGGCGAAGCTATCCTGGCTCTTTAAATATGTTTATCGGGCCGTCTTACTAATCTCTATTAAATTTAAGGAATACATATGCCTAAGGGAGCGACGTTTTTAATTGCTAGCTTTACCCTACTAGCCCTCCTCGGAAACGCGGCCATCGCAGAGGAACTCGAAACAGATGCCAAAAAATTAAGTTATCTGATCGGGTATCAATTCGGTCAAAATATGCAGCAACAAGGAATCGAATTGGATAAGCAAGCATTTATGCTTGCCCTTGAAGATGCATTGCAACAAACTCCCTCGCGACTTTCCCCGGAGCAAGCCAAGGCGGCAATGAACGCCGTACAACAACAAGCGCAGCAAAAGAGAACCGAAAGTGGAGAAAAAAATAAAGCAACGGGAAAAGATTTCTTAAAAACCAACAAAGAAAAGGAAGGAGTGGTCGAACTTCCCAATGGGTTGCAATATCGCATTATTGAACAAGGCGAAGGTAAAAAACCCGCTGCTGAAGATACCGTCGTAGTTAACTACCGGGGCACCCTGGTGGATGGCACGGTGTTCGACAGTTCCTACGAACGGGGGGAACCGGTTACCTTTAAGGTTAATGGCGTTATTAAAGGTTGGCAGCAAGCGCTGCAGTTAATGCCCGTGGGTTCTAAATGGAAGGTCTTCATCCCCTCTGACCTCGCTTATGGTGAGCGGGGTGCTGGCCGTCTTATTGGTCCCAACGAAACGCTTATTTTTGATATTGAGTTACTGGAAATTAAATAATACTACTACAAGGTCGCGGGCATTTCTTGCCCCGGCCTCTCTTCAATCCCTTGGTTTTAGAACTTTTCATTGCATGCTGTCGGTAAAAAATAAACGGCACATCCTTGTGCCGCATAAATGAATTAAAATTGTTATCCATAACAAATTAAGGGAGAGGAGGGTCAATCAAAGAGTCAAGCTCTGCTATAGAGCCTCTAATTTAAATAGCGTGAGTGATAAGTTTCATTGCTTTGCGACCCTTCTTATTAGGTAAGAGCTTTTTTACATGCATAGCGCTGATACATTCTTTCTGCCGTGTATCAAAAAATCCCACACAACCTTCACCCGTGACAAAATACCATCCCCGTTGTGCCGCGCAGCGAAAACGCATTTGCTTCCTCATGGCAACATGCCTCCTTTAGCGTCTTTCCCCCTATGGGCTTACATAAAGTTAACCACGATCCATACCAGCTTAAATTTTATAGAAATAACAAAGGGTTGAGTAAAATCGGTCCTGGCAGGCAGCTTAAAATGCGGCATTTCGCGTAATTTAATAGGGCAAAAGTCTAAAAACTTATCGTTTTACCTTTCTTGAGGCAGTTCGGTATAAGTTAAATGCTTCTAAACAGATATATGGCGAACAGTCTATAAATTGATTTAATTTTGATATTGAGCAACAAATGCATCCATGCGTTTCACGGCCTAAAAACGCTTAACGTTATCAAAGCCGAACTCAACTCTTCGAAAAGAATACTCTCCTGTTCAGTATGATGATCGTCAGCCTGAAGCTTATATTTAAGCCTTATCTATATAAAAATAAGTTAATAAATTTAACAATATCCTGAATCCTGATTTTGAAAGTAAAAATCAGCATGGTACGGTAAATGGAATCTGCAAGTATCGATGGTCTAGGCGTTCGTACCATTAGCCCGTTGGAGATCGGTACGCTGCGCGATATCAGCTACACCAATTTCGTCATCGCGGCCACTGTATCGGAACCATCGCCGATCTATCTAATGATTAGGGCTCTGGGTCTGAGGCTGAGGGCTCGTAACAGAACAGATTAAGCACGTAGATAACTTTCCGAGCCTACTATCCTAAACCAGCCGTTATGGCTGGCTGGTTTATTTAAAGATTTGAAGCGCATCAAACTGCCTATTTATTGGCACTCGCCCTCCTCCCCGTCTTAACCATCATAACCCCCAGCCTGCTCCAGGCGAGAAAAATTCTCTTAGGCATCAACAGTAGTCATGGCATCTCTCTGCAAGCGCTTCTGGGCCGAGGAATTTAAAAAAGTAGCTTGAGTCCGCTGGGATGACGCACCAGGATCGAATAATTTTCTTTACGGCGGGAGACCCATCCCCGAACTTCCAGTTGTTTTTCCAGATAGCGCTCAAGCTTTCCGAAAAGATTTAATTGCGCTTGGGGAATGCGCACCTCTACCTGCTTACTAAAAACCAAGCGGACATACTTGCGGCTCGAGCGGATCGCTACTGGAGTTCCTTGATAACGTCGCCAACCTCGTTGATATCCCTCCTGGGGAATCGCTAAAATCGGCCGGGGGGCATAGTCTGGCATATTCCAAAGCCCCCGCCGGGCTGCTTCGGCGCGCTCCTGCGCCTGCGCCAGTTGAGTGCCATACTTGAGATTGGGAGGAAAAATACTGACCACGGCCAAGCCTTCCTCCACCAAGAGAAGGTTAAGGTGTTTCCCCTCTACGGTAAAGACATGGGCTAGCAAGCGTTGATAATGATCATGTCGCTCTTGATCAAATTCAAGCCGTACCTTCTGCCCTTCAATACGTTGCCGCAACCAATCCCGGGCCGAGCCGCCCCCTACTTGCTCCGCCCGGTAACGGCCCTCAACCTCCGGCGTATCGATCCCTAATAACCGAACCCGGATATCCCCCTTGAGCAGGAGGGTATCGCCATCATATACCCGCTGAACATAGTAAAAGGGTGCCGCAAGCTTATTAAGTTTTAACTCTTGAGCACCCGGCTGGGGACGATCACTGTAGTGGGTGCGGCCTGTCGAGTCTATCCAGCGAAATACCGCCGCCTCTGAGGAGACAAACACCAATGAAGCGAGTACTCCCAGCAATAGAATTTTACCGGCAGTCATCAACCTAGCCGGAATATTGATGTTTTTTCCTATGCAGAAAGGAGTTATGCGCTAGCTTACGCGGTCAGATAATGAAGCACGATTCCTCCGAATATAACGGCTCCAAAAACATTATTATTAAGAAATGCCCGGAAATATTGGGCTGGTTCCCGACTCCGAAGCAAATACTGCTGATAACCCGCCAACCCTGCGGCAATTACTAAGCCAAAATAATAATAAAACCCTAATTCTTCCCGATATCCTATCCAGAATAGGAGCAACAGCAACGCCCCTTGCAGGAGAGTAGTCATCAGCCAATCATCCTCCCCAAACAGGATAGCGGTGGATTTAACACCAATGAGTAGATCATCTTCTCGATCCACCATGCCATAGAAAGTGTCATATACTGTCGCCCACAATACTGTGGCCATAAAGAGCAGCCACGCCACAAGGGGCACCGCTCCCGTTTGAGCTGCAAAAGCCATGGGCACCGCCCAACCAAAAGCAGCCCCTAGGTAAGCCTGGGGCCAATGGGTGTAACGCTTCATGAAAGGATAGGTCGCAGCCAGTAAAGCGCCAGCAAAAGAGAGTCCTATCGTCAGCGGATTAAGCAGCAGAACTAGTCCAAAGGCTACGAGGCATAGTCCCGCGAATAGAAGCAAAGCCTCTTGGGGACGCACCTTACCCGTAGCCAAAGGACGGTTAATCGTGCGCTTTACATGGGGATCGAAAGCGCGATCGGCAAAATCATTGATAACGCATCCTGCAGAACGCATAAGCGCTACGCCGGCCACAAATACCAGCAACACTTTGGGATCGGGTTGGCCCGCGCTGGCAATCCACAAAGCCCACAAGGTGGGCCATAACAATAAAAAAATACCCACGGGACGATCCAACCGCATTAATTGAGCATATATTACAAGACGTTGTTTCATAATAGAAAATAAGAGAACATAATAAAATTAAGGATTTCTACACTTCCCCATACCGGTTTTCTTCCCCGAGCCAGCGACTAATTAAAGAAGCGACTTGCGCAGGATAGCGCTGCTGAAATCGGTCTGCTACCTGTCCTACGCTTACCAATAACTCCTGGTCCCGCATAAGATTAGCCACCCGATATTGGGGCAAACCCGTTTGGCGGGTTCCTAGTACCTCGCCAGGACCGCGAAGCTCAAGATCGCGGCGTGCGATCTCAAAGCCATCGTTAGTCGCCCGCAAACAAGCTAGCCGTGCCCGGCTCAGCTCGGATAACGGTCCATGATACAACAGTACACAATAGCTATCCGCCGCACCGCGGCCAACCCGCCCCCGCAACTGATGCAGTTGAGAAAGCCCCAGGCGCTCGGCATTTTCGATGATCATCAAACTGGCGTTCGGAACATCCACCCCCACCTCAATCACCGTAGTGGCCACCAAAAGATGAAGAATGCCTGATTTAAAGGCGGCCATGGTGCGCTCTTTCTCCTGCGTCTTCATCCGGCCATGAATAAGCCCGATGCGTAACTCAGGCAGTGCCTCAGCAAGCTCCGCCGCTGATTCCTCCGCGGCCTGCGCCTGTAAGCTATCGGATTCTTCAATCAGGGTACAAACCCAATAGGCCTGTCTGCCCGCTCTGCAGGCCCAGCGCACTCTGGCCACTACCTCGTCGCGGCGACGGTCCGAGGCTACCGCAGTAGCAACAGGAATACGTCCGGGGGGTAATTGGTCAATCACCGACGTGTCCAGATCGGCATAGGCCGTCATGGCCAAGGTACGGGGGATAGGCGTGGCAGTCATAATCAATTGATGGGGGCAGCTATTGCCATAGCGACCCTTCTCCCGCAGCGCCAAACGCTGCTCAACGCCAAAGCGGTGTTGCTCATCCACTACCACTAAACCTAGATTATGAAAATTGACCCCCTCCTGAAACAGCGCATGGGTACCCACCGCAACGGCTGTTTCTCCACCTTCGAGCCGCTCCAAACTTTCCCGCCGCGCTTTTGCAGTTCTTTTCGCAGCCAGCCATTCCACCTTAATGTCAGAAGGGCAAAACCAGTCTTGCAAGACGCGCAGATGCTGCTCCGCCAGTAACTCAGTAGGAGCCATCAGCACCGCTTGGTATCCGGCCTCAACCGCCTGCAAAATGGCCAGGGCAGCGACTACCGTTTTACCGGAACCCACATCCCCCTGAAGTAGGCGCTGCATGGGCGATTCCTGGGCCATATCCGCCAAGATTTCTTGGGCGACTTGGCTTTGGGCTGCCGTCAACGGAAAAGGAAGCGTAGCCAAAAAGCGTTGTTGCAACCGCCCTTCGCTGGAGAGAAGTGGCGCCTGGAGACAGGAGGTTCGTAAACGTAATTGCCGTAGACTTAAATGGTGCGCCAGCAATTCTTCAAAAGCTAGCCGCTGCTGCACGGGATGTTTCCCCTCGGCAAGCAAGTCCAAGGGAGCATCAGGCGGCGGCTGATGAAGATACATAAGCGCCTCGCTTAAAGTGGGCAAACCAATCCCTGCTAGAAACCCTGACGGGACATGATCAATGATTCCCTCTTCGCCCAGATCTTTAAGCACCCCTTGAATAAGATCCCTCAAACTGGATTGGCGCAACCCTTCCGTAACAGGGTAGACAGGGGTCAGATAAGCCTCAGTGACCGCTGGCCTATCCTCCGAGAGACGGTGATAGTCAGGATGGACCATTTCTAGGCCCGCAGCGCCCTGCCGCGGTTCACCGAAGCAGCGTACCCGCGCTCCCGGAGTCAATAAGTTTTGCTGCCAGGCCGAGAAATGAAAAAAACGCAGAAAGATCTTTCCCGTTCTATCGCTTAAAGAACAGAGCAAGGACTGGCGACGCCCTGGGCGAAGTTCACACAACTGAATTTCTCCCTCGATCAATGCCTCCCTGCCTTTTTGTAAGAGGCTAATGGGGGCTACCCGGGTGCGATCCTGGTAACGCTGAGGGAGATGGAAGAGCAAATCCTGGACTTTACAAAGCCCTAGCCTAGCTAGCCGATTAGCTAGACTAGGGCCCACGCCCTTGAGCGTGGTGACTGGAGTAGCTAAAGTTAGGGGGCTGTGGCGGCTACCCCGACTCTCAATAGAGTTGGATTTTTCACTCGTCAAGGTGGACAATGGCATCCATTTCCACCGCGGCACCCTTGGGGAGAGCAGCCACCCCGATAACCGCACGGGCAGGATAAGGAGGCTGGAAGTAGCCTTCCATAGTAGTATTCACGAGAGGAAAGTGGGCTAAATCGGTGAGGTAAATATTTAACTTTGCTATCTGGGCTAGATCACCCCCCGCAGCTTCAACGACTGCTTTAAGATTCTCAAAAACTTGCTGGATTTGGGCTTCCATGCTTCCTTCCACCAACTCCATCGTCTTAGGTACCAGGGGTATTTGGCCGGAAAGATACACAACCTTACCTACCTTCACCGCCTGAGAATAAGTGCCAATAGCACGGGGGGCATGAGCCGTCTCGATCACGTTGCGGGACATGGGGGACTCCTTCAAGGGATCATCATTCAATGCTTGCCACGAACGATACGCAGCACCATATCGAGAGTCCGGAGCCGCCGCATAATATGCGCTAGCTGGTAACGGCTCCGGACTTCCAGGGTAAACAGAATGCTACAGATAGTACCCTCCTGATCATCGAGGCTGACATTATCAATATTGGTGTTGGTATCAGAGATGGTGGCGGCCACGGTGGCAAGCACACCACGGCGGTTTTCTACATCCACCCGGATTTCCACCGGAAACTCGGCCTGTACCTCCTCGGCCCATTCCACTTCGGTCCAGCATTCAGGCCGGCCTCTGAATTCAGCCAGATTTTTACACCGCTCCGTATGAATCACGATCCCCCGCCCCGCAGTGACGAAACCGCGAATAGGATCACCTGGAATGGGACGGCAACATTTAGCAAAAGTGAGTACCATTCCTTCGGTTCCCTTAATTCTTAAGGGCTGCCGAGCGGAATCACCAGCCTCCAGTTTTTTTTCTTCTTCTTTTGCTTCCCGATCCGATACCAAACGCCGGGCAACGAGCAAGGCGGGGCGGTTGCCAAGCCCAACGGCCTCCAGGAGCTGATCGAGATTTTCTAGTCCGAATTCCTTAAGGAGAAACTGCAGGCGATCCGGGAAGATATCATCCAACGTCAGGGAATAGCTCAAAAGCTGCCTATTCAGCAAGCGTAAGCCTAGCTCGATCGACTCCTCCCGTTTTAAATTTTTAAGATAACCCCGAATACTGGCCCGTGCTTTACCAGTCACCACAAAGTTAAGCCAATAGGGGCTAGGCCGAGCTGTGGGAGCGGTGATAATTTCTATATTTTGCCCGTTCTCAAGGGGAGTGGATAAAGGCACAAGCCGTCGGTCAATCTTAGCAGCAATGCAACGATTACCCACATCCGTGTGTACCGCATAGGCAAAATCTACTGCTGTGGCGCCCCGGACCAGAATCATAATCTTACCGCGGGGAGTAAACACGTAGACTTCATCGGGGAATAGATCGACTTTAACATTCTCGAGAAATTCCAGGGAATCTCCCGCATTTTGCTGCATTTCCAGCAAACCTTTAAGCCATACCCGCGCCCGATGTTGAGCCCGTTCACCACCAGATTTATATAACCAATGGGCAGCAATCCCTGCCTCCGCCACCCGGTCCATATCATGTGTCCGGATCTGGGCTTCAATCGGCACGCCATGGGGGCCAAACAAAACAGTATGCAAGGACTGATAGCCATTGGCCTTGGGGATAGCTATATAATCCTTGAATTTACCAGGAACAGGTTTGTAAAGATTATGAATAACTCCCAATGCACGGTAACACGTATCCGCCGAGTCCACGGTAATACGAAGGGCATAAATATCCATTATTTCGGCAAGAGAATGGCGTTTATCTCGCATCTTAACATAGAGGCTATAAAGGCTTTTCTCTCGCCCTTCGACCAGCCCTGCCGGCCCTTCTTGAGCTAGCCTTTGGGCAGTCGTAGCCTGAATAGTCTTTACGATTTCCTTGCGGTTCCCCCGGGCCCGCCTGACCGCCGCATCCAAAACCCGATAACGGAGCGGATAGAGCATTTGAAAGCCTAAATCTTGCAGCTCCCGGCGAATGCCGTCCATTCCCAAGCGATTGGCAATAGGCGCATAGATTTCCAAGGTTTCGCGGGCAATACGGCGTTGCTTTTCCCGCGCTACATAACCCAATGTGCGCATATTATGGAGGCGGTCGGCCAATTTCAGCAGAATGACCCGGATGTCCCGAGTCATAGCCAATAGCATCTTGCGTAAATTCTCCGCTTGCGCATGCTCGCGGGAGGCAGCATTAATCTGGGCAAGCTTGCTGACCCCATCCACTAGCTCAGCAACCTCCTCACTAAAATATTGGGCCAGGTCAGCCTTCGTAGCGCCCGTATCCTCTAAAACATCATGCAGCAGGGCGGCCATGACACACTGATGATCCATGTGCATTTCCGCCATAATTCCCGCCACTGCCAGGGGATGGGTAATATAAGGTTCGCCAGAGCGGCGTTTCTGCTCTCCATGAGCGGCAGCGGCGAAATCATAGGCGCGCCGAATTTCACTTTGCAAGCCCGAATCAAGATAGTCCGCTACACTCGTGCAAAGACTATCGATACTCCCAGGCGCTGGCAAAACACTGCTCTTGGAGAGCTGCGGCTCCTTAAGAGGTGAATCAGCAAAAATTTGGGTTGGAGTACTCAGGATTCCTCCCGCACTTCTTCTTCGCTTACGTGCGACTCTTCAGCATGTTCCCGGGCGCTGGCCGTATCCATAACGCCTACATCAATATGGCCTTCCGCAATTTCGCGCAAGGCGACCACTGTAGGCTTATCATTATCCCAAGGCACTGTGGGCGTGGCTCCCATGGCTAGTTGCCGCGCCCGCTTAGCTGCTGCCAAAACTAATAAAAAGCGATTATTAATATTATCAACGCAATCTTCAACCGTTAGTCGCGCCATGGTTGGCCGTTCTCCTCTGTTGCTCTAAACTATAAGACTAAGCAAAAGGCATTTTGCTCCCATGCTTATTATAATGCTTAAAGATCTCCCAAACAGGCACTTTTTTCCCAAAGAAAATTTTCACCCTAATAGCTCGCCTAATAGGGATTTTAACTTTTTCTCTTGCCGTAAACGCAGCAAACGCCGACTTTGAACAATAGTCATCAAATCCGCACATGCTACCTCAAAGTTATCATTGACCACCAGGTAATCAAACTCATTATAGTGAGAAATCTCGGCACACGCGTCCCCCATCCGGCGGGCAACCACGGCTTCCGTATCTTGTCCCCGGAGGCGCAGCCTGTGCTCTAGGGTCTCCCGGGAAGGGGGCAAAATAAAGATGCTCACACAGTGAGGAAATTGCGCTTGCACCTGGCGTCTTCCCTGCCAATCAATCTCGAGAATGACATCCAAGCCTTGCGCCAAAAGCGGAAGCACGCTTTTTTTGGCTGTACCGTAGCGATGTCCAAACACTTGGGCATGCTCTAAGAAACCACCTCCCCGCTGCATGGTTTCAAAGATGGCTTCGGTAACAAAGTGATAATCCATTCCATCTCGTTCTCCTGGCCGCGGAGGACGGGTTGTATGAGAAATGGAAAGGCGAATATCGGCTATCGAGGCTGCCAGCGCCTTGACCAAGCTGGTTTTCCCAGCGCCGGAGGGAGCTGCAACGATAAATAGGCTGCCAGACATAATTCGTTATTTTTAGAAAAACCTTAAACGCAAAGAAGGTATCCATAAAACTACTCAGCAGCCAAACTGGCCAACCCGGAGCATTTGAGGTGAACGCTAAGCCCTCTCTATACCTCAAACACACTTACTTTAACGGAAAGCCACGGAATTCTCCATCCATCATCTTCACGGAGAACATAGCAACCTTCAAACCGGTTCCCTCGTTGCACGATCCGTGGAGGGTCGATAGGCCCGGAATGGGTGTAAGCCACTTGCAGGCTACTGCTTAAAATCCCATCTACAAGCACTCAAGTTTTTCAATGCTAAATGATGGCACCCATTATGACGAGTTATAGAAACGACGATGCAGCTCATGCACCTGCTCGACAAGGCTTGGAGCTGGACCCTCTACCGCTACACCGGGAACAACCTCGCGGATTGGCAGAGTTCGCACAGGAGGTGCTGGAACACCGAGATCAGTGAGCCATGTTGCCAATTGCTCGGAGGAACTTACATACACGATACGCCCGAGCCCGACCCAGCCATGGGCTGCGGCACACATTGGACAATGCTCGCCGGAGGTGTAGACGGTTGCTGCTACTCTGGCCTCCGGGGACATATTCGCCGCAGCCCACCGTGCAATTTCAAACTCTGGATGACGGGTCCGATCGCCCGAGGCTACCCGGTTGCGGTCCTCAAAAAGCACCTTCCCGTCCGCCGCAACAAGTACAGAGCCGAACGGCTCATCACCCGATTCCAGTGCCTTAGCTGCGAGTTCTACACAGCGTCGCAGGTACTGCATATCTGAATCTTTAATCATCTATTGTCGAATTCTGATTCTGGTTTCCTCAACTACGATGAGTGATCCTACCATTAGCTCTATATCAAGCAACAACATCCGTTCCAGCAATCTAATGACTTTAATGCTAAGGCGGGAAGATATTATATTGTCTGATTACTACGGGAATTCGAAAGGATACACTGGCTGGTGACGAGTTTGCCTTAAGGCGCCCTTGTAAATTCTCGCTACAGCACACTGGAGGCAAAATCAGCGAGGCGGGAGCGCTCCCCCCGCAGCAGAGTAATATGACCGCTGTACTCCCAGTTTTTAAAGTAATCGACCACATAGGTCAAACCGGAAGTAGTTTCCGTTAGGTAAGGCGTATCGATCTGAGCGATGTTACCCAGGCAAACAATTTTAGTGCCAGGCCCGGCACGGGTGATCAAAGTTTTCATTTGCTTGGAAGTGAGATTTTGCGCCTCATCGAGAATAATAAATTTGTTGAGAAAAGTGCGCCCGCGCATAAAATTGAGAGAACGGATCTTGATCCGATTTTGCAGCAAATCATTGGTAGCGGCCCGGGCCCATTCCCCACCCATATCCGGTTTGGCTAGCACTTCCAGGTTATCCATGAGCGCCCCCATCCAGGGGGTCATTTTTTCTTCTTCCGTGCCAGGTAAAAAACCAATGTCCTCACCAAGAGGAACCGTCACCCGGGTCATGATAATCTCCCGATAATGCTTGGTTTCCAGGGTTTGGGCAAGCCCGGCGGCCAGGGTAAGTAAAGTCTTACCAGTCCCAGCCATTCCCAGGAGGGTTACAAAATCTATTTCTGGATCAAGAAGCAGATTAAGGGCGAAATTCTGCTCCCGGTTCCGGGCGGAAATACCCCAGACCGTATGGCGGGAAGAACGATAATCCTGGGCCAGCTCAATAACGGCGGTATCGCTTTCCCGGCTGCGTACCAGGGCTTCGAAACCGTGCTCCTCTCCTGGATAAAGACACTGATTGGGATACCACTCCGCCACCAGGGGGCCTTTAATTCGGTAAAAAGTACGCCCCCGTTCGTTCCAGGAATCCATGGCCTTCCCGTGGGTTCCCCAGAAATCGTGGGGAAGCTCAAAACTGCCAGTATAGAGCAGATCCACATCGTCCAGAACTTTATCGTTATAATAATCCTCGGCGTGGATACCCAACACAGTGGCTTTAATACGGAGATTAATATCCTTGGAGACCAAGGTGACCGTATGGTCCGGGTGCACCTCCTGCAGAGCCATAGCAGTGCCGAGAATGCTATTATCGGGCTTCTGGCCCGGCATGGCTTCCGGCAGGTCGACATTCAATGCGTGGGTCTGGAAAAAAAGGCGCCCACTGATCTCTGCTGTTCTCCCATTTCCGGAGTGGAGGGTAGCCGGCAGCGGGAGGCCCTGATTAATTTCCTCGGGGGATTCGATTTGCTCCAGCAAATCATCTAAAAAACGGGTTGCCTGGCGTACATTGCGGGCGACTTCCGAGAGTCCCTTCTTGGCCGAATCCAATTCCTCTAGCACAATCATGGGCAGATAAATATCATGTTCCTGGAAACGAAAAATAGCCGCGGGATCGTGCATGAGCACATTGGTGTCGAGGACAAAAAGGCGTTTATCAGCAGAAGACGTTTGGCTCACCCTTTAAAATCCTCCGCCGGTACGGAAGCCTCCGCCGCCGCGACCACCAAAGCCACCACCGGTGCGAAATCCTCCGCCTCCACGGCTACTAAAGCTGCCCCCCAGATCATCCCTGATACTGCTACCCCATACGCTGCCGTGGCCGAAGCCACCCGAGCCGAAAGTCGGGTTGCTGTGTTCGGGCCGGTAACGTTGCTGCTCCTGGAACAACTTCCACAATGCCCGTCGATCGAGCATGCCATTGAGAAAGTTGCCAAGCATCAGGGTAACAAGGGCGCCGTCACGGAAAGACGAGCCCGCACGGTCATAGCGGTGGCGCTTGAACTCGGCCTGTACCGACTCAAGCTCCGCCAGACGTTTGCGGTACTGCTCCAGCGTCTCCTTGAGACCCTGGAGGGATGATTCCAGCTGGCAGCGCTCATTGTCGCGCTGGAGCAGGCGGTTGACGATAAGATCATCCTCCGGAAAAGGGGTTGCCAAAGCTTCACGGCGCAGTTCCGTGAGATCGTCCCGCTGAAACTCCGCGGCAAGGTAAGCTACCGCCTTGCGCGTGTGTTCATCGTTACCCGTAGCGAAGGCTGTCTTCCGCGCCAGCAGCTCCTGATACTCTATCCGCCCAATCTCAAGACGCGCATCAATGTGATCAAGCTTACTTTGTTGCTGGGCTAAGGCTTGTTCCAACGCCGGAATACCGTCCGCCTTCTGTGCCTTGGTGTCGAGTATTTTAAGTGCTTGAAACGCCTCTTCCGCTACTGCTTTGAGCCTTTCGGCATGTTCCCGCAACCGCACCGGAATTTCGTTTAGCCGTTCATAGTTGGCCCTAGCGTCAGCAAAACCGATCAGCCGCGCAACCTTGCCGTCAAGCTGGCGGATGAGGGCGTTAGCGCTATATTCCGGCAGCCCGTATTGGCGCTTCCATAGATACATGAACAGGGCATCATGACGGTAGGATTCACTCTTCAGCATCCTTTCCTGCTCACTTTGCGTGGCCTTTTCATCGGCATGTTTAGCAGTGCGCGCCGCCTCTCGCGTTCGTTCCCTTTGGACTTGGTAGTCTGGATCAGCGTCTAGGCGCCTCTGGGTGTCCCCCTCGGCTTGGTCCACAGCCTCCACAGCTTGGTCCACCTCATCGGCTTGGACCGCGCGTTTTGCTTCCAGGGTCACGCGCGCGCCTTCGGCAGCCTGGATGCGTTCATTGAGTTCCCGTGCTGCGGCCTCCCGGTTTTTCAGCAGGGCCAGAACATGCTGTTCCGTCCGCTTAAGGTGCTCCACCAACTGTCCGCCAGCTAGCAGATCTATTCGTATCTTTGCCAGTTCACGGTAGTCCTTGGCGTCCTCCCGCTGGTATTCTACCTGCGTGGCGTTAAGCATTTCGATGCTCTGCCCAGCCTTGTTTATTTTAGCCCGTTCTTCATTAAGGGTATTGTCAATAAAGGCTAGTGCCTGTCGCCCAGAAATCATGCCTGTTTCTTTCTACCACTCGGTAATAGCGCCACCCGTGGTGCGCATCTCATAAGTCGGTAGCAGGTGGCCGCGCTTCTTGTAGCCAACACGGTTCTCCTCGATGATGCCGTTGTCTTGCTTGTCGCGGGCAACCCGCTGGAAAGTCGCTTCGTCCACGCGTAAGCCCCACTGGGTAACGCGCTCGGTCTTGCCAGTTTCCTCATTGGTGATGGGGACTGTGAGCACCTTACCGCTGGGATCGATGGCCTCGACAATGAGGTAGTAATTGCGGGCGCGGGTATTGATATCCGGCACGCGCCAAACGCCGCTCTGCTCCCTTGGCCGGTTGACGATACGCAACGTATACTCCTGCTCCAAACGGGTGCGCAAGTCCTCCAGCGACCGCAGCACCTGCCGGGCGGCATCCTTATTCTCATTGTGCAGCGCGGTTTGCCCGGCATGCAGCAGTTGCTCCGCACGCTCCCGGGCACGATCGGAGCTGGCGATCTCGGCTGCTTTTGCATGGGCTGCGGCAATTTCTCCTGGCAGAGCTTTAGCCGGAGCAACAAAGGCGAAGTAATTGATGGTCCAGGCGATCATCAGAACGCCTATCCCCCCCAGCAGCCACTTGCCCCAGCGATTGCGGCTAACGTAGAGGCGCGCCAGCTTGACATGGAAGCTTTCCGCCGGCGGCTTATAAACGAAGCGATCCTCCCTAAGCGCAGCCACCCCCTCTGCCAGAATCCGATCCGGGACCTCAATGCCCTGGGCCTGGTAAATTTTGCGCAGATGCTCCTTAAGATCCTGTTCCCGACCCTCCACTTCGATCTCGCGCTTTACCAAACGCTCGCGCCGACGCAGAGTATCCACCACGTCCATAGCCAGCATAACCTCATCCAGGGGCTGCCTGCTGGGCGTCGCGGAGGTCGCTGCTTCCGTGTTCATTGCGCGACAGCCGTCGCACTCTTGCCAGCTTCCGCCAGACGGGCAAGTTTGCGCTTGCCCTCTTCCACCGCATTACGAATTTCGCTCGCGTTGGCAGTGCTCTGTTGGCGCATTTCCTCGATGATCTCGTGGGAGCGGTTCTGCCAGTTGACCACCGAGTCGACCAGTTTTTTGACCGCATCCGCACGCACCGTGGGTCCGTAGCCAGCCTTCACCGCCGCCTCCTGAACCTTGCCGCCGATATCGGCAAGCACCTCAAGGGATTGGCTCACCCCCTCCTTCATGGCCTCCACGGTTCGAGTACTCTCATGCAGGCCAAACATGCCGGTGAAAGAGGCGGTCAGTGCAGTCAGCACAACCTCATTGGTGCTGAAGAAGCTCACCGCCTGGGCATAGATCCGCTCCTTGGCATTGGTAGTCTGTATCAGGCGCGCCATCACCACCTCGGAAGTGTTATAGCTAATGGTTAAATTATCCGACAGATCCTTGGCAATTTGATAACGTTTTTCCTCATTTTGCAACAGGCGTACTTCCTCATCCCGGGCTAGCTCCAATTTGGCCCGTTCGGCCGCTTCATCTCCCTGATAGGTCTCGATCATCTTCATTGCCGCTTTGACACCGGCCTTGGCGGCATCGAGCTTACCCTCGGCCGCCTTCAGCACCTCAAACGCCAGCACCTCAGACTGCTTAAGGGCTCCCCGGAAATCCTGATAGGCTTGTAAGATCTTTTGTTCCCGCTGAATCTGATCATAGGTGGCGGCGGTCACCTCAAGATAGGTCTCCTTGATTTTATCAAAACGAGTGGCGATGTCCCCGCGGCTAATTTTCATCCAGATATTGCCCAAGCGCTCGAAGGTATCGATCTTCCCATCCTCGATTTGCTCAACCATGGATTTAGCATCGTCGCGGATGCTATTAAAAGCATGGGTGATCTCCTCGTAGCGCGCGCCGATTTCCATGGCTTGTACCTGCTCACGTACAACCTCATTAAAAAGGGAAGCCTGGTTTAGCGTGCGCGCGATAGCGGTAACCCGCGCCTGGTCAAGGTCGGAGATCTGGTTGAGCAAGGCGATAATAGGTGCCTCCTGGCGCTCGCCTGCAGATAATAACCCGAGGTCGTGCAGCTGATTCATGGCTTTATCCAGATACTGCATAGGCGTGGCAATGGTATTCATAAATTCTCCTGGCGCGGCAAGCTTTTTAATGAATGTGGGGAAGGAACACGTCTGTTATAATGAGTCTGCTTGGCGCATATAGCCCCAGGATGGGTGCATACAGGCATGCCGTCAACGGAGGACATAGCGCCCATGGCTACTTCGCCAGTGTTTTGGCAAGAACCCGATATCCTCAATAGAAACAAGCCGATAACATAGGCAGGTTGCAATTTAACAATTGTTAATTTAGTTCATCAGGAACGGGGCTTTCGTTATTTTTTTTGAATTCCGGAACAGGTTCTCAACATCATTATGTCTGTAACATCTCCACGTATTACCCCGCTTAAGGAACAACTGGCTAAACGCATTCTAATACTAGATGGGGCGCTTGGCACCATGATTCAGAGCTACGGCCTGACCGAAGCAGAATTCCGCGGAGATCGTTTTGCCGACTGGCCTTGCGATCTCAAGGGAAATAACGATCTGCTAGCCCTAACTCAGCCACAAATTCTCCGGGAAATCCATGGTCATTACTTGGAGGCGGGTGCGGATATTATTGAGACCAATACCTTCAATGCCACCCGGATCGCCATGGCGGATTATCGGATGGAAGAGTTGGCGGTGGAAATTAACCAGACAGCGGCACAATTGGCCCGGGAAATGGCCGATGAGATGACGGCGAAGAACCCGGATCGCCCCCGTTTCGTCGCCGGTGTCTTAGGCCCCACTAACCGCACCGCTTCCATTTCTCCCGATGTCAATGATCCTGGATTTCGCAATACGTCTTTTGATGAACTGGTAGCCGCCTATACCGAATCAATCCAGGGGCTCATCCAAGGGGGCGCGGATATCCTGCTGGTGGAAACGATTTTCGATACCCTCAATGCCAAGGCCGCCGTTTACGCCATTGAAAAGTATTTTGAGGACCATCAGAGCCGCTTCCCAGTCATGATTTCGGGCACCATTACCGATGCCTCCGGCCGGACCTTGTCGGGCCAGACTACCGAGGCTTTCTGGAATTCCCTGCGCCACGCGGAACCCCTGGCTTTTGGTCTGAATTGCGCGTTGGGTCCCAAGCAACTGCGGCAGTATGTGGAAGAGTTGGCCACCCTGGCGGATACCCATGTAGCGGCTCATCCCAATGCCGGACTGCCCAATGAATTCGGCGGCTACGATGAAACCCCGGAGGAGATGGCCCAGGAAATCGGCGAGTGGGCGCAAGCGGGCTTTTTAAATATCGTCGGCGGCTGCTGCGGTACCACCCCCGAGCATATTCGCGCCATCCGGGAAGCAGTGGAAAAATATCCTCCGAGAAAAATTCCCCAGCGGCCGGTAGCCTGCCGGCTTTCGGGCCTTGAGCCAAGCAATATTGAGAGCGACTCCCTTTTTGTCAATGTGGGGGAACGCACCAACATCACCGGCTCGGCCAAGTTCCGCCGCCTCATTAAGGAAGAAGATTATGACACCGCCCTGGAGGTGGCGCGGCAACAAGTAGAAAACGGCGCCCAGATTATTGATATCAATATGGACGAGGGTTTGCTGGATTCCCAAAAAGCCATGGTCCGTTTCCTGAATTTGATCGCGGCTGAACCAGATATTTCCCGGGTTCCGGTGATGATCGATTCTTCCAAATGGGAGGTCATCGAAGCCGGACTCAAATGTATTCAAGGGAAAGGAATCGTCAATTCCATTTCCCTGAAGGAAGGGGAGGAACCTTTCCTTCAGCAGGCCAAACAAGTCCGCCGTTATGGCGCGGCAGCAGTCATCATGGCTTTTGATGAGCAAGGACAGGCAGAAACCACCGAGCGCAAGGTTGGGATTTGCGCCCGGGCCTATCAGCTGCTGACCGAAAAAATAGGTTTCCCGGCGGAAGATATCATTTTTGATCCCAATATCTTTGCCGTGGCCACGGGCATTGAGGAACATAATAACTATGGGGTGACCTACATCGAGGCGACCCGGGAAATCAAACGGACCTTGCCCCCGGCCCTGGTTTCCGGCGGCGTGTCCAATGTCTCCTTCTCCTTCCGGGGCAATGAAAAGGTGCGGGAAGCCATTCATGCCGTGTTTCTCTACCATGCCATTCAGGCGGGCATGGATATGGGCATAGTCAATGCTGGGCAATTGGCGGTTTATGATGAAATCGACCCAGATCTGCGGGAACGGGTAGAAGATGTCATTCTCAACCGCCATCCCGAGGCCACAGAAAGACTGCTGGAGATCGCCGAAAAATACCGGGGCGCGGGCGGAGAGGCGGCCGAGCGCAAGGAGGATCTTGCCTGGCGGGAGTTGCCCGTCAACGAACGCCTCGCCCATGCCCTAGTCAAGGGAATCACTGACTTTGTGGAAGCCGATACCGAAGAGGCCCGCTTAGCCGCCAAGCGGCCCCTGGATGTGATTGAAGGCCCTCTCATGGACGGTATGAACGTGGTGGGAGACTTGTTCGGCTCGGGCAAGATGTTTTTACCCCAAGTGGTGAAGTCAGCCCGAGTCATGAAAAAAGCCGTCGCCTACCTATTGCCCTTTATGGAAAAGGAAAAAGAGTCCTATAAGAGCCACGGCAAGGTAGTGCTGGCCACGGTCAAGGGGGATGTCCACGATATCGGTAAAAACATTGTCGCCGTGGTATTACAATGTAACAGTTTCGAAGTCATTGACCTGGGGGTCATGGTACCCGCGGAAAAGATTCTGCAAACGGCCAAGGAAGAGTCCTGTGACTTTGTGGGCCTGTCCGGGTTGATCACTCCTTCCCTGGATGAAATGGTCCATGTAGCCAAGGAAATGGAGCGGCAGAATTTTGATTTGCCGTTGCTGATTGGAGGAGCTACCACCTCTAAAATGCACACGGCGGTCAGAATTGAACCCCAATATAGCCAACCGGTGGTCTATGTCCCGGACGCCTCCCGGGTGGTGGGCGTGGCCCAGCGCCTGCTTAATCCTAGCCTTAAAGCAGAATATGCCGCCGAGATCACGGAGGAATATGGCCAAATGCGGCGGCGACGGGCGGAACAGCAAACGGAAAGAAGCCATACGCCCCTGCCCCAAGCCCGGGCCAATAAGCTTAAAACCGACTGGACGGCTTATGTGCCTCCACGGCCCACTTTCCTGGGCCTCAAATCCTTTGCGGATTATCCCCTGGAAGAGTTGAGCGCCCGCATTGACTGGACGCCTTTTTTCCATGCCTGGGAGTTGGCGGGTAAATATCCCAAAATTTTGCAAGATGAAGTGGTGGGCGAGGAGGCGCGCAAGCTACTTAAGGACGCCCAGGCACTGCTCAAGCAGGTGTTGGAAGAAAAATGGCTGGAGGCGCGGGCGGTTATCGGCTTTTTTCCCGCTAATACGGTCAATGAAGATGATATCGAATTGTACACCGATGAAAGCCGCCAGGAAGTCCTCACGACCTTGCACCATATTCGCCAGCAAATGGTGCGCCGTAGCGGTCAGCCCAACTATTGCCTGGCGGATTACGTGGCTCCCAAAGAAACGGGGGTGGCCGATTATATTGGCGCTTTCGCGGTTACCGCTGGCCTAGGCATTGATGAGCACCTGGCAGCCTTTGCCCAACACCATGACGATTACAATAGCATCTTACTCAAAGCCATTGCTGATCGTCTGGCCGAAGCCTTCGCCGAGCGCATGCACGAGCGGGTCCGCAAGGAGTTCTGGCGCTATGCCCCGGATGAGGCCCTTACCAATGAGGAGTTGATTAGCGAAAATTATCGGGGAGTCCGGCCCGCGCCGGGTTATCCAGCGTGCCCCGATCATACGGAAAAAGCCACCCTGTGGCAGCTCATAGAACCCGATAAAAATGCCGGCATCATCCTGACCGAAAGCTATGCCATGGTTCCCACCGCCGCGGTTTCCGGCTGGTATTTTCCCCACCCGGAATCCCGTTATTTTGGTACCGGCAAAATTCAAAAGGATCAGGTGAAGGACTATGCCCGCCGCAAGGAAATCAGCGTGGAGCAGGTGGAGCGCTGGCTGAGATCCATTTTGGGGTATGAAATTTAACAAATAGCGCGCGCTCACCGCGCGAATAACTGACATCAACCGTGGCTATCAAAAAAACCCGAACTCTATTCCTCTCTTTGGGCCTCCTACGATGAACTACGCGGAGGCATGGACGCTTCCCAACCGGCAAATACACCGACGCGGACGACTTCGCCCCGTCGGTAGTCATCCCCGGGGGCTAGCTTCACCGATATGGCAAAGTTCAAGGGCAAGAGCAACATCGGTGATCAGATCAACACCCAGATCATCAGGCCGCTGATCGACGCCTACGCAATCGCCGCCGACGGTTGGCTGATCAAGTGGCGGCGCTGTCAACACCGGTGGACGAGCACCTGCTCGAAACTACTCAATGTCTCTTTCTCAAGTAAGCCGGCATAGAATATGCTGATCGCTGAAGCGAGAACCAACTCACTTTTTATTTCAGTTGATAGAGGCAAAACCATCTTGAGTACGGATCGCCCTTTGCACGAAATCCATTGGTTTAGGAACGCTGCCCCTTATATTCATGCCCACCGGAGCCGCACATTTACTATTGCCTTTACGGGAGAAGCGATACAGAAGCCTGGCTTTCCTCATCTTATCCATGATATTGCCCTGCTAGGTAGCCTCGGTATCCGACTGGTCTTAGTCCATGGCGCCCGCCCCCAAATTGAAGCCGCTCTTGCCCAACGGGGATTGAAGCTACGTTATGTTAGGGGTCTACGGGTAACGGACAATGCCGCCTTGCCTTGCGTTAAAGAGGCCGTCGGTGCGGTACGGCTCGAAATCGAAGCCTTACTATCCATGGGCCTACCCAACTCCCCCATGGCAGGAGCCCGAGTCCGGGTTGCTTCCGGTAACTTCATTACTGCCCGCCCTCTAGGAGTCAGGGAAGGAGTAGACTACTGTCACACGGGAGAAGTGCGTAAGGTCGATATCGAAGCGGTACGGCAACGCCTTAGTAACAACGCCATCGTCCTCCTTTCTCCATTAGGTTACTCTCCTACCGGTGAGGTCTTTAATCTTAGCGCAGAAGATGTAGCCACCGCCTCTGCCATCGCCTTGGGAGCAGATAAATTAATCTTTATCGGCACTGGCGGTTTGCCCACCACGGCCCCTTTTCCCCTGCCCCAGGAGCTAACTACCAGCGAAGCGGAACAGTTACTAGAATCAACCCCCGGATTACCTCCCGAGCTTGCAGATCACCTTCAAAGCGCGATTCATGCTTGCCGCGCCAGAGTCCCTCGAGTCCATATTCTTGATCAGCATTTGGATGGAGCCCTATTAATGGAACTATTTAGCCGGGATGGTATAGGTACACTGGTCACGGCCATGGCTTTCGAAGACACTCGGCAGGCGGAAATTGGCGATGTGGGCGGCATTCTGGAGCTCATTGCCCCCCTAGAAGAAAAGGGCTTCTTGGTGCGACGGTCACGGGAGCGATTAGAAATAGAAATCCACCACTTTACGGTCATGGAGCGAGATGGAACCATTATTGGCTGTGCCGCATTCTACCCCTTTCCAGAGGAAAACATAGGCGAACTCGCTTGCCTAGTGATCCACCCCGATTACCGCCAGTCCGGGCGAGCCTCAGCCCTTCTAGCTAGTATAGAAAAGGGGGCTAAGCAGAGGGGCCTTAACCGCCTTTGCGTCCTGACCACTCAAACTGCCCATTGGTTTCAGGAACGGGGATTCGCACCTGCCGATCTAGCCGCTTTACCAGAAAATAAGCGGGTGCTCTACAATTACCAGCGCAATAGTAAAGTTTTTATAAAATGCCTGTAACCTTTTCGCGCCTGCGCTGCTAGCCCAGCTTTTTCTTCAATAGCTCATTAAGCTGCTGGGGGTTAGCCTTACCCTTGGAAACTTTCATCACTTGACCGACAAAGAAACCAAAAAGTTTATCTTTACCCGCTTGGTACTGCATTACCTGTTGAGGATTAGCCGCCAATACCTCATCAATGAGTTTTTCAATGCTAGCCGTATCTGTTACCTGCTTTAAGCCTTGGTGTGCGATAATCTCATCGACTTTACCTCCCTGAGCATACATGGTTTCAAATACGGTCTTGGCAATCTTGCCAGAGATAGTTTTATCGGTAATGCGCTTGATCAATTGGCCGAGTTGCTCTGGAGAAACTGGACTGTCCTCAATACTTTTTCCTTCCTTGTTGAGGGCACCCGCTAGATCCCCCATCACCCAGTTGGCACTCAGCTTTCCTTCTCCATTAGCGGTTTTGACCACCGCTTCGTAGTAATCAGCCAGTTCCCGACTCGCCGTCAGTACGCTGGCATCATAGGCGGAGAGGGCATACTCCACCATGAACCGCTTCCGTTTAGCATCAGGAAGTTCGGGTAAAGTTTCCCGAACCTCTTCGATAAAGCTATCCTCTAGCACTAACGGCAACAGATCTGGATCGGGAAAATAGCGATAGTCAGTAGCTTCCTCTTTGGTGCGCATGGGACGAGTTTCATTTTTTGCCGGATCGAAGAGACGGGTTTCCTGAATCACCTTGTCTCCCGACTCCAGAACCTCGGCCTGACGCTCGATCTCATATTGGAGGGCCCGTTCCACAAAGCGGAAGGAATTAATGTTTTTAAGCTCCGTACGAGTACCCAAAGTCTCCTGCCCTTGGGGGCGAATGGAAACATTCGCATCACAACGAAAAGACCCTTCCTGCATATTACCATCGCAAATTCCAAGATAACGTACCAGCGTGTGGATCTTTTTCATATAAATGACCGCTTCCTTGGTCGAACGTAAATCCGGGCTAGAAACGATTTCTAGCAAGGGAGTACCAGCCCGGTTCAGGTCAATACCAGTCATCCCATGGAAATCTTCATGTAAAGATTTTCCCGCATCTTCTTCCAAGTGGGCGCGAATGATCTCGATACGCTTCTCGGTACCATCTTCCAATTCAATGATCACATGACCATCGGCCACGATAGGAAGTTCGTACTGGCTGATCTGATAGCCTTTAGGTAAATCCGGATAAAAATAATTTTTACGAGCAAAAACTGAGTGTTTGGTTATTTTAGCCTCAATAGCTAACCCAAACTTAACCGCCATACAGACAACTGCCTGATTGAGTACCGGTAGTACTCCAGGCAAACCCAAATCAACGGCACAAGCCTGAGTGTTGGGGGAAGCACCATAGGCAGTGGCCGCACCCGAGAAAATCTTAGATTTCGTTGCGAGCTGGGCATGGATTTCTAACCCAATAACTGGTTCCCATTGCATGTGTAGCCCCAATTAATATGAGATTATAGACTAGAGATATCAGGTAAACGGGCGTGATCCGCCGACAGATCAGCGGGGGATCTAACTGCCACTGTTGGCCGACCGATTGAATAATAAACAATACCCTGGCTCGCCATGAGGCCCGGATCGTACAGATTACGGCCATCGAATACGACGGGTGCTTTGAGGGTAGTTCTAACCCTCTCAAAGTCCAAACTCCGAAATATATTCCATTCCGTGGCTACCGCAAGCGCATCAGCGCCTTCCAAAGCTACTTCTGGAGTCTCGCATAAAGTCAAATCCTCCCGGCTGCCATAAATGCGCTGCGCTTCCTTGCTAGCGATTGGATCATAGGCCCGAACTCGAACTCCGGTTTTCCAGAGTGCTTCCATGAGGGTACGGCTGGGCGCTTCGCGCATATCGTCGGTATTAGGTTTGAAGGCTAAGCCCCAAAGTGCAATAGTCCGTCCCGCCATCTGGTCCTTAAAATGGCTTTGAATTTTATTAAAAAGGGTTTGCTTTTGCTGATTGTTGACCCTTTCTACCGCCTTAAGTAAGTCAGCACTATAGTCCACTTCCCAGGCAATTCGCTCTAGGGCCTTAACATCCTTAGGAAAACAGGAACCACCGTAGCCACAACCTGGATAGATAAAATGGTAGCCAATTCGCGGATCAGCGCCTATACCCAGGCGAACTTGCTCAATATCAGCTCCAAGCTTTTCAGCCAGATTGGCCATTTCATTCATGAAACTAATTTTGGTAGCCAACATAGCATTAGCTGCATACTTGGTCAGCTCTGCAGAACGAATATCCATCGCCACTAGGCGATCATGACTTCGATTGAAAGGCGCGTATAGTATCCTCAATAACTCAATAGTGCGAGGGTTATCAGCACCGACAATGATCCGATCAGGCTTCATAAAGTCGTCAATAGCCGCCCCTTCCTTGAGAAACTCGGGATTAGAGACCACGTCGAATTCAAGCTTGATACCTCGTTCTCCCAGGGTTTCGTGAATGGTATCCCTAACTTTATCAGCCGTTCCCACGGGCACGGTGGATTTATTGACTACAATACGATAATCCTTCATATTTTTGCCAATACTACGCGCCACTGCCAATACATATTGGAGATCTGCGGAACCGTCCTCATCAGGAGGTGTACCTACTGCGATAAACTGGAAGAGCCCGTGGGCGATCCCCTGAGCAACATCAGTGCTAAAACCGAGCCGCTTGCCTGCTATATTCTTCTGTACCAAAACATCTAATCCAGGCTCGTGGATAGGCACTTCCCCTTGCTTAAGCATCGCAATTTTCTGCTCATTAGTATCAATGCAGAGTACTTCATTGCCGACTTCTGCCAGACAAGTGCCTGTCACAAGGCCCACGTAGCCCGAACCAAATACGGTGACTTTCATTTAATGTCCTATTTATCAAAAACCTATAACAAAATAAGGTATTATTTTAAACAAGTTCAAAATTAAAGTTTCAAGCACAGAATGTCTCTCATAGTTCCAAGCACATTCTACTTTAGTCCAATTTTAAAACAATTGTTTGTTTGTGGAAGCTGTTATTTACCGGCATCACGCAGGTATTCGGTAGCGTGATCTGCTGGAATGTTTTGATCCCTGGAACAAGCTTCACCGTTGTCATCGAAAATGATCTAAAGGTGGTGTTTAACAAAGGATTCTTAGTACGGTACAAAAACAAAGACTTTCTCTAATTTTTTGTTATAGCGATCTTTTTATCAAAAAGGAGGTCAACCCAAAGTCATATCTGCCGTGTTTGTGAGGCGCCATTGGGCAAAGCTCGGCGCAGCGTATCCAACCCCAACCGGATCACACTCCAAGCGCGGCGCTCAAGCGAGCGACCCGCTCTGGATCGGTGATGTGGTGTCTTCGAGGTTAAAACCCCCGGCGCTTCATTACCGCAAACAGGCACTCTGTTTGCCACCGTTGCCGGTAGTCTTCGAGCGCCTGTTCCGGGGCGTGGGCCGTGATGACGATGACCTGTTCCCCACGGGGTGCGCGCGTACCGACAAGGTACAAAGTATGCCCCCATAGGCGCCGTGGCCAATTGAGCACCATCACCTCACCGCTCTGCACGGGCAAAAAGCCGGGTGAGCGGTAGATGGGCGTTACAAGGGCAGTTAGGGGTCTGGGTATTATTTGGAAGGCGCAAGCGAAACCAAATCCCGCGTTGGATGAGATAGGCTAACCACCGATGACCACGGAACTCCCGCTCGGCCGCCAGACACTCAATGCGCTCCGGCGGAAAGCGGCGTAGAAACCGCTCTAGCAGGGCGATACGCTCCTCGGTGGAGGCGTTACCTCTTCTCCCCAGCACCGGTCCACATCAGCAGCACAGATACCCCCCCTCATAGGCTACCGAGAGGACCAGTACGTTAATCAGCCTGCCTCCCAACTGCCAGAGGGTCCGATCCAGGCACAGCACCCACCGCTCGCCCACATCTAGCCAACTCCTCACCAGCACCGCCACCAGCTCAGTTTCAAAAACATGGTGACGAAAAAAACGCTTCACCCGCTGATAAACCCATTCCCGCTGCACTACCGCATCCAAACCCAACACCAGTTGGGTTAAATTCACCACCCGTACTTGAACCATCGCCACTATCAATTGGGCTAAACAGTCAATACGGGCTTGATGACAGGGCAGACAACGCTTACGTTCAAGCTTCAGTAAGTGAGCAGCCATCATGAGGAGATGAACCTTTACTTGGCGGTAAACCGTTCATCATAACCTTATCGCTCTCTTACTGTATAACTCACTGAAAGTGTTAACTATATCCGCGCTTTGTACCGTACTAAACAAAGGATTTTTGAATATCTTGGCAGAAGCTGCTGATAATCAATACGCCATGATTGATTATCAGCATACCCCTGGAGCAAAGGGAAAGATAAAAGAACAGAATGCATTGGGCAATCTAACCGGCTTTCACCTGACGCCTGGACAAGCCTGTGACCTTGATAGTTCGGATATTTTATTACCTGCACTTGCTGTGAATACTGTGCTTGCAGATTAAAGAATATGATGGATGCTGATGAACACATTCTTTTTCCTCTAGCGGCTGCCGAAAAAACAGCTCTCATTCCACCCCTATCCAACAGAGAAGAACAACAACCCGCCCATGATAAAACTCTCTATAAAGACTGCGGCTTGATTGAAAACTTCTTTATAAAACTCAAGCAGTACCATGCCATTGCAAGCAGATACGATAAACGGGTAATTGCTTTCCTGGGTGCGTCTATTTTGCCGCCAGCCATTATCTGGCTTTGTCGATACGCCCTAGGAAAATCCTCGCTGAATAGCGACCCTCGTTCAATCACTTACAGCCCTTGGCAGCTTCTTTTGTAGGCTGCGGCTTGAGTTATTTAAGCTAGTAAGGGAGTTGGCCGATATAAAACAATAAATTAATTTAATTGAACTCTATCAGTTTAGTCTTTAGGCGAAGCGATCTATTTGCTAGTATTGAAGGATGATTCGTTCACAAAATCCTAATAGGCTATCAAGCTGGAATTATAAAAAATAAGTAAGATATTCCAAAACTGCAGCGGACCGCCATTGAATGACTTATGAACCAAAAAGCTATTGCCCAGTCCCCTGGCAGAGTAACCTACCGCTCTATCATTTAAGAGCATTATGTACTAAAAAAGATTGACTCATTCATTAAGAAAACCAGCTGAAACATACTGTAATGTATCAAAAATTTTATGCCCTAACAGGAAAGCCCTTCCAACTTAGCTCCGATCCTCGTTTTTTTTATGGCAGCACGATTCACAAGCGGGCCCTGTCTTATTTGCGCTATGGCCTTATGCAAGGGGAGGGCTTTATCGTCATCACAGGCCCTATCGGTACAGGTAAAACAATGTTGGCGCGGACCTTGGTCTCCGAGCTTACGGATAATAACACCGTGGCGGCCCAGGTAGTTACCACCCAGCTAGAAGCCAATGATACGCTCCGTATTGTCGCCGCTTCCTATGGCCTTCCCCATGAAGGCGTCACTAAAGCAGCCTTATTGAAGACCATCGAATGC
Source organism: Nitrosococcus watsonii C-113 (assembly GCF_000143085.1). NCBI lineage: Bacteria > Pseudomonadati > Pseudomonadota > Gammaproteobacteria > Chromatiales > Chromatiaceae > Nitrosococcus > Nitrosococcus watsonii. The sequence goes on along the minus strand of NC_014315.1, from coordinate 1,141,680 downwards.
TTTCTGCTAGAACGGGCCCAAGAGGGAAAGCAAGTTCTATTGCTAGTAGATGAAGCCCAGAATTTGCCTCCTGAATCTATTGAAGAACTACGCATGCTCTCCAATTTTCAAGTGGGAGAGAGGGCATTGCTGCAATGTTTTCTTCTGGGGCAAGAAGAATTTCGGCGAACCTTGGCTTTAGAAAATATGGAGCAACTACGGCAGCGAATTATTGCAGCTTATCATCTCAATACCCTAGACAGGGATGAAACCCAGGGATACATTGAGCATCGCCTCAAGCTGGTCGGATGGAAAGCTGATCCCACGATTGCTGGCGAAGCTTATAACGCGATCCATGAGCACACCGGGGGGCTGCCCCGCCGAATTAATTCCCTCTGCGATCGCTTATTATTGTACTCTTACGTAGAAGAAAGCCATACTATTGACGAGCAGGCGGTCAATACGGTTGCCAATGAGATAGCCGAGGAAAGCAGCCACGCTGGGGGGAAAACTGAAATACAGGGAGAAACAAAAATTCCAGTAGAGAAAGGCAGCCCTAATATGGAGAATCGCCTTATTCAGCTAGAAGAAACCGTAGCTGCATTAAAGAAAATAATAGATAGATTCGCCGGTGAGGATCAACCCGATCCACCTCCTTCTTTGAAACTACGCCGAATCTCCACAGGCAGCAAAGAGTAAATGTCAGCCTGCTTTTTCCGCAGGCTAATAATAGCCCAGCCTTTGGTGTCGGCATAGGTATTCAACAGGTTATCAGGATCTACGGCAACTGGATAAGTTACCTGCTCCAGAAGCGGTATATCATTATGGGAATCACTATAAAACCAACTTGTCTTTAGCGTTAATGCCCGTTCTTTGAGCCACGTTTTTAAGCGCGTCACTTTACCTTCCCCATAAGAAGGAATGCCCTTTACTTGCCCTGTATAGCAACCATCTCGCATTTCGGGTTCGGTAGCAATCAGGTCATTAACTCCAAGCATTTTAGCGATAGGACCGGTAATAAAGCGGTTGGTCGCCGTAATAATTAGTAGTGTATGACCTTGGGATCGATGCAAAGCAAGCAGTTCCTGAGCCTGAGATAAAATAATAGGACGGATTTTTTCTTCCAGGTATTGCGAACGCCAGAGATCCAATTGCTGGGGGGAATACTGTCTAAGTGGTGCTAGCTGGAATGCTAGGAATTCATAGATATTTAACGTCCCATCCTGGTATTGCCGATAAAAAGCCTGATTAGTTTGCTGATAGTCATCACTATTTACGATTCCCTGTTCCACCAGGAATTGCCCCCATAAATAATCAGAATCCCCCCCTAACAGGGTATTGTCCAAATCAAAGATAGCCAGCCCCATCATTATTTATCTCTCGGTATCTAACCTGATATTGAAATTCTACCGGCACCGTCCAAGAAAACGGCTTGGTTTTTGCTAAACTCCCCCTTTAAAATAACCCAACGCTGTTGAAGCAAGCATTTTTCCCTCGGATCTGGCAGGCTCCCCAAAGCTCAGCAGCGTCAAGAAGCATCCGCCTAGCCTCAGACTCCGCAAACGAGAAAACCATAGCGCGAATTGCACTAGGAAGCAATAACATAACTGGCCCTTCCGTAACCGGCACCCTTATACCGTTTTGCACCTACTTTTAGGAAACATGAGGAGAACTTGCGTCCCTGCAAATTTGCGCTAAGGGGCTAATTTTGGGTATCTTTATAGGATTATTTCATTGACTACTAAGAGTGTGAGCAGGCCGTGATTGATCGAGACGGCTTCAGAGCGAACGTAGGGCTTATCCTTTGTAATCAGGATGACAGGGTATTATGGGCGCGGCGAGCAAGAGAAAAAGCATGGCAATTCCCTCAAGGAGGAGTCAAAGAGAGCGAGACTACTGAAGAAGCTGCCTACCGGGAATTAGAAGAAGAAGTGGGGCTAGGCGCAGAGCATGTCAAGATCATTGGCTGCACCCGCAGTTGGCTGCGGTATCGCCTACCCAACCGTTATGTCCGTTACGGTAATAAACCCCTGTGTATTGGCCAAAAGCAAATCTGGTATTTATTTCGCTTCATTGGAGAAGAACAAGACGTTCAGTTAAATCTGACGGATAAACCAGAATTTGACTATTGGTGCTGGGTTAACTATTGGTATCCGCTACGTGAAATTGTTTATTTCAAGCGTAAAGTCTATCAGCGAGCTTTGAATGAATTGGCGCCCCTGATCTTTCCAGATCACCCATCACTTCCGCCAGCCCGTTCTAGCTACCGGAAACGCCGTCGTCAAAAAACCAAATCCCGTATTTAGAAGAGATTTTAAACACAAGAAGTGTATACTTATAAGTTCGCCGCTAATGGATTTCCGTCTTCTACTCCCAAAGCATGCTCTCTAATAGCATGGAAAGCCACTTCAGGCCAACGTTCTGTAGTGAGATCCAGGTTAACCCGAGTGGGCGCTAAATAAGTAAGATTGCCCGCTCCATCCAAAGCTAAATGAGCGGCCGCTTTGGTGCGAAATTCCTCCAGCCGCCGAGAGTCGTTGCAGCTCACCCAACGGGCGGTGACCACCTGCACGCTCTCATAACCGCAATCCACGCTATATTCATGCTTTAGGCGATGGGCGACCACATCGAACTGGAGTACCCCTATCGCTCCCAGAATCAAGTCGTTACCCAGCAAAGGACGAAAGAGCTGGGTGGCCCCTTCCTCACTTAACTGCTGCAATCCTTTAAGCAGGGCTTTCATACGGAGGGGATCTTTAAGGCGGACCCGGCGAAAAAGTTCCGGCGCAAAATGGGGAATTCCAGTAAATTGCAGCTCCTCACCTTGGGTGAAAGTATCGCCAATTTGGATAGTACCATGATTATGGAAACCAATAATATCACCAGGCCAAGCAGTTTCAGCTTGCTCCCGTTCCCCAGCCATGAAGGTGAGAACATTGGCAATTTGCACCTCTCGCCCCAGGCGGACGTGCCGCAACTTCATCCCCTTCCGGTAGCTGCCAGAACATACACGCAAAAAGGCGATCCGATCCCGATGCTGGGGGTCCATATTGGCCTGGATCTTAAACACAAAGCCGCTAAATTTTGGCTCCTTGGGGACTACCCTGCGAGTCGCCGTCTCACGGGCCTGGGGGGAAGGCGCGTACTCCACATAAGCATCCAGCAGCTCTTCCACGCCAAAATTATTCATGGCCGATCCGAAAAACACGGGCGTCTGCTCTCCGGCCAGAAAAGCTTCCTTATCAAAGGAATGACTGGCACCTTGCACCAGAGCGATCTCTTCTTGCAGCTCTTCCACCTGATTTCCCAGCAGTTCACGTAGGCGCGGGTTATCCACTCCTTGAATCTGTTCCCCAGTTTTGATTTTACCGCCATGGGTAGGGCTGAATAAATGGATACAGTTATCGCTTAGATGAAAAATTCCTTTAAAACGTTTTCCCATCCCAATGGGCCAAGTCACGGGCGCACAGCGAATCCGTAGCACCTGTTCGATTTCATCTAGGAGTTCGATGGGTTCTTGACCTTCTCGATCCAATTTATTGATAAAAGTCAGGATGGGCGTATTGCGTAGACGGCAAACTTCCATCAATTTGATGGTTCGCTCCTCAACGCCCTTGGCGCTATCAATGACCATCAAAGCCGAATCCACGGCAGTCAGGGTCCGGTAGGTGTCCTCGGAAAAATCGGCATGACCAGGCGTATCCAACAGATTGATAATGCGATTTTTATAGGGGAACTGCATCACTGAAGAAGTAACCGAAATTCCCCGCTGCTTTTCCAATTCCATCCAGTCCGAAGTGGCATGGCGCGACGCCTTACGGGATTTTACCGTACCTGCCAACTGGATCGCCCCGCCAAAAAGCAGTAATTTCTCCGTGAGAGTCGTTTTTCCCGCATCCGGATGGGAAATGATGGCGAAAGTCCTTCTTTTCTCTATTTCTCGGATAAATTCAGTGGACGACATACTTGAAAAATTTTTAAGGTACGCGGTTATAGAGTTCGGATACCCTCTATTAAAGGGGTACTCAGCATAATTGCGAAGGGTTAAAAGGATAAGGTACATTTTCTCTGATTTTGGTCAGATAGACAATAATTCTGACCACTGGTGACCCAGCCAAGGAATTTAAGGAAAGAAAACCAGTGCGAGAACCTAAAGAAAAATCGTTCTAGGGAGCGAAGAAGATTATTCGGCCAGCGGAAAATGCTCAAAATATCGCCTGGTTAAGGAAAATTCTTTATAATAGAATTATTTTTACAGTTTGGAATTTTATTCATGGCCTCTCATGCCCTGCTATCCACCCTCAGCGTTCAAGATTACCTCAGTGGTGAGCAGGCGAGCGAGGCGCGTCATGAATATATCGCCGGCCAACTGTTTGCCATGGTCGGCGCTAGCCGCGCCCACAATACTATTGCACTTAACATTGCCTCGCTTTTTCACATCCACCTCCGCGGTAGTCCCTGCCAGGCTTTTATGGCCGACATGAAGGTTCGGGTGGCAAAAACCGAATCTTTCTATTATCCAGATATCGTTGTTACCTGCGAGCCGCGGGACGACAAGGCTCTTTTCCTCGAGGCGCCCTCCCTCATTGTAGAAGTGTTGTCGCCCGCCACGGAAAATATTGACCGGCGCGAGAAGCGGATAGCCTATCAGCACTTAGAAAGCCTTAAAGAATACGTGCTGGTAGCACAAAACAAGCTCCAGGTTGAGGTCTACCGGCGGCAGGCAGGAGCCGGCGCTTGGGAAGTCGATATCTATGAGGGTGATGAAATCGCTGCGCTGCGCTTGCTGGATCTGAAGATGCCTTTAGCGATAGCTTATGAAGGGGTTGGCTAATTACCGATAACTAGCGGAAAAAATTGCCGCCACTCACTCGCCCCACGTGCTTTCACCGATCACGCCCTTCCAGTACTAAATATTTATCCGCAATGATACCGAAGCATGCCGGGGACAGGCCACATCCTGAAGCGGCCCAGTTCCGAGCCAAGCAAGTCGAAGTGCTTTATGACCAATTGCACGTTGGTCTAGCCGCCACCGTAGCGGCAGCATCCCTCTTGATCGCAGTATTCTGGGCTGCGGCGCCGCGGGAGCTCCTAGCCGGTTGGGCCATCTTTTTCATGCTTACCACCATACTTCGGGTTATTTTGGCTCATCGCTATGCACGCTCGCCAGACCGCTACAGGCAAGCGAGCAAATGGCTGATGTGGTTTATCGCAGGGACGGGAATCTCCGGCGCAACCTGGGGCTCGACAATTATTTTCCTTGTCCCCGATGAATCCTTTGTTCATGCGGGATTTGCAACCCTTTGGGTCTGTGGATTATCGGCAGGCTCAGTAGCTGCCCTCTCTATCATCAAAGGGGCCTTCTTTGCCTTTTCGCTCCCTGCCATGATCCCCAGCGCCGTGTATCTGATGACGCACGGGGGCATAGAAGCTACCGTAGGCGGAGCCCAGTTGATGTTCCTAGGATTTATCTCTCTTAGCGCGGTGCGGATGCACAAGAGCCTCGTACAAAGCTTAACCCTTCAATTTGAAAACATCCGTTTGGTAGATCACCTGGATACGGAAAAAAAGAAGGTGGAAAGACTCAACGAGCAGCTAGAAAAAAAGGTGCTCAAGCGAACCGCCGAACTTGCCCAAAGCAATGCTAATCTAGAAAGAGATATTATCAGACGCCAGCGTGCCGAGCAGGCTTTGTTCGCAGAAAAGGAACGTCTTCAAACTACCCTCCATTCTATCGGAGACGGGGTTATTACAACGGACGCCGGAGGTATCGTCGAATACTTAAACCCAGTCGCGGAAAAACTAACCGGCTGGTCGTACAATGAAGCAAGAGGCTTACCGCTAGCAACTGTGTTTCAGATCATCGACGAACAGACCCGCGAGCCCATTGCCGATCCTGTTACCCAGCAGTTAGAGAAAACCCCTACCACCCGAGTAACGACTCATAAGATAGTGATCAGCCGAAACGGTCAAGAATATGCTATTCAGGATTCGGCTGCTCCAATCAGCAGCCGCAAGGGAGAGATACTAGGTATGGTTTTAGTATTCAGTGATATTACTAAAACACGCCGCAGAGAACAGCAGATAACCCATCAAGCGACTCATGATGCCTTAACCGGCCTGATAAATCGGTGGGAGTTCGAACATCGCTTGGAGCGGGTGCTGGCGACATTAAAAGCCGAATCAACGGAGTATGCTCTATGCTACTTTGATCTCGACCGCTTCAAGATCATCAATGATACCTGCGGACATACAGCGGGAGACGAACTGCTGCGGCAAGTCTCGGAGGTCTTAGAGGGGCAAATCAGGAAACGAGATACCTTAGCTCGCCTAGGTGGAGATGAGTTTGGGGTATTGCTGGAGCATTGTTCTCTACAACAGGCCCAGCGGGTAGCTACCGCCATACACAAGGCTATCGAAGACTTTCAATTTACCTGGGAGGGCAAGAGTTTCCGCATCGGTGTAAGCATTGGGTTAGTTCCCATCACCAAGGCTAGCATGGGAATCGCGGCGGTGCTAAAAGCTGCGGATACCGCCTGTTATGCAGCTAAAAACAAGGGTCGTAACTGTATTCATGTGTACCGCGAAACGGATAAGGAATTAGCTTCTCACCGGGGAGAAGTACAGTGGATGACCCGAATACACCGTGCTCTTAAGGAAAATTACTTCCAAGTATATTTCCAACCCATCCTACCCCTTGCAACCGAAAAAGAGGAGAAGTGCTATGAGGTATTTCTGCGGCTGGAGGATGGCGCGGGAGGAGTAGTTTTACCTGGCGCCTTCTTACCGACAGCGGAACGTTATAATCTCGCAGTTAAAATTGACCGCTGGATGATCGCTAATACCTTTACCTGGTTAGCCCAGAATCCTGAACCCCTGCGCACCTGTTTCATTAATCTGTCCGGGCACTCACTCAGAAACAAAGCCTTTCTAACCTTTATTATCGAGCAGCTTGAGAAAACCCACATACCATCTGCCCAGATATGCTTTGAAACCACCGAAACAGCAGCAACTGCTAATCTCTCCTGTGCCATTCGCTTTATCAAAGCGTTAAAAGCTCATGGCTGCAAGTTTTCATTGGATAACTTTGGCAGTGGCCTATCTTCCTTCGCTTATCTCAAAAATTTACCAGTGGATTTCTTGAAGATCGATGGTCTTTTTGTAAAAGACATCCTAGACGATCCGATCGATTTAACTATAGTTCGCTCAATTAATGAGATAGGGCATATTATGGAAAAGCAGACGATAGCCGAACGGGTAGAAAAGGAAGAGGTATTAAAGAAGCTGCAAGAAATGGGTATCAATTATGCCCAAGGGTATTGGATTAGCCCGCCCCAGCCTCTCACAGAAATGGGATCCCTGCAAAAGGTAACGAGATAGAAGAGCCTTAAGAAGATTTTGGTAGGCCACAGCGTTATTCCGCTTCCAAGAAACGTCTCACCGGCCGAAAGGAACGCCGATGAATAGAGCAGGGGCCCAGCGCTTTCAAAGCGGCCAGATGAGCCCGGGTCGGATAGCCTTTATGGGTTCCAAAACCATACCCTGGATAGCTTTCCTCAAAAGCGATCATTTCGGCATCCCGGGCTACCTTGGCCACAATGGAAGCAGCTCCGATAGCCATAACCCGCTGGTCCCCCTTGACAATAGCGCGCACAGGACACACGGTGAGGGGACAATGCCTGCCATCTACTAAAACCAAGTCGGGAACCACTGAAAGTGCCGCGATAGCCCGCTCCATCGCCAACAAGCTAGCCTGAAAGATATTAAGCTGATCAATCTCCACAGCTTCAGCCCGGCCTAAGGCCCAAGCGATCGCTTGGACCTGGATGAGCGCAGCCAAACGCTCCCGCGCTGGTGCCGTCAACTGTTTGGAGTCCTTCACTCCACTAATTGGACGTTCTGGGTCAAGAATCACCGCCCCGGCGATAACTGGGCCAGCTAAGGGACCACGACCTACCTCATCCACCCCAGCAATTTTTTGCCCCGGAACCGATGTATTCAATACCTCGCCATCAAGTAATATAATCCACCACTTCCAGGCCAAAACCCGCCAGTCCATGCATTCGCCGGGGAGCGCTCATCACCCGCATTTTTTGTACGCCCAAATCGGTCAAGATCTGGGCTCCAACTCCATAAGTCCGTAAGTCATTGGGAGGCTCTTGTCGAGGCAAATGTCCCCCTTTATCCTCCAGTTCATAGTCTCGAATTCGTTGCACCAGCTCACTAGAAGATTCCGGTCGGCGCAGAATCACAACCACGCCGGTGCCCGCCCTAGCGATGCGAGTCATGGCATCATGCAAGGGCCAGCCACAATCACCGCGCCGCACCTGGAGAATGTCGCAAAGGGTATCAGCCATGTGAACACGCACCAAAGCAGGCTCTTCAGGACAAAGCTCGCCCTTGACTAGGGCCAGATGGAGTTGCTGGTCCACCAGATCCTGATAGGCTAGGAGGCGGAATAGCCCTTGTTCCGTGGGCAGAGCGCACTCGGCTACCCGTGCGACGGAGCGTTCATGTTTTAAGCGGTAGCGAATCAGATCGGCGATGGTACCCAGTTTCAAACCATGGCGCTCGGCAAAAGCTTCCAGATCCGGGCGGCGGGCCATACTCCCATCTTCATTGAGAATCTCCACAATGACTGCCGCCGGCTCAAAACCAGCCAGCCGCGCCAAATCGCAGCCTGCCTCTGTATGCCCTGCCCGGGTAAGGACTCCCCCTGGTCGAGCCATGAGGGGGAAAATATGGCCCGGCTGCTCCAAATCCTCGGGGTGCGCCTCTGGAGCAACCGCCGCTTGCACGGTGCGGGCCCGATCCGCTGCGGAAATCCCAGTAGTCACCCCCGTTGCGGCCTCAATGGATACCGTAAAATTGGTACTATATTTAGCGTTACTATCTGACACCATTAAGGGCAGCCGTAATTGGCGACAGCGTGCCTCAGTTAAAGTCAGACAAATCAAGCCTCGTCCATAGCGGGCCATAAAATTGATATCTGGCGCCTTCACCTGGGAGGCTACCATCATCAAGTCTCCCTCATTCTCCCGGTCCTCATCGTCCATGAGAATAACCATTTTTCCTTCACGGAGGTCCTGAACGATCGCTTCCGTCTTGCTCAAGGGCATGATGGATTATTTGCTAACATTAGGTCGGGTGAGGAGAGATTCACCAAGATTTGGTGGAGTTGTCACCGCCGAATCACCGAGTAACAGGCGCTCTAAATAACGGGCTAAAAGATCCACTTCTACATTCACCTCCCGTCCCGAGCGGTATTCGCTTAAGGTAGTAGCCTCCAAGGTATGGGGGATAATATTCACTTTGAAGAGGTTCCCCTTCACCTCGTTAACAGTCAAACTCACGCCATCGACGCAAATGGACCCTTTCTCGGCGATGTACTTAAGCAAATGCGCCGGCGCATGGATAGAAAAACCGACACTCCCAGCTACTGGTTTGCGCTCAGCCACCGTTCCCACGCCATCGCAATGGCCACTGGTTAAATGCCCGCCAAGGCCATCCTTGAGCGTGAGGGCTGGCTCCAGGTTGACCCGATCTCCAGGCTGCAACCTCCCGAGTACCGTGCGGGACAAAGTTTCCTGGGAAACATCAGCATCAAAAATATTGTTCTCCTGGCGAGTCACCGTCAAACAAACCCCGTTAACAGCAATACTATCGCCAATACTAACCTGGGCAAAATCCAGCTTACCGCCATTGATACGCAGAACAGCCATACTCCCCATGAATTGTAACGCTACCACCCTCCCAACCGCCCGAATAATCCCGGTAAACATGATGACTTTAACCTGCTTCTGGTGAATTTCAATGCCAAACTTTTAACCTAGAGCGCATTTACCTGCTAGATGGCACTATCTTAGCCACTAATCGCCAATCCCGGCCTACCGCCCGCATTTCTTTAATATCTACCTCAATGCAATCCTTCATGGTTTGAATGCCAGGCAATTGCAATAACCCCAACGCGGCCTCTCCCATCAATTTGGGAGCAATGTACAGTACAAGCTCGTCCATTAAACCGGCCTGGAGCAGCGAGCCCGCCAGTCGCGCACCGCATTCCACATGAAGCTCGTTAATTTCCCGTGCAGCCAGAGCCGCCATTAAGGCCATCAAATCCAACCCCTGGGGAGTTACCGGAAGGCTGATCACTTCCACTCCCCTACAACGCAAGGATTCCGCTTTAGATGAGGCTGCATCAGCGCACACAATCATTACCGGCCCTGGCAACGAAAGCAACCGAGCCTGCACCGAAATAGCCAATTGACGGTCCAGAATAACTCGCAACGGCTGACGATTAAACCCCAGCGGCGCTTCATCTCCCAACTCCTCATAGCGGACATTAAGGGAGGGATCGTCTTCCAAGACAGTACCAATTCCCGTTAAGATCGCGGAACTGCGGGCCCGCCACCGCTGCACATCGCGACGGGCAGGGGAAGCGGTAATCCAACGACTCTCTCCAGAAGCTAGCGCCGTCGCCCCATCCAAACTCATAGCTAGCTTACAACGTACCCAGGGACGACCTTGAACCAAGCGTTGGACAAAACCCACGTTAAGGGCCTCGGCCTCTTCCTGCAATAATCCATGCTCCACTTGAAGACCAGCCTCTCTAAGTTGCGCCAGTCCTTGGCTGGCGACTTTTGGATGAGGGTCTCCCATTGCCGCAACAACTCTCGCCACGCCTGCTTCAATTAAAGCTTCGGTGCAGGGGGGGGTTCGTCCTCGGTGGCAACAAGGCTCTAAGGTCACATAACAAGTAGATCCTTGGGCTCGAATACCTGCTTGGCGCAAGGCGTTGATTTCCGCATGGGAGTCGCCGGCCTGTTGATGCCAGCCCTCCCCCACTATTTCGCCGCCACGCACTAGGACGCAGCCTACCCGGGGATTAGGATCAGTCGTAAATAAACCGCGCTGGGCTAGCTTCAGAGCCCGAACCATGTACGCTCTATCGTTCACCTGCCCGCATCAAAAACAAACTTTTTAACGAGGATATTGTGCCAGCAATGCCTCTGCTGACGGACGGCTACAGCAAAAATCAAGCTATCACCATATTTTTAGGACAAGAAACAATCCTAAAAGGAACGAAGAAAATAGCCTTGTTCAGTTCGATTTATTAGTTAAAGATTCTCCATCAAGCAATAAAGAGAGTTGGGCGGCTCTTTCTTCCAGCGAAAGCGCCTGTTCTAAGCGTTCAATTTCTTCCCGAAAGGCTTGAACGTCTTGAAAACGGCGGTAAACGGAAGCAAAACGGACATAAGCCACCTCATCCAGGTGGCGCAACTCATCCATGACCCACTCTCCAAGCACTTGGGAGTCGAATTCCCGCTCGCCGCTCGCCCGCAAGCGATGGACAATCCGACGAATGGCGGTCTCCACCGCCTCCGTGCTGATGGGACGTTTTTCCACCGCCCGCAGGATACCGGCCCGAAGCTTTTCTTCCTGAAAGGGTTCCCGCGTACCGTTGCGTTTGATTAATCGGGGCAAAACCAGTTCTGCAGCTTCATAAGTGGTAAAACGCTCGCCACAGCCTTGGCATGCCCGGCGGCGGCGGATAGCCTCCCCCTCATTTGCTAGACGGGAGTCGGTGACTTTGGTGTCTTCTGCCCCGCAGAATGGACAATGCATCCGCCTTTTTTAGCCTCTAGCCATAAACCGGGAAGCGGGCACAGAGAGCCAATACTTTCTCCTTGGTGTCCGCAATGATGGTCTCATTTTCAATATCGTCCAGCACATCACAAACCCATCCCGCCAATTCGCGAATCTCCGCTTCCTTAAAACCGCGCGTGGTCATGGCAGGGCTACCAATGCGAATACCGCTGGTTACAAACGGAGATTGGGGATCGTTAGGCACCGTGTTTTTATTTACGGTGATATTTGCTCGGCCCAACGCGGCATCCGCAGCCTTGCCGGTCAATCCCTTGGCGACGAGATCTACTAAAAACAAATGGCTATCAGTTCCACCGGAAACAATTTTATAGCCCCGAGACTGAATAGCCTCCGCCATCGCCTGGGCGTTGCGAATCACTTGCCGTTGATAATCCTTAAACGCCGGTTCCATGGCTTCTTTAAAGGCCACCGCCTTGGCCGCGACAATATGCATTAAAGGCCCTCCTTGAATACCCGGAAAGACCTTGGAATTGAGTTTTTTCTCAATTTCGGGGTTGGCTTTAGCCAAAATCAGCCCTGAACGTGGACCCCGTAATGTTTTATGAGTCGTGCTAGTCGTGACATCGGCGATTTGCACGGGGTTAGGATAAATCCCCGCGGCGATCATTCCAGCCAAATGGGCGATATCCGCTAGCAAATAGGCGCCTACTCCATCGGCAATTTCTCGGAAACGCTGCCAGTCAACTATACGGGAATAAGCGGTAAAGCCGGCGATAATCAGCTTGGGACGATGCGCCTTTGCTAGCTGCTCTACCTCATCGTAATCGATAAGTCCCGTATCTGCATTTACCCCAAACTGAACCGCGTTAAATATTTGGCCTGAGAAATTGACCTTGGCGCCGTGGGTGAGATGTCCGCCATGGGCAAGGCTCAATCCCATGAGGGTATCACCCGGCGCTAGCAAAGCCAGACAGGCAGCGGCATTTGCCTGAGATCCGGAATGGGGTTGGACATTGGCATAATCAGCCTCGAACAATATTTTAGCCCGTTCGATAGCTAACCGCTCCGCGACATCCACATACTCGCAGCCCCCATAATAACGCTTGCCAGGATAGCCTTCGGCATACTTGTTAGTCAGCACGGACCCTTGAGCTTCTAACACCCGAGGACTGACATAATTCTCCGAAGCAATTAATTCGATATGTTCCTCTTGCCGCCGTGCTTCATTGCTAAGAGCGGTCTCAAGTTCCTCATCATAACCGGCAATATGCATCTCTTTGCTATACATGGACTGTCCTAGTGCTGCAGTTTTTAGATAAAACCATTGATTATACAATAATACATAAACCTACAAACCAAATCGTTTGAACCAAGTACAGCGCGGCGGGATCTGGGAGCATGAAATTAAGGTCATTTTTTTCGTCGGTTCTAATTCCTATTGCAACGTTTTATAAGGGTCCTGGAGGTTAGCCAGCCTAAAGACTCAGATAATGGACACTGAACAAATTCTCCCGATCAGTCCAAACCCGCTGTGACTGGAACCCTGCCGAACTTGCCAATTGCTGAAATTCTTCAATATTGTATTTATAGGAATTCTCCGTATGGAGCGTTTCTCCCGCCTGGAATTGGAAGGTTTGATTACTCACCGTTACTGCTTGGTCTTTAAGGCTAACCAAGTGCATTTCCACCCGCCCCTTAGTCGAATTATAAAGAGCGTGATGCTCAAAGCCGGCTAGATCAAAATTTCCTTCCAGCTCCCGGTTAATGCGCTGCAATAGGTTTAAATTAAAAGCCGCCGTAATACCTTGGTTATCATTATAGGCGGCATTGAGTAGGGCGGCCTCTTTCTTTAAATCCACACCGATGAGCAAACCACTCCCCGGCCCTAGCAGGGCTGCTATCCGCGTCAGAAATTGGCGGGCTTCTTCAGGCTCGAAGTTGCCGATACTTGAGCCTGGAAAAAATCCTGCTTTAGGCTTTTCAGCAAACCCCCCGGGCAAACCCAAGGGCTGGCTATAATCCGCGCAGACAGCATGGATAGCCACCCCGGGATAGTCCCCGGCCAACTGCTTAGCGGACTGAAAAAGGTGCTCACGGGAAATATCAATGGGCAAATAGGCTGCTGGCTCCAAGGCATCGAGAAGGACGCGGATCTTAAGACTACTCCCGCTGCCAAACTCTACCAGCACGCTGCCCTCGCCTACATATTCCGCCATTTCCGCCCCATAGTGCTTAAGTAACCGGATTTCAGTGCGGGTAGGATAATACTCGGGCAATCGGCAGATAGCATCAAAGAGGCGGGAGCCCTTTTCATCGTAAAAATACTTAGGGGGAATCCGGCGCTGGCTTTGAGCTAATCCAGAGAGAACATCTTCCCGAAACCGCGCTTGCGCCGGCCGATAATCATGGAAAGCAGGTTCACCCCGCTTCTGCTTCTGGCTAGAGAGGACTGAATTCATACATCATCCGCTAGTCGAAGGCCCGTAAATTGCCAGCGGGCTTGGGGAGGAAAAAAATTGCGATAGGAGGCGCGCAAATGCTCAGATGAGCTGATGCAGGAGCCACCTCGTAAAACCATTTGATTGCACATAAATTTTCCATTGTATTCACCAATAGCTCCCTCGGTAGGCCGATAACCAGGATAGGGTGCATAGGGACTCCCAGTCCACTCCCAAACATCCCCAAACATTTGAACCGGGGTATGATCTGCTGGAGGCGCGGGTAAGGGCTGTAAGACCCCTGACTCCAAAAAATTCCCCCGGCATGGCAGTGCTCGCGCCCCAATTTCCCATTCAGCCTCCGTAGGTAATCGATAACCTGCCCAGCGGGCATAGGCGTCGGCTTCATAATAGCTCAGATGGCATACAGGAACCTCTTTCTGAATAGGTTGCATCCCATGGAGAGTCATGTGCCACCAACTTTCATCCTGCTGCTCCCAATACAATGGCGCTTGCCAGCCTTCTTGCCGCACCGTATACCAACCCTCAGAGAGCCAGTAGCGGGGTTCTCGATATCCTCCTGCCGCCATAAAGGCTAAGTATTCCCCATTGGTCACGAGGCGCGAAGCTAGGCGAAAATCGCGCAAGTAAACAAGGTGATTCGGACTTTCATTGTCGTAGGCAAAACCTTCCCCGGAATATCCCAAGGCATGCAGTCCACCCTTGTAGTCATACCATTCGAGGCTGCTATTCTTCCCTGCTTCCTTGAGTTGCGGGGTAGCCAACTCCTGGTAGACGGGACGGAGAGGGTTGGTGGCAAAGATATGTTTAAGATCAGTCAAGAGCAGTTCTTGGTGCTGCTGCTCATGATTAAGGCCTAATTCTATTAAGGGAGCAACGGCCGGCCACTTTTCCGCTTCCAAATTCTCTGCCAGGCGCTCCATGTTCTTGTCCACATGGTGGCGATAGGCATAGACCTCGGCTACCGTGGGACGGGATAATAGCCCCCGTTGCAGGCGAGGCCAAAACTGACCTACGGTCTCATAGTAAGAGTTGAATAAATAACCATAGGCCGGATGGAAAAATTGATAACCCTTGAGATTTGGGATCAAAATAAAGTTTTCAAAAAACCAACTGCTATGGGCTAAATGCCATTTGGGTGGACTGACATCCGGCATAGTCTGAATTACATAGTCCTCGTCCACCAAAGGCTGGCATAACGTCTCACTGAGTTGGCGTACCTGGCGGTAACGCCCCATAAGAATAAACCCTTCCTCTCTAGTATCCGGTACTATTTCTTTTAGCTCCACTGCATCCTGGCTCGGTATCATCGTTTTTCTCCCAGGCTATCATCCCACTGACTTATGAATAGGAGAGTGTAGTCTATGGTGTCCCAAGCCGCAAAACCGCCTCACCTTACCCCTATTGGAAGCTAGCCGCTATCTACTACTTACCTGCCCGGCTAGTGCCTGGGTCCTTACGCGCTACCTACCAAATATTAAAATGAAAATGAAGGGGGGCGGCGTCATCAAGTCTGAAAAAAACTCGGCTACTTACTGGCAAAAATAGCAGCCACCCAGAAAGCTTCCAAGGATCTCCGCATAGAACTACACTACTATAAAAAACTGCAACAACGTCTGGAGATTAAATACTCATCATTTTTTATCTTTCCCTGGCGTATGCAGAGACGAAGGAAAGAAAGCTACATTACTATCGGCATTCGTGGCTTCGGTAATTTTATTGATTCCCTCTTTGTCCACTTCATCAATACGCAAGATAGTATGAAGAGGAATATAAGTTCGTTTTACTCCAACGAACTCCGCTTTCAATTGCTCCTCGGAAGGATCAACAAGCACCGCCGATTTTTCGCCAAAGATGATTTCGCCAAGCTCAACAAAACCGTACATGGTGCTTTGCCCCACCTCTCGGGCAAAAAGCTCGTAAAGCTTACCTTGACTAATAAATTTGATTTTATAAACTCTTTTTTTAGCCACTAATCGCAATATCCCCAAATTTAAATGGCATTTTAATATCTGCGCTCACGTAGGTTTTTGCGCGTTACGTTTTTTGGCGACATTACTACAAACCAAACATATTTGCGAAATATCGCAGATGTTACCACTCATAAATGCCCAGAATAATTTCTGAAAAGATAGGCTTTTTCGCACCGTCCACACACCGATGCTACCAGCCTGCAACAAGCAAGCCTAGCGAGAACGCGAGGGAATCGGAATATATCTGTGTATTCCTTCAATGGTTACAAATCTATAATACTGACAGTACCAAATGCTATTATTTTAGTTGTCGAGGACATACACGGCAGATTTATGATAAGGTATCCAGAAGATGATTTTGGGGCTGATTTCGCAACTCCACCTACCAACTGCCCCCCTCTTAATCACCTATACTCACCATTACCATGAAAATAATTGCTCGACAAATAAGTACGATTTTTTCAATATTCAGCTAAGAAAGTCGATATAACAATGATAATTTCATTATTGAAATAGAGGTATACGAAAAGTATATGCAAGGCGTATTCCTTGATCAAGATACGCTCCACCCGGCCGACCTTGACTTTTCGCCCCTAGAAGCGATTATCCCGCAGTGGAAATACTATGGGACCAGTGCCACTACGAGCGAAATCATTGATCGTATCCGGCAAGCTACCATTGCTGTTACTAACAAAATTGCCCTGACTGGTTCAATCTTAAAGCAAGCCCCTCATTTACAATTGGTTTGCATCGCTGCAACGGGAACCAACAATGTAGACTTGGAGACGGCCCGCCGCCTAGGAATTGCTGTCTGCAATGTCCGAGGCTACTGTACTGCCTCTGTAGTGGAACATGTTTTCGCATTAATTTTAGCGCTTACCCGGCGCCTCGCCGCCACTAGTCACGCAGCAACCACAGGTGCTTGGCAGCATAGTCCTCATTTTACGGTACCGGACTTTCCGTGCCGGGAACTTGTAGGAAAAACCTTCGGGATTATAGGTTATGGTGAGCTAGGCCAGGCGGTCGCCCAAATCGCTAAGGCATTTGGGATGACTGTACTTATAGCACAACGACCGAATACCTCTAATAGGCCAGGTCGTATCCCCCTCAAAGACCTGCTTCCCCTGGTGGATATCCTTAGTCTCCATTGCCCCCTAACTCCGGAAACAACGGGTTTAATCGGCCCGGACGAATTGGCTTCAATGCGCTCCGATGCACTGCTCATTAACGCTGCCCGTGGCGGGATCGTAGACGAGCAGGCGCTCGCCGATGCCCTGCGCAAGGGGCAGCTCGGGGGTGCAGGAGTAGATGTATTGAGCCAAGAACCTCCCCGGCACGGCAATCCCTTATTAGCGCCAGATATTCCCAATTTGATTCTCACCCCCCACGTAGCCTGGAACAGCCGCGAGGCACGCCAGTACCTCCTTACCCAAGTCGCCAAAAATATTCGCGGTTTTCTCGCTGGCAAACCCTGTAATTTAGTCAGCTAGTAAGCGTTAATTTTCGGCTTTTGACAACCTATTCGATACTTTCCTCCCTACCTTTACGCCACTTAACGGACAGGGAAATAAATCGCCTAATATTGCTGTCAGAGGACCAAAAGTGGTGTCGGACTTCAAGCTATTTAAGATCAGAGTCAAAGGATTGCCAGTCAGTATACTACCGCCATCGGCAAAGATTGCCCCATAAAAATTGCTCCCAATAATAGGGCTAAAAACCCCCGCAGGGCAATCGAGAAGCCGAGTATCAAGGATTTTAGTGACAAAAACATCCATTGAACCCGCTAAGGCTGGTTGCAAAGGATTAAGGATGGGAAAATCCGAGGAGCGGGTAACCCCAGTGATATAGATCCCGCCCTCACCGCTCAGAGCAATGCCAGTACCGAAATCGGCACTACTACCGCCCCAATAAGTAGAAAACAGCAAAGCAGAGCCATCAGCGCTCAATTTCGAGACAAAGCTATCCCGGCAAAACCCATCGGAGCGCAAGGCGCAACTGGCCTGCAAGGGATGAATGGTGGGAAAGTCAAGCGACATGGTGCTTCCAGTTATATAAGCCTGGCCCCATCTGTTCACGGCAATGTCACCGAGCTTAAAACTCGGGAAAACACCTTCGCTTTCGCTTCCCCCTAAATAAGTGGCATAAACAAGGGAGTCCTCCCCTACTCGGGAAGGATCGATCTTAGCTACGAAGGCATCGCTAGGGAAATTAGGGAAAAGAAGCGTGCCTCCGCCAGCGAAATCAGGCTGCAGGGCATTTTTGGTAGGAAAATCATGGGCCAAGGTTTGTCCAAGAATATACGCTTGGCCCACCGCATCCACGGCGATCCCAATTGCGTAATCGGCACCTGCAGCGCCACCGAGCAAAGTCGAATACACAAGGGATGCCGCACCAGCAACGGTGGTGTCGATTTTAGCCATAAAGGCATCCCTAGAGCTGGCGGTAGTTCCCTGAAAACCATTTATTAGGGGAAAGTCGATGGCATTGGTCCATCCGGTTACATAAGCATTCTCCTCGCCATCCACAGCAATACCCCCGACCCCCTCAGAGCTAAAAAACGGTTCACGAGATGACCCTGCTATATCGGAACCACCCAGATAGGTGGAGTACAAAATACGCGATCCCTCCGCATTCAGCTTGGTCACGAAGACATCAAAGTTTCGTAAAGCCGTTTGCAACCCGTTGACCAGAGGAAAATTAGTCGAAGCAGTCGTTCCCGTTATATAAGCCTGGCCCTTGGTATCCACGGCAATATCTCTAGCATCATCGTTGCCATCGCCGCCAAGAAAAGTCGAATAAACCATGGCGCCGTCGGCGCCTAATTTAGTAACAAAAGCTGCAAGGCAGGCGCCAAACTGCTGATCAAGGAAACAATTGGGCTGCAAGGGGTTAAAAGTGGGAAAATCAAAGGAAGAAGTCCATCCCGTGATATAAGCATTCCCCTCAAGATCCACCGCGATGCCTCGGCCCCGTTCATCACAGCAGCCGCCAAGATAAGTGACATAAACAAGATGACTATCGGAGCTAAGTTTGGCAATAAAGGCATCACTAGAACCGTTATTAGCATGGCTAGGTTGGGGCTGAGCAGCGTTTAAAACAGGAAAACTTACCGAGCTGGTCCAGCCAGTCACATAGGCATGGCCTTCCGCATCCGCGGCGATACTACTGCCTATATCCACCAATTCCTTACCTCCCAAATAAGTGGAATAGCTCAACACCGGGTCGATAATCAGGGGCTTGTCGGTATCATAGGCTGCTACCTCAAACTTTACCTGGTGGCTTTCCCCAAGCACATAGCGACCGGCCACTTTCTGACGATTTCCGCCGATCGCTTGATAAATAAGCGGCTTTTTGAACCGTACCGGACCCCCTGTCGTCTCTATCACCAAATCCCCCTGGGCATTGACTTCCAGCTTGTCGGCTCCCTGGAAAGCCAGCCGGATAGTTTTGGGATCGGCGCCAGGAGCAACAATAAAATCATATTCCAGTTGCCGCGGATTGCCGTAATAGACCAGATCGATCCCTGGATACACTGACTCATATTTCACTTTGGCGTAGGTGGGGATACCGGTGCGCCATTGAGTTTGATCTTTTCCCCGGAAATAGTTGACTTTACCAGGCAACATTTCCAAACTAGAGACCTGCGGCATGGCATTAGCTTCCAGGAGCTGCATACGCAGGAACACACTGTTGGGGTTTTTGACACTTTTATGCACAGATTCTCCAGCAAGCTGTTGCAAAGCCAGCACCGCTTCGGTAGCGGTTAAAAAGAGCTGGTAGCCAGCACCCCGGGCAAAAAATTTAACTGCGGAATCAGTTTGCCCTTGGTTAAGCTCAAAACTCAGGGGCATTTGGCCGTAGGTGCTGGCGATGCTAGCTTGCGTTAAGGCAGATGGTATATTCTCTGCTGGCCGCTCATCAACAAGACCGCTGGCTGGCGAATCGTCCAAGGGGGCAGCGGTAGCGCTACCGAGCCAGACTATCACCACTGCCGTAATTAAGGCTTCCTTCATTAAGAGGACGATTTCAAATAAACTGAAATCTTCTTCTTGAGCATCCATATACTTATCCGTTTCCCAAAGTCATATAAAATAGATTTGGAATTTCGCTATGAATGATTTCAATTTTGTTCTTACAAAATCTCATCCGCCTGGAGAATTCGCGCTTCAACGGGTGCTTCGGGCTGGCCACGAGTTAGCGTGCATAACCCTCAGCCGGATATCACCATCACCCTCGCCGCCCATGGCCTACCGCCGGTAGAACGCCGCTCTTAGCAATGAGAAAATTAAAGAACTCTAGCGAGAGGTAAAGAATTTTCGCGCCCTATTGCAATCTCTCTCAATTTGCTGGCCCAAGGCAGCGAGAGATTCAAAGCGTTTTTCTGGGCGCAATTGGCGCAGGAAATCCACCTGAAGGTAACAACCATAAATATCCCTCTCAAAATCCAACAGATGGACTTCTAGGAGGGCACGATGGCCACCAATGGTAGGCCGCACACCCACATTAGCAACTCCCGGCAACGGTTTATAGTCTAGCCCATAAACCTCCACCGCAAAAACACCCGTAAGCGGTGTCCGGTGGCGCCGTAAGGCAATATTCGCCGTAGGGAACCCCAGCGTCCGGCCTCGTTTGTCACCTTGAATGACGCGCCCGCTCATACGATAGGGCCGTCCGAGGAGTTGCTCCGCCCTGCTTAAATTGCCCTGGGCTAGTGCTTGGCGGACGCGCGTACTACTGATCCGTGCTTTCTCCAGGCAGAGAGCGGGCATGGGAGCGACTTCAAAACCATAATATTTGCCCGCCCTTTGCAACAACGTCAAATTACCGCGGCGATCCCGCCCGAAACAAAAATCCTTCCCTGCAACGAGATAACGGAGGTTTAATTTTTCTACCAGCACTATACGGATAAAGTCAGTGGCTTCCATGCGTGCAAGGAGCGAGTTGAAGCGCAGACAAAGCATCCAATCTACTGGTTGAGCACGGAGGATTTCAAACTTTTCCCGAAATTGAGTCAACCTTGCCGGCGCCTTTGCAGGGGCAAGAAATTCACTAGGAGACGGTTCAAAAGTAATAAGCAGCGATGGCTGTTGAAGTTCCGCGGCTTTGGCGGCCAATTGACGCAGTACCGCCTGATGCCCCAAATGAAGCCCATCAAAGTTACCAATAGTGGCAACACCGCTTTGTTGGCAGGATTGCAAGTTGTATAAACCTCTAATGAGCTTGCTCATAGCCTCTGTCCGCAATTAGGTCTAAGCAGGATAGAATAGGAGTTACCATTTAGTTGACCCCTGAACCAGCCTACGTTAGGTTAGCAGGTTTTCCTCACAAGCCTTTCTTAAGTAATGCCGAAGCGTAATAAACTTGATTTCGAATCCGCCCTTGCCGAGCTAGAAACCCTAGTCTCACGTATGGAGCAGGGCGAAGTAAGTTTAGAAGAGTCTCTGCGTCTATACGAACGGGGTGTCAAACTGTCCCAGCTTTGCCAAGAAACGCTGCATGATGCTGAACAAAAAGTGCAAATTTTGCAGCAGAAACAGGAAAAAGAACAAATAAACGATTTTCCCAACGAGGAATAGCATGTCATCCACCGAGGATTGGGTCAACGCCTTACAGGCTCGTGTTGAGCAGGCGTTGGAAAAAACGCTCCCCCCGGCGAGCAAGCCACCAAAACGGTTACACGAGGCAATGCGTTACGCGGTCTTGGGAGGAGGCAAACGGCTTCGACCATTGTTAACCTATAGTGCGGGGATGGCCGTGGGAGTTGCTGAAGCGGCGCTGGATGCTCCTGCAAGCGCGGTAGAACTCATTCACGCCTACTCCCTAGTCCATGACGATCTACCCAGCATGGATAATGACGACTTACGGCGCGGCCAACCCACTTGCCACAAGGCTTTCGGCGAAACTACCGCTTTACTGGCGGGGGATGCGCTCCAAGCATTGGCTTTCCGCATACTGGCCGAACCTGCCTCTACTATTCCGGCCGAGAATCAAATCAATATGCTAAAATTATTGGCAGAAGCAGCGGGTTCCCGCGGAATGGCGGGAGGCCAGGCCATTGATCTGGATTCGGTAGGCATACAGCTAACACTTTCCGAGATGGAAACCATGCACCGGCTAAAAACCGGGGCGCTGATTCGCGCCAGTGTCCTATTGGGGGCTTGGTGTCAGCCAGCTATCACGCAAGATACAATAGAAAAACTTGACCATTTTGCTCAATGTATTGGATTAGCCTTCCAAATCCAGGACGATGTGCTTGATGTAGAGAGCGATACCGCTACCCTAGGTAAGCCTCAAGGTTCGGACAAGGCCCAAGATAAACCAACCTATCCCTCGCTGCTCGGCTTAATCCAAGCCAAGGCTAGAGCCCAAAGCTTGTTGGAGGATGCTCACCAAGCCTTACGGGCAATCGATGCCTCCACGGAACATTTGGAATGGTTAGCAGACTTTATCGTCAAACGCCGTCATTAATCACTTCTACTTTGCCAGCATGACGATGACCTAGTACAATATCCAGAGTTAACGATGGCAATCACATATACCCTTAAAATCCTTACCGATTTTTCCTCGGCCCACACTCTCCGCGATTATCCTGGGGAGTGCCGCCGTATGCACGGACACAATTGGAAACTAGAGGTGGAAGTCACTGCCCAAGCATTGGATCAGCAAGGTATGGTCATGGACTTTAAAGACATCAAGAAGAGTGCGCGCCAACTATGTGCTCAACTTGACCATCGTTACCTAAATGATATCTCCCCCTTTGACCGTATCAATCCCACCGCTGAAAATTTAGCAGCTTTTTTTTACCGTGGCCTAAGCCAACAGCTTAATAATGAACGGGCATGGGTAAGCGCTATTACCTTGTGGGAGACTGAACGTGCCTGCGTGCGTTATACAGAGGATCAATCACCATGAATCCAATTGTCCCAGCGGTAGACCACCCTATCGAAGACGTACAAGCAAAAACCGACAAACGGCAGATTGCCATCAACAAGGTGGGAATTAAAGATATTCGCCACCCTGTGCGAGTCAGCGACCGCAGCGGTGGGGAACAACATACCGTAGCGAGTTTCAATATGTATGTGGACTTACCCCACCATTTCAAAGGGACACACATGTCCCGCTTCGTGGAAATCCTAAATCAGCATGAGCACGAGATCACCGTGCGCTCCTTTAGGGAGATGTTGCGGGAGATGAGCCACCGCCTTCAAGCCGAGTCGGGGCACATTGAAATGGGGTTTCCCTACTTTGTAACTAAGCAGGCCCCTATTTCGAAGGTACAGAGCTTGATGGACTATCAAGTCACCTTCCTCGGTGAAATCAAGGAAGATAAGCCTCAAATAACAGTTAAAGTCGTGGTTCCCGTCACTAGTCTATGCCCCTGCTCCAAGCAAATCTCAGACTACGGCGCCCATAATCAACGCTCCCATGTAACCGTCGCTGTGCGGATAGAAGGCTTTATTTGGCTTGAAGATATTATTGATTTGGTAGAGGAGGAGGCTTCCTGCGAAATTTATGGCCTGCTCAAGCGGCCCGATGAGAAATATGTGACTGAGCGTGCTTACGATAACCCAAAGTTTGTAGAAGATATGGTGCGTGACGTGGCTGCACGTCTTAACCAAGATGATCGTATTTCCGCCTATAGAGTGGAGTCGGAAAATTTTGAATCCATTCATAATCATTCTGCCTATGCAATGATTGAACGGGAGAAGCAACTTAGTACTTAGCTTAATTTGCCATGAGCGAAAAATTTTTCATTTTAGCCTCTAAGCCACTCTCCTCTATCTTCCTGTCTGCTCAAGAACTCTCCCTCCTCCTAACGGGAAGAAGCATATTTTCTTGCTGGCCTCTTTATTATCCCACCAAAATCAATATCTTTCTCTTTTCATCCTCCAATCAAAAGAAGAAAGATTCTGCTTTGAAGAAGAATTTAATATAATGGGTCGAGGAATGGATATTGACAAAGGCTTTAATAAGCGCTCTCCCTTCCCATAGTAGGCAGAGAAAACAGAGATCAAGGCAAAAGCAAAGCGTGAATGCATAGCACAAACGAACACAGAGAAGCGAGAGCAGGCCGCACCATCTCCCGCTATTCCCCGCGCACTCAGGTGAATAAACCCAAGGTGGTTGTGGGGCTGTCCGGAGGAGTCGACTCCTCAGTGGCTGCCCTTCGGCTTCAGCAGCAGGGCTATCCTATAAGTGGCCTTTTTATGAAAAACTGGGTAGATTTTGCCGACGAATCCGAATGCACTGTTGCGCAAGATAAAAAAGACGCCCAAGCGGTAACTTCCCTGCTGGGGATCTCCTTTCATGAAGCCAATTTCGCAATAGAATACTGGGATCGCGTATTCCGCTACTTTCTGGAAGAATACCGCCTGGGCCGTACTCCTAATCCGGATATCCTGTGTAACCGGGAAATTAAATTCAAAACCTTCCTTGACCATGCGCTAGCGCTCGGCAATACGCTTATCGCTACGGGCCATTATGCTCGTATTGACCAACAGGAAGGACGTTATCGCCTCCTTAAAGGACGGGATAAAAATAAGGATCAAAGCTATTTCTTGTATACTTTGGGGCAAAAACAACTTTCTCATACGCTGTTTCCGTTGGGAGAGTTGGAAAAACCACAAGTCCGCCGGATTGCTATACAAGCCCGGCTTCCTAACCACAGCAAAAAAGATAGTACCGGAATCTGTTTTATTGGAGAACGCCGTTTCAAGGAGTTTCTCAGTCGCTACCTTCCCGCGCAGCCAGGCGAAATGTGCACTCCCAATAAAGAAAGGATCGGTCAGCATGATGGGCTTATGTACTACACCTTAGGACAACGGCGAGGACTAGGCATTGGCGGCCGTAAAAATAGCAACGGTGCGCCCTGGTTTGTAGTGGGTAAAAATTTGCCACAGAACATCCTTTATGTCGCCCAAGGCAGGGATCATCCTTGGCTGAGAAGCCTAGCACTAGAGGCTAATCAGTTGCATTGGGTAGCCGGCTATCCCCCATCCTTACCCTATTCCTGTACCGCTAAAATTCGCTACCGCCAGGCCGATCAGCATTGCACCCTTACAGCAATAACCAATGGTTATATCAAGGTCATTTTTGATGTACCACAATATGCTGCTACTCCAGGGCAAGCCATCGTCTTCTATCAGAACGATGAATGCCTTGGTGGAGGCACCATTACTACTACGGACGTACTGGGGATACACTCATGAGCAACGTTTGGTATAATCGAACGCTGGCTTTAGCCGGCATCATACAAGCCCTAAACTCAGTTCAGCAAATCGCGCGCCAGGGCAATGCTCCCATCGATACGGTGGCCACCAGCTTGGCTAGCGTCTTTAAGATGAATCCAAAAAGCGCGGAAGATGTCTACGGCAATATTGAAGGAATCAGTGTTGGACTGCAGGTCTTGGGTCAGCAACTTAATAGAAAATCTTACCGTACCGACCCTGAATTGCTGCGCTACCTTACTAATATCATGTATCTGGAGCAACGGCTAAAAAAGCGCCCTAGAATATTGGCACAGATCGCCGATCAGATTAAACACATCGAACCGCAAACGGAAGAACTCTCTCCCGCAGATCCCAGCATTATCGCCCGCCTCGCCGACACCTACGTCAGCACTATCAGCACCTTGACGCCAAGAATCCAAATTCGGGGTGAAGAAACCCATCTCCGACAACCGGAGAATATTGAGCGAATCCGCGCACTGCTGCTGGCGGCTATTCGATCAGCGGTACTCTGGCGACAGATGGGGGGGACTCGCCTCCATTTACTGTTCCAGGGCCGCCAACTGCTATACGAAACGCACACCCTCCTAAAACGCATACCTCGAGCAGGTGCGGCATAGCACCTCATCAGATCTCCTATTGGATAACTTCCTCCCTAGCTCCTGGAAAGCGATTGCCTTCCAGGAGCGGGATATGCGCAAATGCGAGTAAGCGATACCTCAACCGGGGCGCTGGTACTCTTTAGCCTTTTTCCCAGCGTCAAGAATCACAATTTCTACCCGGCGATTCTTTTGACGGCCTGCGGCCGTGTTATTAGGCGCCACCGGGTAAGCTTTGCCGTAGCCATGGGCGGCAATACGCGCTGGTGAAATCCCATTATTCACAAGAAATTCATACACTGCATCAGCACGCCGCTGGGAAAGCTCCATATTATAAACCCCCGAGCCGGTACTATCGGTATGGCCTTCAATAACCACCTGTCGATCAGGGTATTCCTTCAAAAAAGTAACCAAGCGAAATAAATTTTGCATTCCGCCGGAAGTTAGTTCGGCACTATCTACTTCAAATAAAATATCCCCCAAGGTAAGCACATATCCGCGCTCAGTTTTCTCAGCGTTAAGCGCAGCAAGCCTTTTTTCAAGCTTGTCCGCTCGAACTTCTGCCATCTTAGCTTGTTCTTTAGCCTGTCTCGCTTCAAGCTCATGCATGTCCATGAGCATTTGCTGTCGCTCCTGACCTAGATTCTTGATTTCAGCCTGAGCGGCTTTGTCTGCCGCCGCCATTTCCGCAATGGCGGCACGCTGCTGCGCCAAATAGGCAAGGTGTTCTACTTCTTCGACGTTCTTATCTGCCTCCCAAGCGACCTGAGCCCGCTGTAAGGCTTCCTTGGCTTCATCTAGCCTGACTGGAGCATATTGAGTAACTCTGGAATCGGCTTGCGCCTGCTCAACATCGGCTTCAGCACGTTCCAGCTTTGCTGGCTTGATGGGCGGAGCGCATGCGGCAATCAAAAAAGCCAAGGAGAAACCTAACACAAATATGCCCTTGTTCAATCTATTCCTGAAAAAAGAGACTCTCATTCTTTTACCTCCCTATACCACTAATTCAAGAACTGCCGCTACGCTTATTTAACTCGCGGCGTAGAATTTCAATGCTCTTGCGCAATTCCTCTACCCCCTGGCGCTGAATCTCTGCCCGGGCTTTAGCCTCCGCAAACTGGGCATCGACAAGGGCTTGTTCAGCAAGGTGGCGTGCTTTCTCATAATTTTCATTAGCCATTGCGCTTTCAGCCGCTTTTAGTTTTTTACGGGCGCTGCGTAGCTCTGCTGGCGCATATTGGGGAGCTTCTGCTTCTTGAGCCTCACCCACGGCAAATGTGGCTTCCGCAATTTCCCCCCGGGGTGGCGGTACACTGGCGCAACCGCCCAATACCCCTAAGCCGGCTACTATCATTGAGATCCCCAATAACTTTATTAAGCTTGTTTGTAGTGGGGGCATAACTCCTCCTTAGTCATTTCTTTACCTAGTTATTACCGAAAATAGGGCAACACAACTAAAGCATAGCTTATGCTGCCTAGCCTCCAAGTCAATAAAAAGCAAATATCCCCTGCTCTTTTGCTAGTAAATATTTGCTGATTAATATACTTCAATCTCATATGAGCGCCGCCATAGTTACCCCACGTATAATACGCATAAGCATAAAAAAGATCTCTATACAACAAGTTAAAAAAACCAAGCTGCATTCGGTAAATGAGGCATTTGTCATGAACTATCAGCTAAAGTAGACAGCCTGCAGGCTCTCCAGGGTTCTCAAGCCTGGACCAACGCCCCCTGCTTGAAGATCTTCATGGCAGCGCCCCGCCATGGCAAAGAGCTTGCCTTGCCAGGACGCCTCTCAACCAAATATTGCAAGAGGCGTTTAAATCAGCGTGCTGCTGGCCACACGCTTTGCAAAGGAAACAATGTTGGTGACCATTAGCTTTTTTAGTATGATCCGGCTACCGCCTTGGCTAGTGTGTTTCAAGTCAACCCTCATGAGCTTTTCTATGCCGAAGGTGTCCGCCTTGTAGCGGATAAAACTGCTCAAGCCCATAAAAGGTTCAGGGTGGTACGCTGCTTTTTGCATAGATGTCAGGTTTTTTTCAGGCTCAAAAAATGCTTCATCATGTCCTGCCCGATAAGGATCTGCGGAATCCAGCCAACTTGAACATATTTCAGAAATTGACTATAAGGAGTTTCTTTCTGCTCCATTTTCAAAAAAGAAAGTTTTGACCGTATAACACAATAAATTGAATTTTTTAATGCTAGCTTTAATAAGCGGAAGCAACTAGCTATTTTCTTTCTATCATTGGGGTATGCCTATGAAATACTCTCTATGGTCTCTTCCCCACGGGGCAGCCTAGGAAATAACATAGCCACCATGAATAGAAATGCTTACCCTGCCATTAGCGATTATGGCTATATTTCCGATTGTCACTCCTCCGCCCTGATCTCGAAATCCGGTTCTATCGACTGGTGCTGCATGCCAAGGGTGGATTCCCGTAGCTGTTTTGGCCGTCTTCTGGGATGGGAGCAAGGCGGGTACTGTCAAATCGCTCCGCCGGAGCCCTATGAAGTATCCCGCCGTTATCTCCCCCAGACGCTGATTCTGGAAACTACCTTTCGATCGAGCAAGGGGGAAGCCCAGCTCCTAGATTGTTTTATGCTGCGAGAAGGTGGGAAACAGCATCCTCACCGGCAGATACTCAGAGTGCTTGAAGGGCTAAAGGGGCAGGTGAAATTCTGCGTCGAAATCGTGCCACGCTTTGATTACGGCGCTATCAAGCCCTGGATCCAGCGGCGTCAAGATAAACGCTCCGGTGATTATTATATTGTGATCGGAGGCAGTGATGGGTTGCTTATCTCCAGCGATTTTCCCCTGGAAATGAAGGACCGTCATAATCTTCAGGGCGCTTTCTACCTTAACGAGGGGCAACGAGCACGTCTTTCCCTGTTGTACCGGCGCCCGGAAAATCTCGATGAAGGCTGGGTCGATATCCCTACTATTGAAACGCTGGACCAGCGCCTAGAAGAGACTTTCAAATGGTGGCAAACATGGTCCTCCCAGGGCCAATTTAGCGGCCCTTACGCCGAACAAGCGCACCGCTCGGCCATAGTCCTCAAGGGTTTGTGCAATGCCCCCACGGGGGCCATCGCGGCAGCCTCCACAACCTCCCTTCCCGAAGCACCCGGCGGCGAGCGAAACTGGGATTATCGTTTTACCTGGATCCGGGATTCTACCTTTACAGTCAGAGCCTTGGCGGATCTGGGATATATCAAGGAAGCGGATGGTTTTCGCCGTTTTCTTGAGCGCACCGCAGCCGGATGTGCGGACGAAGTCCAGATTTTATTTGGCGTGGGGGGAGAACGGCGGCTGCACGAATTTGAGATCCAAGAATTGCCGGGGTATCGGGGGGCAAAGCCGGTGCGTCAAGGCAATGCGGCGGAAACACAAATCCAGCTGGATGTTTATGGAGAATTATTAGAACTAGCATGGCGCTGGCACCAGCGAGGACAAACTCCAGATGAAGATTATTGGGAATTCCTGGTGGGCCTTGTGAATGCGGCTGCTGAACACTGGAGAAAGCCGGATCAGGGCCTTTGGGAAATGCGCGGTGAACCCCGCCATTTCGTCCACTCCAAGGTCATGTGCTGGGCAGCCTTGGACCGCGGGATCAAACTGGCTGCAGACCTTGATAATCACGCGCCGCTAGCATGGTGGGAGCAGGAACGGGAAGCGGTCCGCCAGGCAGTGGAAGAAAAAGGCTATGATTCCAGGCAGGGTATTTTTATCCAAGCCTTTGACCATTTTGAGATGGATGCAAGTTTATTGCTGTTGCCTATGGTAGGGTTTGTGGATTACCAGGACAAGCGCATGATAAGGACCACGAATGCCGTATGGAAGAATTTGGAACAAGAAGGTTTACTGCGCCGCTATAGAGCAGAAAATCACGATGATGGCTTAAAGGGCAAGGAAGGCGTGTTTCTGGCCTGCTCCTTTTGGCTGGCGGAGTGCCTAGCCTACCAAGGCCGCCTGGAAGAGGCGCGCGAGGTGTTTAAGCGGGCGGCAGCTACCGGCAATGATCTTGGGCTCTATTCAGAAGAATACGATACCGAAAGAGAAGAGATGCTGGGCAATTTCCCCCAGGGCCTGACTCATCTTTCCCTGATCGCCGCGGCGGTAGCCCTGACGCAGAGAGCAGAAGAGGAAAAGGATCGCTAGCCGTTTAGCCTAAAACTGTTTTAGGGAGTTTTCTATGAAGGCAAATCCAACAGAACAGGAGACAACCGACAGCGAAACACAAAAACGCCCGTCCTTTCTTGCGACTTTGTCCCACTTCATTCACCGGCGGTTTATCTGGCTGTTGCTCGGCGCGTATGCCGTAGCGGCGTGGTGGCCAGACTGGGGACTATGGATACGGGATGTTTCCCTGGGCGAGACCACAGGCAATTGCTCATCCCGATCCTGATTTTCTTGCGGTGATGCTGGCGATTACGTTGGGGCTGTGCGGCCTCGCTTTCGCCTCGGGATGGGGACTTGCCCAGCTATTGAAAACCGACAGGGCGCAGCAAATATCGCTAATCTTTGGTTTGGGGATGAATAATAACGGGACGGGCCTGGTGCTAGCCTCCCTGACTCTGGCGGATCATCCCCGGGTAATGCTGCCCATCATCCTCTACAATTTGGTGCAACACTTAGTGGCGGGTAGTGTGGATCGGGGACTATCCCGAAAGGAAAACTGAATTTCCCCTGCCACACTAGTTTTAATCAGCGCTGCTCAAAATCCCCGTAACTCGATAGCGCGTTTCACCCGTCCAACGGCAATGGTGTAGGCCGCTTCCCGGTAAGAAAGAGACTCTTCTTCCGCCTTTTTTTGTACATTATCCCACGCTTCTTTTAAAGTCTTTTCCAATCTTTGCTGGACTGTTTCCCGTTCCCAGCGATAGCGTTGCAAGTTTTGCGCCCATTCAAAATAGGAAACAGTAACGCCACCGGCATTGGCCAGAATATCCGGCACCACCGGGATGCCACGATCCCGTAAAATCTCGGCTGCCCCGCAGGTCGTGGGCAGGTTACCCCCTTCCACAATCAGGCGGGCTTTTACTTGGTCCGCATTATTTTCATGCAATACTCCCCCTACCGCCGCCGGTATCAGGAGATCAACCCCCAGGGTAAGCAGTTCTTCATTGCTAATGGCTTCGCCTCTTCCAGCTAGCTCCAGAATCGAGGCAGATTTTCCCCCTGCTTCCTTGGAATGAATAATGGTTTCGATATCAAAACCATCACCACTATAGACTCCCCCTCGCACATCGCTGATAGCCACCACTTTGGCCCCTCTTTGCGCAAGGAAGCGGGCCGCGCAACTGCCCACATTGCCAAATCCTTGGATAGCCACCGTCGCGCCGGTAAGGTTAAGTTTTTCCGCTTGAGCAGCCCACGCGGCCACCATCGCCACCCCCCGGCCGGTAGCTTCAGCCCGGCCATAGGACCCCCCCAATCCCACCGGCTTCCCAGTCACTACCGCGGGCTCATCACCCTGTCCCTGGGAATAAGCATCGTACAGCCAAGCCATGGTTTGAGCATTGGTACCCATATCGGGCGCCAGAATATCTTGATCCGGCCCCACTAACGGGCCTAATTTCGCTATAAAGCGCTTGGTTAAGGTTTCCAGCTCCGAGGAGGAGAGCATGGCGGGATCACAATCAATCCCCCCCTTGGCGCCACCGAAAGGGATATCCATGAGCGCCGTTTTCCAGGTCATGACAGAAGCCAGAGCATGAGAGTGCTCCCAATTGACGCTAGGGTGGTAGCGAATACCTCCCTTAAAGGGTCCGCGGCTATGATTATGTTGCACCCGGTAGCCGTGAAAAACGGCTAGCGAGCCATCTTTGCGCACCAAAGGCAATTCAAATTTTACTTCCCGGTAGGATGCCTGGAGCAGATGCTTCATGGCCTCGCTAGCACCAATCCGCCGCAGGGCTTGGGCGAGATAGCTGTCCGCGCTCCACCGGGGATTATAGTCTTTTGTTGGCTTCAATGTTTTTCCGTCCATTGATAGAAACGAGGCAAGATCAGTTCAGTAAACAGGATTTTAGCGCAGGCGGCCATGGGAATACAGAGTAATAATCCATAGAGTCCTCCAACTGTCCCGCCAATGAGTACTATAATGACAACGGTAATGGCGCCCAAATTGAGACTGCGCCCCTGGATCCAAGGCGTAACCAGCCAGCCATCAAAAAATTGGACGATGCCATAAACGAGGCTAGGCCAGATGACCACCAGCCCTAGATCAAAACCACCGCTAAAATCTATTACTAAGCCTTTTGAGAAAATCGCCGCAAGCCAGGCCAACATCGACAAATAAGGAATAAAATTCAATATGCCGGCACTGACCCCAGCACCAACCAGTTGGATGAAGTAGCGGTTCAGATCTCGACCGGCATCCCCAATTCCATCACTTGCTCAGGCGGTAGGCGGAAAAACGCCGTGGCCGGCAACGCGTTGCGGCTTAGAAACGCGAACAGGCGTTCACGCCACAGGGTCATACCGGTCCTATTGGCGATCGCGATCACCGTCCAGCGACCGACGTAATAGGTAGTCCGGGCCGGGTCGACGACGACGCCGAGCGGCGCGCAGGCGGCCAGCGCCGCCGGCACGTTCGGGGACTCCATGAAACCGTAATGGACACTGAGCCGAAAAAAGCCGAAGCCGAGCTTGTCCAGGGTGAACCGTTCGGTGAGCGGCACACGCGGCCGATGGTCGGTCAGTACGGTCAGCAGCACCACCTGCCGGTGCAGCGCCTGATTGTGACGCAGGTGATGTAATAATACCGGCGGCGTCGTGTTGCGGTGGGTGGTCAGAAACACTGCCGTTCCGTGAACCCGCGGCGGGGGGCTGGCGCCCAGTTCAGCCAGCCATGCCGGCAGCAGGCGGGCACCGCTACGGCGTGCAGCGCCGCAGCGGCGTTGCGCCAGCAATTCACGGCCGCGATGCCAGGTAGTCAACAGAATAAAAATGCTACCGCCGATCAACACCGATACCCAGCCGCCATCAGCAATCTTCGGCCCGTTGGCGAGAAAGAAAGCCAGATCGACGAGTAAAAACCCGCTGGCGAGCAGCCCGACGCGCCACCGACTCCAGCCTGTCTGCTGGCGCGCCACGGCATAGATCAGCAGCGTGGTGAGCAGCATCGTGCCCGAGACCGCAAAACCGTAGGCGGCGGCCAACCGCTCGGAGGAACCGAATCCTAACACTAGCGCGAGCGTGCCGATCAGCAACAGCGTGTTCACCGCCGGTAAGTAGATCTGGCCGGCGGCGTCGGCCGAAGTGTGCCTGATCTGCAATCGCGGGCATAGTCCGAGTTGGATGGCCTGGCGGGTGAGCGAAAAAGCGCCGGTGATGACCGCCTGCGAGGCGATCACGGTAGCGACGGTGGCGAGCAGCACCAGCGGCGGCAGCGCCCAGCCAGGCGCCAGATGGAAGAACGGCTCGGTGGTCCGCGGGTCCTGCAGCAGCAGCGCCCCCTGGCCGAAGTAATTCAGCAACAGCGCTGGCAGCGCCACGCCGAACCAGGCC
The DNA here is from genome assembly GCF_000143085.1 of Nitrosococcus watsonii C-113. Lineage (NCBI taxonomy): Bacteria > Pseudomonadati > Pseudomonadota > Gammaproteobacteria > Chromatiales > Chromatiaceae > Nitrosococcus > Nitrosococcus watsonii. Next base: position 1,108,319 of record NC_014315.1, on the reverse strand, counting down.
AAGCGGATCGGGCGGCGACCGAACTGGCCCATATCGGCGTACAATGCCTCGCCGCCGGTGACGGCAAGAAACACCGCTCCCAGCACCAGCAGCCCGAAGCCGCCCTGCTCGAACAGAAAACGCATGGCGTGGTGCGGCGCCAGCGCCGCCAACACCTCGGGGCGCAGCGCGATACCGCTCACCCCGAGCGCTGCTAGGATCAGAAACCAGACTAGCATCAGCGGCCCGAACAGCGCTGCGATGCGGGCCGTGCCGCGCGCCTGGGCAAAAAACAACACCAGCAGGATCAGCACGGTGACTGGCAGCACCGCTGGGCGCAGCAGCGGCGCCGTCAGCGTCAGACCCTCGACCGCGCTCAACACCGAAATCGCCGGGGTGATCACACCGTCGCCATAGAGCAGCGCCGCGCCGCCAATGCCGAGCAACACCAACCACCGGCGTTGCGGATGGCGGGTTTCACGCCGAGGTCTGAGCCGCGCCAGCAACGCCAAAATGCCGCCCTCGCCATGGTTGTCGATGCGTAGCAGAAAGGTCACGTACTTGAGGGTGACCACGACGATCAACGCCCACGTGATCAACGACAGCAGGCCGAGCACGTTGGCCGCCGTAGGCACCACCGGATGGGTGCCAAGGAAACAGGCGCGGAGCGCGTACAGCGGGCTGGTGCCAATATCGCCGAACACCACTCCAAGCGCAGCGAGCGCAAGCGCGGCGTCTGCCGTCGCGGACGGTGACGTTCTCAGAGCCTGGCCCATCATCTTATATCCATAAAATCGCAGCCCACCCCCAGGCCCCGTCCTGGAAATCCAGCCCTCATGCTCCTTGCGGTGGTGTGGCTTCTGGCCGCGGGCAACATTCCAATAGCAGCGCCAACAGTCGACTGTGCTCCTGCTGCAGGGTTAGCAACTCTTTGATCTGCTGGTCGCGGATCTGATCCAATTTTTCGTGCAATTGCATGATTTCCAACTCCGCTTTCAGATTGACCTCAAAATCGTGGGCGGCGTCGAGCCGGTCTTTGACTACCTGGCGGTTTTGCGACATCATGATCACCGGCGCTTGGATCGCCGCTAGCATCGACAATACCAGGTTCAGGAACACATAGGGGTAGGGGTCGAAAGCCTCGCCAGCGCGTGCCAGAACAACCGAGTTCAACACCACCCATAGCACCAGAATCAGGGTGAATAAAATAATAAACGTCCATGAGCCGCCGAAGGCGGCGACCCGGTCGGCCAACCGCTGGCCGAGCGTGAGCTGCGTGTCAAACTCGTGGTTGACGTTGCGGCTGATATGGACCCGTTTGGCGATACGGCGGATTACCCGCTGTTCGCGCTCGGAGAGCTGATCGAAGCCAGTGTTCAACAAGGTTTGCGCGAGTTCAACGACGTAGTGATTCATGAAGGCCCCCCATGATTTAAAATTATCGGTAGTTCTGCATTATGAGTGCTTATTAGGATCGGTCTTTTGAACAAACTAGCGCCAATGTAAAACTCTAGACTTAATCTGATAGACACGCTCTCAGACGGCAAAGATTTCGCTATCCGATAATTCTGGTGTAAGGGAGGTGGTTTCACCTCCATTTTCTCCCTTATGGTGATAAGAGGTACACTTTAAAAAATATTTCCCAAATCGGGCACAGCCGCCATCGCAGCCTCGCTCATTAACCACATCCGCCCTGTTTTTTATCCCAGAACTCACCATAAATCGCTTGGTTAAGGTTTCTAGCTCCGAGAAACTCCTACTCTTTCAATAAAAATAACTAATGTTTTTCCGTCCATTGATAAAAACGGGGCAAAATCAGTTCGGTAAACAGAATCTTGGCACAGGCGGCCATGGGAATACAGAGTAATAATCCATAGAGTCCTCCAACTGTCCCGCCAATGAGCACTACAACGACAACGGTAATGGCGCCCAAATTGAGACTGCGTCCTTGGATCCAAGGCGTAAGCAGCCAGCCATCAAGAAATTGGACAATGCCATAGGCAAGGCTAGGCCAAATAATCACTAGCCACAGATCAAAACCACCGCTAAAGCCTATTGCTAAACCTTTTGAGAAAATTGCCGCGAGCCAGGCCAGCGTCGACAAATAAGGAATAAAATTCAATATGCCGGCGCTGACTCCCAGCACCAACCAGTAGGGGACATCCGCAATTAATGGCGACCAGCCCAGAGAAAACAATCCGGCAGTCACCAAAGCAATGACCAAGCGCCCGCGAAAAAAAGCCGCTACTGCTTCATCCATTTCCTTGGCAATAATAAGGATTCGGTCTTTTTCTTTTGCAGGCATGAACTCTTTTAGCTTGCCCATGATGGCGCCAAAACGCCAGGCAATAATAAAAAAATAGAATGGAATTAATAGGATCATAGTGCCCACATAGGCGGCGGCGCCTAGAATGTGACTTACTACGGTAACAGCCTGGGTTGTGCCGATGAGCAAGGTTTCAGTATTTTCAACGATAAACCCCACCGGATTTTCCTCCAGGTGCTGAACCCAATTTTCTAGCTTGGCCCGCAAAGACTTTATAAGATGAATATCGTATTCGATAGCAAGCGTTTGAAGATAGTCAACAAGCCCGCGCAACAACTCCGCGAACTGCTTGAGAAACTCCGGCCCTAGCCATGCTACTAGAGACACGCTACTCATAATGACCAGGGCAAGAAGCAAGCTGATGGTCGCGGGCCTGGGCATTTTGCAATACCGTTCTCCCCAGCGAATGAGGGGATCAAATAAATAGGCAAAGGCAAAGGCTATGAGCAAGGGGATAAAAATAGCCCGCAGCTGATAGCCGAACCATAACAGGAATATCCCCAGGGAAATCCATAGCACATCCCGTACCGGCACGATTTGCCAGAGGTGACGCTGATACCAGGGAAGCGATTCCAAGGGCTTATTAACGGCCAAGCACTATCCCCTGCATTCACCGCGCCGTCGCAGCAAATACAACGTTGCCGCGAGCAGCACAAATACCCCTGCAGCAACTACATAGGGTTCTGCTTTTTTGATAAAGGAAAATACCTCCTGGACGTGCTCTCCTAGAAGGTAGGCGCCAACCCCCCATAGCCCCACCCATAACGCGGTCCCTAGAGTAATACAAAGAATAAAGTGCCAAATTGGCATTCTCATAGTCCCGGCAAAAAAGCCATTAAGCTGCCGCAACACCTCAAAGAACGGGGCGATGACCACCAGCCCACTCCCGTAATGATCAAAATAATATTCGATCCGGGAAAGGCGGGCTGGATTCACTATGCTTAAGCGCTGCCCATAACGAAGAAGCCCTTGCCGGCCCGCATAATACCCTAATCCGTAGCCTAGCAGGTTACC